>JANYLP010000110.1 GCA_025361445.1 Coriobacteriia bacterium
TCGTCCGGGCCGAGGCGCGGCGTGCCGCGTCGGCCATGATCAGCAGCTCCATGAGCGCATCGTTGACCGGTGCAGCGATCGACTGGACGAGGAACACGTCAGCGCCACGAACGCTCTCGAGGAAGCGGACGTAGATCTCCCCGTTCGCGAAGCGGCGGATCCTGACCTTGCCGAGCTCGATCCCGAGATGCGCCGCGATACCGTCCGCGATCTCGGTGTTCGCGGTTCCGGTGAAGACCATCATTCGCTTGCTTGTCTCGCCCATCGAGGTCTCTCGCGCTCCTTTTGGCTACTCGTCGGTCTCCGCGTTGCGCCGTGCCGTCCAACCTTCGATGTTGCGCTGCAGCGCCCGCTCTATCCCGAGGGCGCCAGGGGGCACGTCCTTCGAGATCGCGCTTCCCGCAGCCGTCATCGCGCCTTTGCCGACCTCGACCGGGGCCACGAGCATCGTAGCCGAACCGATGAAGGCGTCGTCGCCGATCACGGTCCGGTTCTTCTCGTGTCCGTCGTAGTTGCACGTGATCGAGCCGGCCCCGATGTTCACGCCGGAGCCCACCGTGGAGTCTCCCACGTAGGAGAGGTGCGGCACTTTGGAACCTTCCCCTATCGTCGAGTTCTTGACCTCGACGAAGGAGCCGGCCTTCGAGCCCGGTCCCATGACGGTTCCCGGGCGGATGAACGCATTCGGGCCCACGCTGGCGCCCTCGCCGATCCGTGCTTCGCGCACCACCGACTGCTCGACGGTGGCCCCGGCGCCCACGAAGCTGTCACGCAGGCGCGTACCGGGCCCGATGCACGCCCCGTCGGCGATCTCGGTCGTTCCCATGAGTTCGCACATCGGCCCGATGACGACGTCGCGTCCGAGCTTGACCTTCGGGCCGACCCATACGAGACCGGGGTCGACCATGGTCACGCCCGCGAGCATGTGGACCCGATTGATCCGATGCTGCAGGATCCTCGCTGCGTTGGCCAGCTGCACCCGCGTGTTGATGCCGTGAGACTCGTCGGCGTCATCGAGCGTGAGCGCTTCGACTTTCGCGCCGTCGGCGCGCAGGATCGCGATCGTGTCGGTCAGGTAGTACTCGCCCTGCGCGTTGGCAGGAGAGAGGCGCTCGAGCGCAGCGAACAGGCGCACCGCATCGAAGCAGTACACGCCGACGTTGCACTCGTCCGCGGCCAGCTGCTCCGGGTCGCAGTCCTTGTGCTCCACGATCGCTTCCACATGCCCCGATGCGTCACGGATCACGCGGCCGTAGCCGGTGGGATCCGCCAGCCTGGCGCTGAGCATCACGCAGTCCGCGCCGGACGCCTCCCAGTCGGACAGCAGCCGGGCCAGGGTCTCGGGGCGAAGCAGCGGGACGTCACCCGCGAGCACGAGGACCGGACCGTCGAAGTCGGCGAGTGCGGCGCCGGCACAACGCGTGGCGTGCCCGGTGCCGAGTTGTTCGTTCTGGACGGCGATCTCGGTGTCGGTCACGAGAGCGCTTACCGCATCGGCGCCGTGTCCGATGACCGTCACGACTCGCCCGACGCCCGCATCACGCGCGGCGTCCACCACGAAACGGACGAGGGGAACGCCAAGGATCTCGTGTGCGACCTTGGGGAGCGAGGACCGCATCCGGGTGCCTTCGCCTGCGGCGAGGACGATAGCGGCGGCCTGCTTCAACTAGAGCTCCTTGTTCACCGGAACAGCTCAGGTCCTGGGGCGGACCCGAGCCTTGGGGTCAGGTGGCTGGGGCGGCAGGATTCGAACCTGCGAATAGGGGATCCAAAGTCCCCTGCCTTACCGCTTGGCCACGCCCCAAGACTACGCGGGAAGTGTACCAGAGGGTCCCCATGGGACCGCCCTCTCGGCGGCGCCCGTCATGCTCCCGACACCCGGCCGGTGTGGACCACGCAGCCTACTCGAAGACGGGCGCCACGTGGACCGCGGTGAGCGCCTCCTCCGAGGAGAAGTACCCGAGGCCCCCGTCGGTCTCGAACTGGGTGAGGACGGCGTCCTGGATGTGCTGGCGCGAGTCCGCGTTGATCGGGTGACAGATGTCACGGAAGTCGCCATTCGGGAGCTTGCGTGAGGGCATCGCGACGAAGAGGCCCTTCTCGCCGTTGACGACGCGCAGATCGTGGACGACGAAGGCATCGTCCAGCACAACGCTCGCGATGGCGCAGACCTTGTTCATCGCGACCGCGCGCAAGCTGACCTTGGTTACTTCCATGGTCGTACTCCCCCGTCGTTCATGTGCGTCCACCCGAGCGTACAATTCCCCCACCTGCGCAGTTCGCCGCGGGAACGCACATCCCTGCTACCTGTTGCCAAGAAGGGCGTGCCGCTCTCAGCGAACGCGCGGATGCCGGACCGATGCGGCGGCCGGCGGCCCCATCGCGTCGTCCAGGGTCCCGCCCGTGCGCGGCCGCGTCGCCAGCGACCACCAGCCGCGCTCCCGTGCAGCCGCAACGGCGGCCTCTGCGGGTGCCGCGTCCGCGAAGACACCGAACACCGCCGAGCCGCTTCCGGCCACAGAAGCCCCGAAGCAGCCCTGGGCGGCGGTCATGAAGGCGAGAGAATCGGCGATCGCGGGCACGATCGTGCACGCAGCATCGGTCATGTTGTTGAAGAGCGCGGCGCCGATGGCGACGGGGTCGCGGAACACGAGCGCGTCGGTGACCACGCGGGGACCGGGCGCCGCCGCACGCTCACCCTCGTCGAACGCGCGATAGGCGGAGGCAGTCGACACCGGCTCCGCGACCGAGACGATCGCGAGATGGATCGGCGGCACCGGAAGCACCCGCTTGAAGACGTCGCCACGGCCGGTGTAGACCGCGCAGCCGCCGCGAAGCGGGAAGGCGACGTCCGCACCCAGTGTTCGGGCGACAGCCTCGAGGCGCGGGTCGTCGCGGTCGACGTCCCACGCTGTCGCGATCGCCGCGATGACGGCGGCCGCGTCGCCGCTGCCGCCTCCGAGCCCCGCGCCGGCCGGGATGCGCTTCTCGACCCGGATGGCGAAGTCGGCTGAGCGGGCGAATGCCTCGCCCATCGCCGCGGCCGCCCGCCAGGCGAGGTTCTCCTCGTCAGGGACGCCAACGGATGGTTCGCACACCAGGGACAAACGCGCGGCGGGCTCCACTGTGACCGCATCGCCGTCCTCCAGCGCGCAGAACACCGCGGTCAGCCCGTGGAAGCAGTCGGGGCGGACCGCGCCGACTGCGAGGTAGAGCGTGAGTTTGGCCGGCGCGATCAGCGAGGTCACGGGTGAAGGCCTTCCGTAAGTGATCGGGCGCGGTCACCGCCACGTGAAGTGGGGTACCGCGCCCGTCGGCTCTCGATCACAGAGGGTGACGCGGCGTCAGTTCAGCCAGGGGAAGACGCTCGCGCCGGTGGTGGGATGCGTGAGCTCCACAGTACCGGTGAGCACGTCGACGTAGGAGTATGAGACGCGGGCGGTGCGCTCGCGCTTCTCCTCGACTTTGACGACGAAAAGGCTGGGGTGCGTCTCTTCGAGCACGCCTTCGCGCTCGACGATCTTCGAGCGTCCCATGTTGGCGCGCAGGCGCATGCGGGTGCCCATCAACGACTGAAGGTCACTCCTGATGCGACCGACGACCTCAATCTGATTCATGGTTTCCACCAAACCGCCCTTCTGGAACACAGCTGGATAAAGATTGTACAGGTCAGAGGCGGTTTTTTCAACCGCAGAGACCATACTCAGCCGATGCGGAAGCCAATGCGAAGAACTCATCCACGCCGAGCGTCTCGGCCCGGCGGCTCCCGTCGATGTCCGTGTCGGCGAGCGCCCTGTCGAATGTGGCGCCGGCCCAGCCGGTGGCGCCCAGCACGGAATTGCGCAGCGTCTTGCGGCGCTGTGAGAAGGCCGCCTCCACGAGGCGCGCTGTCGAGCGGCGCTGCTCCTCGGTCTCCGTACGCACGACGCGCTCAAGTCGCAGCACCGTGGAATCCACCCGCGGCGGCGGCATGAAGCAGGTGCGTGGTACCGGGAAGCTGCCGGTGGGCACCGCGTACATGCGCAGCTTCACCGAGTACGCGCCGTAGTCCTTGCGTCCCGGAACCGCCGCCATCCGCTGAGCGACCTCCGCCTGGACCATCACCGTCGCGCTCGTGATCGACGGCATCTCCTCGAACAGACGCAGTACGACGGTGGCGGCCACGGCATAGGGCAGGTTGGCCACCAGCGCCACGGGAGCTCCCAGCGGCGTCAGGAGCGCTTCAGGGGCTACCGCGACCGCGTCCGCGCGCACGACGGTGAGGTTGCCACACTCGATCGCGACGTCTGCCAGGGCGGGGAGCAGATCGGCGTCCCTCTCGACCGCGACCACGGCTCCCGCCGCCGCGCACAGCGCCACCGTGAGCGTGCCGATCCCGGGTCCGATCTCGAGCACGGGCATCTCGGGAGTGAGCGCGGCCAGCTCGAGGATCTTGCCGACGATGTTGCCATCGACCAGGAAGTGCTGCCCCAGAGATTTCTTGAGCGCGAGTCCATGCGCTTCGAGAACCGCCCGCGTCGCGGACGGGGTCGCCAGCCGGGAGATGTTCACCCTGCGATCAGCTGCCGAGGATGGTGACGCGCAGCCCGCGCTTGCGGCCCCAGCGATTGGCGAGCGAGCGGGCGGCCGCCTCTTGCGCCGCGGATGCTTCGTGCGGCGTGGGCGCGCTCAGCGAGGCGCCCCAGAAGCAGACGTCCATCTTGTAGCCGTTGATGGCGGAACCGGTGTCGCCGGCCACGGCGTAGCCGTACCCCTCGACGAACATGCGGGTCCCGAACGGGATGATGTGCTTGTCGACCGCGACGACGCCCCACCCGGCGGGGATCGTGTAGAGACGCCGGCGCCATGCGATCCAGTCGGCGTTGACGCCGCACGCGTACGGCGTGTAGGCCGTCGCCTCGACGCGGATGACGGTTCCGACGACCGGCGGTGCGTACGACGGCCCTGAGTCGCCAGAGAGCTTCTTCGTGGCGGCCAGGACCTGACGGAACGGCTGCCTCGTGCCGACGCGCACGACTTCCGTCACCGGCTCCTCAAGAACGGTCTCGGCCTTGAGCGTCTTGGCGCCCTCGACTCCGCCGGTGACGAGCACCTGCCACACGCGAACCGCGGAACCGTTCCGGCCCTTGGTCTCGACGACACGCACCCCGTTGCCCAGATTCGGATCGCCGCTGACGTCGGTGTCGAACGAGAGAACGATCTCCTCCTCCGAGACGCGGACGAAGACGTCCTTTGCGACGATGGTCATGCCGGACGTGAGTGGCGCGTCGAGTCCGGGCTCGGTGCTGATGCCGCCGGTGGGGTCGAGCCCCGCCATCACGAGCGCGTCTGCGACCGTGCGGCCGAACACGCGCATCGGGATGATCTGTCCGGCCAGATCGAGCGTCAGGGGGATCTCGTGGCGCACGACGATGACTGCGCCGGCGTCGATCGGGGCGTCGGTGGCAGGGCTCACGAGGTCGCCGGAAGCCACCGTCACATCGGCTTCGGCAAGAAGCGCGGCGACGGTCTGACTATCCGTGGACACGGTCGCCGATACGCCATCGACGACGAGCGTCACGCTGTTTCGGGCCCCAACGAATCCAGTGGTGCTTGCCAGTCCCAGGAGTGCTACGACGAAGGCTGCGACGAGGTGCTGAGTCTTCAGGAAACGTGCCGGGCCGACCGGCAGTCTCAAACTGATCCCCCTGCTGATCTGTCAACGGTTCGGAAACGCGCGGATTGCGAGTGTAATCCAACCGTTTGCTGCCCCGCAAACGAGCAGGTCGGCTTGTGCGAAGTCGGCGTCACCGACCCGGAAGGGCGTCCGGGAGGTCCGAAACGGAGCCCGAAACGGCGCTCTTCAGCCCTTCTGATTGAGCGTTCTTACGCGCTCGTAGGCATCGAGGGCGAGCGCCGAGCCGATGTCGCGCGCCCGCTGGATGGCCGCTGGCTGGGTGAGCACATCGCCCCGAGCGTCACCTTCGACAGCGAGCTCGAAGCTGTAGTCCAGACCGAGGACAGCGAAGACGCTGCGGGTGGGCGCGATCGCACACGAGTTCCCGTACGGGTCGCCACCGCCACCGACCACGAGGAGCGCGCCGGGCCGGCGATGCTCGATCGGGCGCTTCAGTACGTAGCGGCGCGCCCAGTACGGCTGGCACCGGTCGTAGAGCGCCTTGAGCGTCGCGGGGACGCTCGCGAAGAAGATGGGGGTAGCGACCACGATGGCGTCGGCCGCGTCGATGCGCGCGTAGACGTCCTGCATCCCGTCGCGGATGATGCACTCCCCGTCCTTTGAACACTCGTTGCACCCCGTACAGGGCTTGATGCCCGCGCTGGAGACGACCAGCGTGTCGACCTCCGCGCCGGATCCGTGGGCACCCGCCGCGCACGCGTCGAGCAGCGCGTCGCTGTTGCCGCCTCTGCGCGGGCTTCCCGCGATCGCGAGCACGCGCGGCGCACGGACCTCGCTCATGACGCACCTCCCGGGAATCGTCCGGCGGCATCGAGCCCGAACACGCGCCGGGCGTTGACCAGGAGCGCCGCGGCGACCTCCGCGGTCGGCAACGCGACCGTCTCGGCGATCCGCGCGACGTTCAGCGTCACGAAGGCCGGCTCGTTGGCCTCACCGCGGTAGGGCGCGGGCGCGAGAAACGGACTGTCGGTCTCGGCGAGGACCCGGTCGAGCGGGACGACGCCGAGCGAGTCCCGGATCTGGATCGCCTTTGCGAACGTGACCGGGCCGGCGAACGAGATCCTCACGGCCGGGGACAACGCGAGGAACTGCGCCGCCGTCTCCGGGCCTTCCGTGAAGCAGTGGATGATGCAGCCGGCCTCGGGCACCCCGCCCTCGGCCAGGATCGCGAGGCCCTCGTCGTGGGCGGCGCGCAAGTGCACCGTCACCGGCAACCCGAGCTCGTGCGCGAGCGCGAGCTGGGCCCGGAAGCTGTCGCGCTGCGCGTCGCGCGGCGAGTGGTCGTAGTGGAAGTCGAGCCCGAGCTCGCCGAGGCCGACGACGAGGCCTTCGGGAAGCGTCCTCACCAGCAAGCGCAGCCGATCGGCCACGGTCGCATCGAACCGCGATGCATTGTGCGGGTGCACGCCGAGGATGAGGCGCACGTCCGGCGGCCCGAGCGGCCCGGCGGCCTCTCCGTCCAGCTCGGCGCGAGCGGCTTCGAGCCATCCGCCCAGGCCGTCGATCGTGACCTCCGGGTCCTCGGTGAGGTCGACGATCGAGCACACGAGCGTCACTCCCGCGCGCACTGCGCGCGCGAGCGCGCCCGCGGGGTCCGCGAGCATGTCCAGGTGCGCGTGCGTGTCAGCGGTCGCGGCCCCGAGCACGGGCAGCACGACGCTCTTCCCGGAGCCCGGGAACGTGGGGATCCTGTCGCGCTCCTCCGCCATACGCGTGAGACCTCGTCTACTCGGCGTCCTCGTAGATGCGCGGGAACAGCGGCTCGCCCTTCTCGACACGCGAGCCGGCCGGCAGTCCGCCCCACGCTGCGGTGGCTGCCACGTCGGTGACCTCGTGCACGTCACCGAGACCGAGCCGCTTCCAGACCTCGCGCGAGGTGTTCGGCATCACGGGGGCGACAAACAGCGCCGCGATGCGGACCGCCTCCAGCGCGGTGTAGAGGACCGCTTCGAGCCGCGGGCGCGTCTCGTCGCTCTTGGCGAGGTTCCACGGGGCGGAATCCTCGATGTAGCGGTTCGTCCGTTTGATGAGCTCCCAGGCGTCCTCGAGCGCGCCGGAGTAGTCGAGCGCGACCATGCGCTTCTCATACGCATCGGGCAGGTGGGCAGCGATGCGCATGATGTCCTCGTCCTCTGCGGCCGCCACCGGCACTGCCGGCACCACGCCGTCGCAGTACTTCTCCGTCATGTTGAACAGTCGCGAGACGAGATTGCCCCAGTCGTTGGCCAGATCCGCGTTGTAGCGCGCCACCATCGCCTCGATCGAGATCGAGCCGTCGACGCCGAACTGCAGGTCGCGCATGAAGTAGTAGCGGTACGCGTCGACGCCGAAGCGCTCCACGAGCAAGGCCGGCGAGACCGCGTTGCCGGTTGACTTGCTCATCTTCTCGCCCTTGGTCAGCAGGAACCCGTGGGCGAAGACTTTCTCGGGGAGCGGAACGCCGGCAGCCATGAGCATCGCCGGCCAGATCGTGCAGTGGAACCGGATGATGTCCTTGCCCACGAAGTGGTACTGCGCCGGCCAGTAGTGCGCGAGCGGGCCGGAGAACGTGGGTGTGCCGTCGGCGCCGTAGCCGACCGCCGTGATGTAGTTGATGAGCGCGTCGAACCACACGTACATGACGTGCTCGGGGTCGAACGGCAGAGGGATGCCCCACGTGAACGTCGTGCGGCTCACCGAGAGGTCCTTGAGACCTCCGGACACGAACGACAGCACCTCGTTGCGGCGCGTGTCGGGCTGGATGAAGTCGGGGTGCTTCTCGTAGTGCTCCAGCAGCCGGTCCTGATATGCGGACAGCCGGAAGAACCAGTTGTCCTCGGTCACGAACTGCACGTCGCGGCCGCAGAGCGGGCACGTCTTGCCCTCGGCGAGCTGGTCCTCGAGGTAGAACGTCTCGTCCGGCAGGCAGTACCAGCCCTCGTAGTGACCCTGGTACAGGTCGCCCCGGTCCTTCAGCACCTGGAGGAATGCCTGGGCGCCCGCCTCGTGTCGCGGCTCCGTCGTGCGGATGAAGTCGTCGTTGGTGATGTCGAGCATCTTCCACGCCTCGAGGAACTTCGGCGCGATCGTGTCGACCCAGTCCTGCGGCGACATGCCGTTCGCCTCCGCCGCCTGAGCGACCTTCTGGCCGTGCTCGTCGAGGCCCGTGAGGAAGTGGACGTCATATCCGGTCATGCGCCGGTAGCGCGCCAGGGCATCGGCCGCAACCGTCGTGTACGCGGTGCCCAGATGCGGGACCGAGTTCACGTAGTAGATCGGCGTCGTCAGATAGAAGGTAGGTCGTTCCATTTGGATTCGGTCGCTCTCTTGCTGGGAAGTAAAGGAAAGTAGGTTCGGGGGAGGGCGCGAATGCCTTCTCGGGGCTATTCTAGCAACGAGAACGCGCCACGCAGGGGAAGGCATCGGCGATGAAGGACACAGGCATCGTACGGCGTATCGACGATCTTGGCCGCATCGTGATCCCGATGGAGCTGCGTCGGACACTCGGGATCCACGTGAAGGACCCTCTGTCGATCTCGGTCGATGGCGAGCGGATCGTCCTTGCGAAGCATCACGACAACTGCGCGATCTGCGGCAACGGCGGCGAGACGGTGGTCGTGGCCGACCGCGCCATCTGCCTCGACTGCGTTGCGCTGGTGAAGCGCATCTAGCCGATCGCCGCGTCGTACACCGCGTTGCGCGGCACTCCCGTTCGCTCCGAGACCGCTCGGACAGCGTCCTTGCGGCTCGCTCCTGCTGAGACCAATGACTCGACCTGAGCCCTCAGAGTCGCCGCATCCGGAACGATCACGTCCCCGCTGGCTCCGCGCGGTGGTGGGCCCACCAGCAGCACGACCTCGCCCTTGAGTTCCCGCGTCGCTACCGCCGCCGCTACCGCGGCGACCTCGCCGCGCACTACCTCCTCGTGCATCTTCGTCAGCTCGCGCGCCATGACCGCTGTCCTGCCCGGGAGTGCCTCGGCCAGGCTCGCCAGCGTCGCTGCAGCCCTCCGGGGCGACTCGTAGAAGACGAGCGTGGCGTCGAGCGTTGCCAGCTTCTCGAGCGCGCGAACGCGGTCGCCCGTCCGGCGCGGCAGGAAGCCTCCGAAGTAGAACGCGTGCGTCGGCAGCCCGCTCGCCACGAGCGCCGCCAGGATGGCGCTCGCGCCCGGCAGCACCTCCACAGCAAGCCCCGCATCGATGCACGCGTCCACGAGATGCGCACCCGGATCCGAGACGCCCGGCGTTCCCGCGTCGCTGACGAGCGCCACGACGGCGCCACCGGCCACCTTCGCGACGACCTCGGACGTGCGCCGCTCGAGGTTCTGGGCGTGGTACGGCTCGAGCGGCGTCGCGATCTCGTAGCGCGCGAGTAGCTTGCGCGTCACACGCGTGTCCTCCGCCTCGATGACGTCGGCGGACTTCAGTGCCTCGATGACGCGAAGTGTCACGTCACCGAGGTTGCCGATCGGGGTCGCACAGACAACCAGGCGGCCTTCAGCCATCGCTCGGCACGGGTGACGGAGGAATGGGCGCGGGAGGTGCAGGCACCTCGGGCACCGGTGTCGCGAAAGGCGCGTCGACGGGCGCTGCTGCTGCCGACTGCTCCATGCCGGTCATCCTGCGGAAGAAGACCGTCCACGATGCGTGGTAGAACGCCCCGTAGATCGCCGCGGGCACGATGAGCAGGAAGGTCAGACCGGCGCCGGCCGGCTGCACGACCCGCAGCCCTGCGGCGCCCGAGCTGACGACCGTCGGTCCGGCGAGGACCGACGCCACGATGCCGAACACGATCGCGTACAGGATGCCGACGCCGGCCTGGACGAGGAACATCACGAAGGCGCCGCGCTTCCCCCAGACGTCGTGCCAGCCCTGCTTGAGCGAGGCCATGACCCCGCGATCCTGCAGTACGGCGTAGCGCAGACCCAGTTCCGCTGAGATCGCGAGCGTGATGCCGAGGAACAGCCCGATGATCGAGAGCACGAACATCGCGCAACCGATGATGACGATGGTCCCGATCAGATTGGCGTCCGGCCTCGCCGGATCCGCACTGCCCAGCCACAGGACGAACACAGCGACCGTGGCGCCGGAGAGCAGGAGCCCGATCACGGCCATGGGAAGCCCCGCGATGAACCCGATGCCGAACACGCGCCACCACTTCGCGAAGCCGACGCGCCACCCGGCACCGGCACGCGCAGGACGCCCCTCTTCCACCTCATTGACCAGGTGCACCAGCCCTCCGCGCGCGGCCACGCTCACTACGAGGAAGACCAACATGAGCATGAAGGCCACGAACACGGCGAACCAGATCACGATGGCGTACTGCTGGTAGAAGGCCTGCGCCTGGCCGAGCCCGTCCCGGATCGTCGACTTGAAGGTGTCGTACGAGACCGAGGTCTGACCCTGCGTCATCATGCCGCCGGTGTTCCCGACGCTGTAGTCCGCGGTCCGGGAGCTCCCGCCGATCATGCTCCCGGCGAACAGACCGAACAGCCACAGGATCTTGTGCTTCCAGGTGACTTCCCACGCCCGCTTCAGGATCGCCCCATAGCCCATCGCGCGCCGCCCTCCGGATCGTCCGAACCTATTCGACCGTCACGAGCTCGTAATCGCTGCTGCCAAGACCGCACTCCTGCGCGTAGCGTATCGCCGCAGTGCCGTCGATGCCGGTCACCTTCGTGAACTTGTCCTCGCCGGCGCCCATGCCTTCTGCGCGCGAACCGGGAAGTCCCGAGGCGGCCGTGACCAGGTCGTACGCGGCCTGGTCGATCGCCACGATGTCCGTGGATGCGAGCACTCCGATGTCACCGACGATCGGGGCGTCGGAGAAGCTCCAGCAGTCGCAGTCCGGCGAGATCGCGGTGACGAAGGAGAGGTAGACGACCTTGCCCTCCTTGCCGGCGACTACGCCCATCACATGCTCGACGATCTTCTCTTGGAGCGCGTCCGGCGTGGTCTTCCACTGGATGCCGATCGCTCCGTAGGAACAGGCGGCTACGCATTCGCCGCAGCCGTAGCACGTGTCGAAGTCGACGATGGCGAACCGGTCGGGGCCGACCACGATCGCACCCACCGGGCAGCGCCGTTCGCATCGGCGGCAGGCGGTGCATTTCTCCGCGATGACGTCGGGTTTGAAGTCGGCGTGCATCCGCTGCTTCGCGCTGCGGCAGCCGAGCCCCATGCCCACGTTCTTGAGCGCGCCGCCGAAGCCGGTGGCTTCGTGGCCCTTCACGTGCGTGACCGCCACCATCGCGTCAGCGTGAACGGCGACGGAACCGATGCGCACCGTCTCGAAGTGCTTGGCGTCGATGCGGACGTCCACGGCCTCGCGGCCGTCGATGCCGTCGGCGATGACGATCGGCGCCTCGACCGTCGCGAACGAGAACCCGTTGCGGATGGCGCACTCGATGTGGTCGATGCCGTTCGCGCGCTGACCGCTGTAGAGCGTGTTCGCGTCGGTGAGGAACGGCTTGCCGCCGTGCTCCTTGATGCGCGCCACGACCTCGCGGAGGTACACCGGGTGCACGAACGCGGTGTTGCCCGACTCGCCGAAGTGCAGCTTCACGGCAACCAGATCGCCCTCGGCGATCGCGTCGCCGAGTCCGGCTTTCTCCAGCAGAGTGCCGACCCGCGTGATCATCGAGCGCTTCTTGAGAGAGCGGATGGGTGCGAAGTAGACCTGTGACGTCATCAGTGGAGTCCTTCTCGTGAGTCGTGATCCTCGAAGGCGAGCGCGGCAGCACCCGCTACACCTGCATCGTTGCCCAACTCCGCCATGAGCACCTTCACGTCACGGCGTCCGGCGAGCGCCTCGGCCGCGACGCGGGCCGCCGCGCGTGTGCTCACGAGAGGGCAGCTCTCGCCGATGCC
>JANYLP010000070.1 GCA_025361445.1 Coriobacteriia bacterium
CACCGGGGGGGTGGCTGGACGGGGGTCGCGCCCTCCCACCCCTCAGCAATCTATCCGTACGTCACCGTGAGGTGACTAGTCCACCCACACCGTAGCGAAATCGCCGAGACCCTGAGCGTCGTACACGAAGTTGTGCAGGCGCTTGGAGCCGACGCGAGTGTGCTTGTAGAACATCATCGGCAGCACTGCATTGTCGGCGGCGATCGTCTTGTTGACGGCCTGGTAGGCCTTGATACGAGTGGCGGTGTCGACGATCTTGCGAGCGTCATCAAGCGCCTTGTCTACGGCCGGGTTGTTGTACTTGGACTTGTTGTCGCCCGACTTGGACTGGAACAGCGGATACAGGAAGTTGTCGCAGATCGGGTAGTCGGCGATCCAGCCCAGACGAGCGAGCTGGAAGGTGCCGGCGTCGAGCTGCTTCAGGTAGACGGCGAACTCGGCGGAATCGAAGACCGCCGTGATGCCGATGGCCTTCAGGTCGGACTGTACGAGCTCCATGATGGCCTCGTGGCCCCCGCCGCTGTTGAACGACAGCTTGATCGTCAGTGCCTTGCCATCGGCGCCCTTGCCCTCAGGGTAGCCGGCCTCGGCGAGAGCAGCCTTGGCGGCGGTGACGTCGTACTTGGTGTCGCCCCATACGCCCTTCTCATAACCCGCGATGCCCGGCGGGATGATGTTGTCCGCGGGCTCACGCGTGCCCTCGAAGACGATGTCGCAGATGGCCTGGCGGTTGATGGCCAGCGAGATGGCCTTGCGAACGCCGGCGATCTTCATGACCGGATCGTTCTGGTTCGGGATGAGGTAGTACGTGGCGTTCTCGGCGCCAAGCGTGACCTGCGTGCCGGGATCGACGGTGTAGCCCGTCTTCGAGGTGCCGTAGGAAGCGATGGCGCTCTTGATCTTGCCGGTGCCGATCGGGGTGAAGTCAAGGTTGCCAGCGACGAAGTCGGTGTAAGCAGCCTCAGAGTCCTTGTAGATCTTGAAAAGGACGCTGTCCAGAAGCGGCTTCGCACCGGCGTACTTGTCGTTGCGGACGATCTTGATGAACTGGTTGTGCTTCCACGGCTCAGCCATCTTGAAGGGGCCGTTGCCGACCGGCATCTCGCCGAACGGGACGACGGTGCCGGAGGAGTCCACGCCGGCCTCGACGAGCTTCTGCGGAACCGGCGCCAGCGCGGGGTGCGCGACGACGAACGGGAAGTCCGCGAACGCCTTGGAGAGCGTGACCTCGAAGGTCAGGGTGTCGACGGCCTTGACGCCGGTGAGCGTCGTGGCCTTGCCGCCGACCAGGTCGTCGTAGCCCTGGACGAAGGCGAGGTGATAGGCGATGCCGGAGGCCTCGGCCTTCTTGGTGAGCGTGTTCAGCGTCGCCGGGTTCACGATGCGGGTCCACGCATAGACGAAGTCCTGCGCGGTGACGGGCGTGCCGTCAGAGAACATGCCCTTGGGGTTCAGCTTGAAAGTGAACACCGTGGCGTCCGCGTTGGCCGTCCAGGAATCGGCAGCCCCGGGGCCGAGCTTGCTCGGATCGAGCGGATCGACGCGGGTCAGGCTGTCGAACAGCGCCTGCTCGACCTGCGTGCCCTCGGACTCCTGCGTGTTGTACGGATCGATGTACGCCGGCTCGACGATGTAGAAGGACATCTCTCCACCGGACTTGGCGCCCGACGTGGTGCCGGTCGGCGCTGCGGGCGTGCACCCGGCGAAAGCGCCGAGCACGAGCACGGCAGCGGCCAGAGCCGCGATACTAGTGCGCAAACGGTGCTTCATAGCGGTAAAGCCCCCTTCCTGCGTTGACAATGCGTCGTACCCTTCGTCGTGACTCCCTTGCTCGTTCGCATCACTCCCCGGTCTTGACCGGGACTGGCCCCGAGAACGACAAAGGAGCCGGTCCGCCCACATGCTCGGACATAACCCTAATGAGTTTCCCCCACACGCCCATGCCTATGCAAGTGCACCGAGCGTGGTGGAGCCGGTCCGGCGTGTATGGACGGGCGCACAGAAGGGATCCGCATGCATAGCAGCGGATCCCTTCGTTGATTCTGACGGATACAGACGCCCGTCTATGCGTGGGGAACTAGATCGGACGGTACAGCATCATCAGGAGCACGGAGGTGATCGCCCAGCCGACGGCAAGACCGATGGTGATGCGGTCGAGGTTCTTCTCGATGATGCTCGTGCCGCTCGCAGCCGAGGACATCCCGCCGAACATGGACGAGAGTCCGGTCCCTTTGCCCGAGTGCAGCAGCACAAAGACGATCAGGCCGATTGCCAGGATCGCGTGCACCGCCACGACCAGATAGACCAGGGGGCTGACCATGAGTTTCTCCTTCTACTTGATTCAGCGCCGCACAACCTGACCCGCGGCGCCGCGATTGTGTGGTTCGAGTGAGCAGGCGCAAGTATACGCACACCGACGCGACGGCTCAACCGTCCCTTTCCCCGGCGTGCTCAGCGCACGATGAGAGAAGTCCCCGTCCACTCGGGCGGAGCAGGCACGCCGAGGAGGTCGAGAACGGTCGGCGCGACGTCCGCGAGCTTGCCGCCGGAAGCCAGCGAGCGCACGCCGTCAGCGACGCAGATCAGGGGGACATCGTTGCCCGTGTGCGCCGTGAACGGCGTCGTGCCGTCCGAGTCGAGCATCTTCTCGGCGTTCCCGTGGTCGGCCGTGATCAGCGCCGCGCCGCCCTGACGCCGGATCGCCTCGATCACACGCCCGACGCCGTCGTCTACCGCCTGAACTGCGGCGACCGCGGCTTCGAGCACGCCCGTGTGACCCACCATGTCGCAGTTCGCGAAGTTGACGATGTAGACATCCGCCGCACCGCGTTCTATCGCACCGACGAGCCGACGCGCGACTTCCGGTTCGCTCATCTCCGGCTTCAGGTCGTAGGTCGCCACCGTGGGGCTCGGGACCAGAACGCGCTCCTCCCCCGGCTTCGACGGCTCATCGCCGCCGTTCAGGAAGAAGGTGACGTGTGCGTACTTCTCGGTCTCGGCGATGTGAAGCTGGCGCAGGCCCACCTCGGCGAGCACGTCGGCCAGCGTGCAGCACGGCCGGGCCTTGGCGAACGCGATCGGCGCGTCGATGGTCGGGTCGTACTCGGTCAGACAGACGAAGCGCAGTGCGGGAACGACGGCACGCGGGAAGTGGTCGAAGTCCGCATCCACGAGCGCGCGGGTGATCTCGCGCGCCCGGTCGGGGCGGAAGTTGAAGAAGATGACCGCGTCGCCGTCGGACAAGCGACCGTCGACACCGTCGACGACGATCGGCGCCACGAACTCGTCGGTGATGCCGTCGTGGTAGCTCGTCTCGATGCCGGCGACCGCACTTGGCGCGCTGCGCCCCTCGCCGGCCACCAGCAGCCTCCAGGCGCGCTGTACGCGGTCCCAGCGGTTGTCGCGGTCCATCGCCCAATAGCGGCCGCACACGGTCGCCACGCGACCGACCCCGAGGCGGTGCATCGTGCGCTCCATCGCGGCGACGAAGCCGGCACCCGACTCGGGCGGGACGTCCCGGCCATCGAGGAAGGCGTGAACGAACACCCGCTTCGCACCCCGCTCCCCGGCGAGCGCCAGCAGCGCGTCGAGATGCCGTAGGTGGCTGTGCACGCCACCATCCGAGGTCAGGCCCATGAGATGCACCGCCCGGTCTCCGGCCACCGCGGCGTCGATCGCCGCGAGCAGCACCGGGTTCGAACCGAACGATCCGTCTTCGATGGCGCGATCGATGCGCGTGAGTTCCTGGTAGATGACCCGACCGGCGCCGATGTTGAGGTGCCCGACCTCCGAGTTGCCCATTTGGCCGTCGGGCAGGCCCACCGCAAGGCCCGAGCATGCGAGCGCCGTGTTCGGGTACTCGGCGAACAGGCGATCGAGGTTCGGCGTGTTCGCGAGCGAGATCGCGTTGCCGGGACCGGGCTCGGCCAGTCCGTAGCCGTCCATGATCACCAGCGCGAGCGGCAACCGCAGCAACGCCCGCTGCTCCGCGCTTGCGGCAACGAAGTCCGGCTCGGTCACGAGGCAGCGTGCACGATGTCGGAGAAGGTGTCCGCTTTGAGCGCGGCGCCACCGACGAGGGCCCCGTCGATGTCGGGCTCGCTGAAGAACATCGCCGCGTTCTCGGGCTTGACCGAACCGCCGTACAGCACCCGCGCCGCCTGCGCGGCGGGAGGTCCATACATGGCCCCGATGGTGGCGCGGATCATCCTGGCGACGTCGTTCGCCTTCTCGGGCGTGGGCGTATGACCGGTCCCTATCGCCCAGATGGGCTCGTACGCGACGATGAGCGCGGCCGCCTGTTCGGGGGTGAGGCCCGCGAGTCCCTCACGGATCTGGGTGCGAACGAACTCCTCGGTCTTCCCCGCCTCGTAGAGGGCGAGCGACTCCCCGCAGCAGGTGATCGGCGTGATGCCGCTCGCGAAGAGCGCGTGGACCTTGCGGTTGACCGTCTCGTTGGTCTCGCCGAAGAACTCACGCCGCTCGGAGTGCCCGGCGATGCAGTAGTCGCAGCGCAGCTCCACGAGCATGCGCGGCGCGATCGCCCCCGTGAAAGCACCCTCGGACTCCCAGTGAACGTCCTGAGCGCCGAGGCCGATCCGCAGGTGGTCGAGTTCGATGATCGTGGAGGCGGCCTTCAGGCCGGTGAACGGCGGGCAGACGACGACGTCCACGCGGCTCCACACGTCCGAGACCACGTCCTGGATGTTGCCGATGAGCGCGGCGCCCTCGCCGGACGTGGTGAACATCTTCCAGTTGCCGGCGACCATCGGAGTGCGGGGCCCGCCCATGTGAGTCCTCCTTGAGTACGATTCGGTCCCGGCGCGGACGCGCGGGCCGCGCAATGTGCGGTCAGACGTCCTGCAGCGCCGCCAGACCCGGGAGATCCGAGCCCTCGAGCAGCTTCATCGAAGCACCGCCTCCGGTGGAGACGAAGGTCACGCGCTCCTCGAGATCGAACTTCTTGAGAGCCGCGACGGAATCGCCGCCACCCACCACCGACACGGCTCGATTGTTGCGGGTGACCGCGAACGCGACCTGTTTGGTGCCGTTCTCGAAGGGCGCCATCTCGAACACGCCCATCGGCCCGTTCCAGAAGATCGTGCGGGCGTGCGCGATCTCGCCCTTGAACAGCTCGACGGTGGTCGGGCCGATGTCGAGGCCCATCATGCCGGCCGGGATCTCCTCCCGGGCGACGATACGCGTCTCCACATCGGGCTCTATCGCGTCGGCGATGACGAAGTCGACAGGCAGCATGATCTCGACGCCCTTGTCGAGCGCCTTGGTGAGCATCGCCTTGGCGGGCTCGACCCATTCCTGCTCCACGAGCGAGTCCCCGACGCTGATGCCCTTGGCCACCAGAAGCGTGAAGCACATGCCGCCGCCGATGATCAGAGTGTCGACG
>JANYLP010000072.1 GCA_025361445.1 Coriobacteriia bacterium
CGTCGGGGACGTTCGTCGAGGCGCGTACCCTCTACCCGGCGACTCTGCTGAGCGCTCTTCCCGAGAGCGCCACGTGGCGGCGCGAGACGGTGAAGGCGGAGGAGGCCGGATGGGCGAACGCGGCCAATGCCGAGAGGGCGAAGGCCGTCGCCTTCTACTGGATCGCTCTGATCGGCAGCGTCCTGTTCTCGCTCGGAGGGGTCCTTCTCGTGGTGCGGGCGTTCCTGCGGCGCGGGCGGGAGTTCCGCTCGGAGTTCCCGGGTGGCTATCTGCGCGAGGACCCCAGGCCCGACCTGCACCCGGCCGTCGTCGGGGCGCTGTGGCGTCTCGGTGACGCGAAAGACACGGACATCGCCGCCACGCTCATGGAGCTCGCGGACAAGAAGGTCATCACGATGCGCCCCTTCACGGAGAGGGCTTCAGGCCTCGCGGGGATCTTCGGCCACGAGGACGACACCTTCCTTCTCGAACGCGTGCCCGGCGCTGATCCACCGACCGAGCTCGACGCGCAGCTCATGGAGTTGATCTTCGACGATGCGGGTGACGGGACGTCGATCGACCTGATCGCGCTGAAGGCCTACGCGAAGGCGAACGCGGCGACCTTCTCCAAGTCGATGGCCGCGTGGAAGAAGGCGGCTCGCAAGGAGGCTGCTCGCCTCGGACTGCTCGAGTACAGCGAGTTCTCGTGGGTGGAGGGCTCCGCACTCCTTGCGGGCGCCATCTTCTTCTTCGGCGTACTCGCATCGGGTGTCGCCGAGAGCCCGATCCCGCTCGCGGTCGCGATACCGGCTGCCATCACGTGCGGGGCGTTCGCACCGTTCATGCGCCGTCGCTCGCGTGACGGCAACGAGCTGTACGTCCGCTACAAGGCGGTCCGTAGCTTCCTCCACGATTTCTCCCGGCTGAACGAGGTTCCCCCCGCGAGCATCGTGCTGTGGAACCGGTTCCTGGTACTCGCGGTGGTGTTCGGAATCGCGGACACGGTGATCGAGCAGCTGCGCGATGCGGCTCCTCAGGTCGTGGCGGACCCCGGCTTCCAGACCACCTATCTGTGGGTCAACTCAGGCGCCGGCGCATCGTCGCCTATCGGGGCGATCCAGTCGGGTTTCGCTGCCGCCAGCCAGACGGCGTCCAGCGCATCGGGCGGCGGAGGCGGCTTCTCGGGTGGCGGTGGTGGCGGCGGTGGCGGCGGCGGAGGCGGAGCCGGCTAGGTCGGCGCGCGGCGCGCCCTAGACGGAGGGGAAGTCCAGCGCGCGGATGAACCGTGTCTGGAAGTCCGGATGCGCCGCGAGGTCGATCGTCTCGACGTGCCGCGCGATGGCGTCCGCGAGCCGCCGCTGACCGCGGTCCAGCAGCGCGCGGGTCGTCCCCGCTATCGCTGTGTTGCCCCCGTACGTGATGCGGTCGCGCCAGGCGGACGGCACCATGCCCATGCGCGCGAGCGCGTCCGCGCGCACGTGGAATCCGAAGCCACCGCCGATCACCAGTTCTGAGACATCGCCGGGAGCGATCCCCGCCGATTCCAGGAGCAGGTCGATCCCCGTGGCGACCGCGGCCGACGCGAGCTGGATCTGGCGGATGTCCCGCTGCGTCAGGTAGACGCCGGGGACGACCTCGAAGATGCGGACGCCGTCCCGCGTGGAAACGAGCCGCGCGAGCGGATGCGCGACGTCGTCGTGCATGAGCCCCGTGTGATCCACCACGCCCGATTCGAGCAGGACGCCGACCAGGTCGATGAGGCCGCTGCCGCACAGTCCGGTCGCCGGCGCATCGCCGATCGTTCCGAGCACGAGGGAGTCGCGGGCGAACGTCACGCGCTCGATCGCGCCCGTCTCGGCCCGCATCCCGTACTCGATACTCGCGCCCTCGAGCGCAGGGCCCGCCGCCGTCGAGGCGCCAAGCATGCGGTCGCGTGTCCGCAGGACGATCTCGCCGTTCGTGCCGAGGTCGATGAAGAGCGCGGTCGATTCGCGCTCAGCGAGCCGGGTGGTGAGCAGACCGGCGGTGACGTCGGCGCCGAGGAAGGCGGAGATACCGGGCAGCACGTAGGTTCGGGCGGTCCCGAGACGAGTGAAGCCGAGCTCGGCGGCGGGTCGGTCGACAGCATCGAGCCGCGCCGGTGCGTAGGGAGCCGCACCCAGTGGAGCGGGGTCGAAGCCGAGCAGCAGATGCAGCATCGTGGTGTTGCCGGCCACGGCTATCTCGCGCAGGTGGTCGGCTCCGAGTCCGGCCCTTTGCACGAGCCCGAGAGCCAGATCTTCGATCACCCGGACGACCGGCTCACGCAGGGCTTCTACGCCGCTCGACGCTGCGTGAGAGATGCGGGAGAGCACGTCGTGCCCGAACGGGTGCTGCGGATTCAGTGCGGACGCCGAGCCGAGGGTCTCGCCCGTGCGAAGGTCGACGAGCGCCACGACCACCGTCGTGGTACCCACGTCCACCACGGCGCCCAGCGGCGGTTCAGGCCCGAACAGCCCCCGTCGCTCCGGGGGCTCGACCGATACCTCGTGAAGATCGCCGGTCTCAACGATCCTCAGCTCCGCCGGTGGCACCGCGCGAAGCGGGCGGACGGTGACGTCACCGTGCACGCGTGCCTTGCAGGCGATCCGGACGCTACGTTCGCGGGCCTCCGAAGACAGCAGCAAGAGCTCATCCGCGCCCGGCGCCTGGAGCGCGCCGCTGGCCTGCACCGCACAGCCCCCGCAGACGCCGAGCCCGCCGCACGGTGCGGGGAGCGCGACTCCGGCCTTCGCCGCGGCCGCGCGCAGCGTGACACCCGGCGCGACCTCGACGCGGTCGCCCGTCGGCTCGAACGTGATCACGCAGCGCGTTTCCGGCATCCGTGTCTTCCGGTGTCAGTGGCGGACTCTGCTCGGATGCTACCCGAAGGGAGGTCGCCAGCGTCCGCGCAGGCCAGCGTGTACCATCCGCCTATGCCGATCACCATCCTCTTCGCGGGCGCCACGGCCCTGTTGTTCGGGTTCTCCGACTTCTTCGGGGGCCTCGCCGCGCGCCGTGATTCGGAGGTGACGATCACCGCGAACGCGCACCTTCTCGGGATGGTTCTGCTCGGGACTGCGGCGCTCGTGTTCCCGGGTGCGTCCGTGACCACCCGCGACCTGCTGTGGGGTGCGGCCGCCGGCGTCTCCGGGGGAGTGGGCGTGACCGCGCTCTACGGGGCGCTCGGACGCGGCCGGATGAGTGTCGTAGCGCCGATCACGGCCGCCCTTTCGGGCTCGCTGCCGGCGCTCTACGACCTCGCCACCGGCGTCGCGATCCGACCGCTCGCGCTAGCGGGACTGGGCGTCGCGCTCGTCGCCATCGTCATCGTGAGCTCGGTCGGACATCCCGAGGATCGGGCGGCGATGCCGCCGTCCGCGATCGCGCTGTCGCTGCTTGCCGGAGTCGGTTTCGCCGGATCGTTCCTTCTGTTCTCGCTGACGGGGTCGGCCAGTGGCTTCGCACCGCTCGTGGCGGCGCGCGTTGTATCGGTACTGCTGATGGGAGGACTGGCGCTGATCCGGGGCAAGGGGAGTGCCGCCCTCAACATCGGCGCGGTCGCACCGACGCTCGGCGCGGGCGCGCTCGACGCCGCAGCCAACATCACGATGCTCGTCGCGATCCGGGTTGGGCCGCTCGCAGTCGCCTCGGTCCTCGGTTCGCTCTACCCCGTGGCGACGATCCTGCTCGCGCGCTTCGTGCTGAAGGAGCGGCTGCACTGGGCGCAGCGCGCCGGCGTGGTTCTGGCTCTCGCGGCACTGCTCATGGCGGGCATCGGGATGTCCGCTGCGTCGCCCGGCTAGGCCTCGGCCAGGAACGCTTCCCAGCCCGAGACGCCCGCCTGCTTCGCGCGGTACATCGCGTGGTCGGCGCGATTCATGAGATCCTCGCCGGCCTCGCCCGGTTCGTAGGTAGCGAGTCCGGCGCTCACGGTCACGTGGGCATCGGAGTGGCCCTCGATCGGGATCGGTCGGCTGACCGACTCTTCCAGCTTCCGCGCTACGGCCGCCAGGTCCTCTCTGGCCCCGAGACGGGCCACCACGACCAGGAACTCGTCCCCGCCCAGTCGCGCGACCGTATCGACCTCGCGTACGCACGCGCGCAGACGATCGGCTACCTGCTTCAGGACGCAGTCGCCCACGGCGTGGCCCAGTTCGTCGTTGATCGGCTTGAAGTCGTCGAGGTCGAGGAAGATGACGCCTACCAGGTCGTCGTGTCGGTTCGCGGATGCGAGCGCGGACCGCAGGTCGTCCTCGAGCTTCATGCGGTTGGCCAGCCCGGTGAGCCTGTCGTGGAAGGCCAGATGACGGATGCGCTCGTGGGCGTGCACGCGCTCGGTGACGTCGCGGACCACCGAGATGATCATGTCTTCGTCGGCCGTATGCACCAATCGCGCGTGGACCTCGGTGTGCATGATCGAGCCGTCCTTCGGCGCTCCGCGGGAGTTGAACAGGAGTGATCCCCGCTCGACGATGATCCCCAGTCGCGAAGAGACCAATCCGACGTTGTCGCCCTCGACCCAACCGTAAGGCCCGAGCAAAGCGAACTCGTCATGCGTGTATCCGAGCTGCTCGGCCGCGGTCTCGTTGAAGTAGACCAGCTGGCCGTCGAGGGTATGCGCGAGCACGCCGTCCAGTGAGTTGTCCAGAACGGTGAGCGCGAACTCCGGTGTGCGTTGCTGGAGGCCCATTCGGCTCTCCCTGTACTCTGCGCGTCGCGGCGGGCAGGCGGCCCGGAGGTGCGCGTTGCTTGCACTGGTTTCATCGGCATCCGCGCACCGGCGCATGACCAGAATGCATATGGAGATGCGGTGAGTGCATAGCGTCCGCAAGCGTAGATTCGAGCTGGAAGCTAGCGGGAGAGGGGTCCTCGGGGTCGTCGGGAGATGGCGACCATGCCGCGCCTCTCAAGACACCTGGTGGCTGCCCGCCAAGTAGTGCCGGATCCGTTCAGCGGCGTTCGATCTACTCGTAGTGCGGGCGAATTCAGATACTAGACGCAACACTCCTGCCCCTCGAGGGTGGGGCGATCTGGGATGCTTCGGGACCGAGCTCGCTTTCCCCTACGTCGTCGACATGATCCGAGCGACGTCGTCCTTCTCCAGCAGCGGCGAGGTGTTGATGGCGGTGTCGATGAGCGCCCGCGCGAACTGGCTCGCGGCGCACAGGAGCATGCCGGAGATCCAGATCCCGGCCGTGCCTACCACGGCCCCGACCAGCGCGCTCAGCACCACCAGACCGCCCAGATTGCTCGATCCGCCGTACGAGCTCGCGGCCGACAGCGTCTGGAACGTGGTCAGCAGGAGGAACCCGCCGTACACGAACGCGACCACCTTCACGACACTGCCCCACGTGTTGAGCCATCGCGCGTAGCGGTAGGCGTCGGTGTAGCGATACGTGAGGGGCACCGGCTGGCCGTAGAACCCGCCGGCGGCCTGCGGCGCCGCGTGTGGTGCGGTGGCCGCAGCCACGGGAGCCTCGGGAAACGTCGTCGCGCTCCACGCGGCCGACTCCGGGTCCGGCGGGCGGTTCCAGAAGTCCCCGGGCGCCGCCTGCCACAGCACGCCGCCACGCACGTGCGGGTAGCGCTGGCGCAGCATCACGGTGACGGCGTCCGAGTCGAGGCCCGCCTCCACGGCGCCTGCGAGGAACCCACTGATGGACTCGTCGAAGGCCTCCTCACCAGAGGGCACTTCCTCATCCTCGAAGAACATCGCGTCCTGTGGCGCCTGGAGACGCTGATACGCCTCGTCAGCCGCGTCCATGAACGGCTTCAGTGTTACCGGAAACCTGAGCCGACCCCCGACGTCCGATGCCATCGTGCGACCCCTCCCTGTTCGTAGAGCCATCTACTTCACCGTGATGTAGTCGTAGCCGCTGAACGTCGGCGCATGCACAGAGTATCCCAGTTCAGCGCGCGCACCCGCTACCTGCCCTTGCTCGTGACCGAGGTCTTCACCGACCACTTCGTTCTCGTCGAGTACGAGGTGGAGCGCTTCGCGTACACGGAGTTCCGGGTGTCCGTTCCCGCGCCGTGCAGCGGCCCTACTTCTTGCGCGCCGCGTTCGCGAGGATCGCGTCGTGCATGTACTGCGCGAGGCCGGCGTGCACCTTCTCGTAGTTGGCCGCGAACCGGGGGTCGGCGATGTACATCTCGGCAAGTCCCACGTGCATCTCCCGCGACACCGGGTAGAACCGCTTGTCGATGTTGACGCGGTGCTGCTCGGCCTGGTCCATCGCGCGTGGGTCGTCCGCGGGGACGCCGGCGTCCAGGAGGGAAGCGAGTGCCTCGTTCACGGCCTCGGTCTCCTTACGGACCTCGATCCAGTCCTCCTTGGTGTAGCGCTTCGTGCGACGGGCCGACTCCTTGTAGGCGTCGGTGTTGCCCCAGCGCTCCTCGGCCTCTTCTTCGTACTCCTTCGGGTCGAACTCCCCGAAAGCCTCGAACATGTCCTCGGCGTCCATTCGGACACCTCCTTCCGTAGCGTCGATCGCGGCGTCTACGGCCTCTGCCATGAGCGCCATCTGTGTCGACTTGTCTACGAGCATCCTGTGTTGCATGTGCAGCGCTTCGAGGCGGTCGAAGTGCGGGTCGTGCATGATGCGGGCGATCTCGGCCAACCCGAAACCCAGCTCCTTGAAGAACAGGACCTGCTGGAGCGTCGCCAGGTCGGCGTCGTCGTAGACCCGATAGCCTGCCTCGGTGCGCAGCGAGGGCACGAGCAGGCCGAGCTCGTCGTAGTGGTGCAGCGTCCGGACGCTGACCGACGCGAGTTCGGCGACCTCACCGATCGTCAGACCCAAAACCATCTCCGATCACCTCCGCCACGAAGCGTAAACCCTGACGTTACGTCAGGGTCAAGAGGAAGATCCGGAAGATTCGAACGGAGCCTACGGCTCCCGGAGGCCGAGCAGGCGACGGATCGCCGCATGGGCCTCGTGCGCCGCGGCGACCATCACGCGCGACGCCAGCAACGGAAGGCCGGCGCATGCGTCACTGTGCAGGTCGCCGACCAGGTACACCGTGTCGGTGAGTCGCTCGGTCACGATGTCGTTCGCTGAGTCGTACCCGGCGAGCCCTGAGGCGGTCACGAGTGGTGTTTCGGGCAGCGCCCCGGTGCAGACGTTGACGATCATCGCCTTGGTCGCGGCACCGTCCACTGCCTCGATGATGACGTCCGCGCCCAGCACGAAGCCGACGATGTTCTCGGCTGTCACCCGCTCGGTGACGAGCGTGAGCCGTGCCTCCGGCTCGATGCGCAGCAGCGTTTCCGCGAGCGCCTCGGTCTTGAGTCGGCCGACCTGGTCCCGGAAGAACAGCTGGCGGTTGAGGTTGGAGTCGTCGACGCGGTCGAAGTCGATGAGTGTCAGCGCGCGGACGCCGCTGCGCAGCAGCATCGCGGCTACGTTGCTGCCCAGCCCACCGCAGCCGATGATCGCTGCCGAAGACGCCGCCAACCGGGCGCGCAACTCGACCTCGGGGATGCGCGCCTCGTCCACGGTCACCCTCCTGCTATCGGCGGGAAGATCGCGAGCCGGTCGCCGTCGTGCAGTGCGGAATCCTCCGCGGCGTGCCGGTTGTTCACAAAGACGATGCGCGGCTGGTCGGGGAGCGCGAGGTCGGCGATCACGTCGGCCACGCGTGTGCCGTCCGCGAGATCGAACGCGCGCGCATGCCGTCCGCCGAGCCCGTCGGGCTGGTGGTCGGACAAGTATGCGAACAGCGCGACGTCGACCTTCATGCGTCCACTCCCGGAATCGGTGACGCACACGATTCTACCCTCGTGGTGCGAGAAGCGTGCCGCTGCGATCCCCAACGAAAGAGGGGCGCCACCGGGATCCCGGCGACGCCCCTCGATCGCGAACAGGTGCGCGGGGCAGCGGCTAGAGCAGCCCCATCTCCTTGGCGGTCTCCGGAACGAAGTCGAAGACGGAATCGAGCTCGGCGTCGGTGACCTCGAACACGGTGTTGTGCGGAGGCAGCGGCACGGTCTTCATCCACGCCGGCAGGCGGTCGTCGGCGGCGGTGAACCCGGCTGCCGTGTTGAACAGGCGCTCGAAGGTCAGCACCTCGCGCCCGAGCTTCATGAGCTCGTCGGTGTCCCACGCTTGTCCGGTGTGCGCGGCGGCCATGTCGTAGATCGCGACGAACGCATCGGGGATGTCGAGCACCGGGAAGGCGACGAAGATGCACAGCCCGAACGCGTCCAGCATGGCGGTCGCGATCTGCAGGTTCTTCGAGAGCTCGGCCTGGCCGGCGGTCTTGAGCGGGTCGACGGTGCCACCGACGCCCAGGATGTTCGCGGTGATCGTGTAGCCGGCGGTGTGATCGGCTCCCATGGGCGTGGTGGCGTAGGTGACGCCGATGCCCTGGACGGCGCGCGGCTCGTAGGCCGGCATCGCCTGATGCTTCACGACCGGGATGTGATCGACGCCGAACGCCAGTCCGGTCGCCTCGGCGCCGTGGCCGAGCACCATGCCGGGCTCGCCGCCCTCGAAGATGCTCTTGAGGGCTTTGATGGCGGCGGGGCCGTCACCGAAGGCGATCTTGCCGGAGTCCATGTAGACGGCCAGTGTCGCACCCATCTCGATGGTGTCCAGGCCGTAGTCGCCGCAGAGGCGGTCGAGCGCGGCCACGGTGTCCATATCCGAGATGCAGCAGTCGGTGCCGAGCGACCAGGCGGATTCGTACTCCGGACCCTTGGTGACGTACGCGCCTTCCTTGTCGACCCAGTAGCGCGAGCACTGGATGACGCAGCCGGTGTGGCAGCCGTGCTTCACGTTGCCGCCGCGCTCGAGGGTGACCTCGCGCTGCTTCTCACCGGAGACACCCTCGACGTCGTCGAAGTGACCCGAGGAGAAGTTCTTCGTGGGAAGTCCGCCGGCCTCGTTGAGGATGTTCATGAGCACATTGGTGCCGTAGGTCGGCAGGCCGACGCCGGAGACCGGGTGGTCCGTGAGCGCCTTGGCGAACCGCTTCATGGCCGCGTTGAACGCTTCCTTGTCGGCGTGCTCCACGCCCTTGAGGCCCTTGTCCGAGACCACGATGGCCTTGAGCCCCTTGGAGCCCATGACCGCGCCGAGGCCGCCACGTCCCGCGAACCGGTTCGGGTAGCCCTTCATGTCCGAGATGGCGATGCCTGCGGCCTTGAGGCCGGCTTCTCCGGCAGGCCCGTTCGTGATCGTCGCGTAGTGATCGTCGGCGGGGCGCAGCGCCTTGATGGCGTCGGCGACAGCGTAGTTGCCGAGGCCGGCCCAACCGTCGACGCGCTCGATCTTGACCGAGCCGTCGGCTTCGATGCTGAGCATGAAGCGGGCGAGCGGGTCGGCGGGCTTGCCGGTGACGACGACGGCGGACAGGCCGATCTTCGCCAGTGCGTGTGCGGCCTGGCCGCCCGAGTTCGACTCCTTGATGCCGCCCGTGAGCGGGCTCTTGGCGCCGACCGACAGGCGTCCGCCGTTCGGGGCGCTGGTGCCGCCGAACAGGCCGGGGGCGAAGACGAGCACCGCGCCGCGGCCGAGCGGGTCACACGTCGGCGGGACCATGTCGTACACGATGGCATCGGTCAGAGCGCGACCGGCGTAGCGCGACCACTTCTCGGGGAGCGGTTTGCGCTCGGTCGAAAGGGTGGCCATATCGACGTACAGGATGTCTCTCATGCTGTCCTCCCTGACAGACGCGCGGAAACGCGAACAGAGACCGTGATGGCGCCGAAGCACCAGCAGACTAAGAGTACCCGTATACGCGCCGCGCGAGTATCAATGTGCGGGGTATTTCGGGCGTCGCGCTCAGAGATCCGCCCGGCCCGGGAGAACGTCGAGATCGGACGGCGTCGCGTCGTGAAAGAACACCGCGACTTCTGAGGGCTCGATCCCCGGATCCACGGCGAGTGCCGTGCGCAGCGACGCCGTCATGGCCGCCTTCATCTCCGGCGTCCGGCCGTCGTACAGCAGGATGTCCACGACCGTCATGTTCTCGGTGCGGCACGCGGGGAGGTCGACGTCTTCCGCGCGCGTCTCGGCGATGCGGACGATCACGCGGCGGTCCTCGGCGGCCAGATCCTCGACGATCGCGCGCCGCACCGCGCCCATGAGCGCTTGCTTGTATGCGGCGGACCGTTGTCCGATGACGTCGATGCGTACGAGCGGCATGTGTCTCCTACCAGCGGTCGATGTGGACGAAGGCGGGGTCGAAGCGGTCGGGGGTCGTCGGCGCCGCGGAGGCAGGATGTCCGAGCGCCACGCTGGCGATCGGCTCGACGCCCTCGGGAAGTCCCACGGCCGCGCGCACGGCGTCTATGCGGTCCGCCCACGGGTGCACGCCGACCCACACCGCGCCCAGGCCGAGCGCGTTCGCGGCCGTCAGCAGGTTCTCGAGCGCGGCGACCGCGTCGTGGACGAAGTAGGTGCCCGGGTGCCGCTCGGCGTTCGTGTCTCCGCAGACGACGATGGCGACAGGTGCGTTCGCGATCATGCCGGAGTACTTGGAGATGACGGAGAGCGCCGCGCGGGTCTCCGCGTCCCGCACCACGACGAAGCGCGTCGAGCGCTGACCGAAGCCGGATGGGGCGCACATCGCGGCGCGCAGGATCGTCTCGATATCGGCGTCGCTGACGGGTTCGTCTGTGTAGCGGCGGACGCTCCTGCGGGTGGTGAGCGCGTCGATGGCGTCCATGTGCGGTCCCTTCACGCGGCTTCTGCGATGCACCGCCATGGTAGCGCGGGGTCCCGGTGCGCCGGAGTGGTACAAACAAGGCGACCCCGTGGAAGGGAAGTACCCGTGCTGGTCTCCGCACTGTGCGGTTCGCTCCGCACCGGTTCGTTCAACCAGGCGCTGCTGAACGCCGCGATCGCGAAGGCGCCCGAGCACGGGCTCGAGATCGTGCAGGCGGACATCTCCGGGTTCCCTGTGTTCTCGCAGGATGTGGAGGCGGCCGGTGTTCCGGTTGCGGTGACCGCCGCGAGGGCGGTGCTCGAGTCGTCGTCGTGCGTTCTTATGGTCACGCCGGAGTACAACCATGGCGTGCCGGGCGCGCTGAAGAACGCGGTCGACTGGCTGTCCAGGCCCTACGGCGACAGCCCGCTGATCGGGCGTCCGATGGCACTCATGGGCGCGTCCACCGGCTACTACGGCACGATCCGCGCACAGCTCGCGTGGCGGCAGATGTGGTACTTCTTCAAGTGCCCGGTGTTCTCGGATTCGGAGCTGACACTCGCGTTCGCAGCGAAGGCGTTCGACGAGAACGGGACGCTCGTGGAGGAGCGGTACATACAGTCGCTCGACAAGTATCTGGAGTCGCTGGGCGGATGGCTCGGGGCGAGGTAGCGTCTCGCGCCCGCTAGTTGACGATCGGCACGCCCGTGTCGGTCTTCACGTAGACCCGCGTCTGCTGATGCGCCGCCGCACTCGGGCACGAGATCGTGGTGACGCCCTGATACTGCGTGTAGAGGTAGGGCTTCCCGGTCACCGGACAGACGACGTCCGCCGGGGAGGCGCGGCCCGCCTTCTTGTCGGCGACGAGCGTGTAGAGGTTCGCGAGGCAGGCATCCGTCCCGGCATCCACCTGCTGGACTCCCACGTGGACGGGACCCGGCTTCGTGCCCGAGATCGCCGCCGGAACGACCGCGAACATAATCGCTGCGAGGGTCATGAGCGCGAGCGCAAGGGTGAGGCGACGCGATCGCTTCCGGCGCCTGGCCGCGTGCTTGCCATCCGGATCGGGGCGCCACGGCACGAACGAGTTGCGGGTCGGCACGGCGGGTCGCGACGGGGTCGTACCGCTCCAGCTGGCATCGGTGACGAGCAGAAGCGACGGAGCGTAGACGCTCGTATCGCTGACGTAGCACATCGCGCACAGCGGCGCCGGATCGGCCGGAAGCAGCTCGACCCCGCACCGTTCGCAGAACTCTATGTGCTGGTGCTCTTCCATCGTCTCCGGCCGCTCTCGCGCACGCACGCACGGGCGACCGTGTGTGGTCGCCCGATGGTGTTATCGGCAGGTGCCGCGGCGGCGATTAGGCGAGATGCGGTCCGGCCGCGACTGCGCTTAGCATCTCGGGAGTGATGGCGCGCCGTGCCGATTCGTAGTCGGCCCACGGGTCCGCCGTGAGCGCGGCGAGGCGCGCCGGCACGCTGTGGATGTCGAAGGTCGCCGGATCGGTGCCTTCCGCGAGTTCGTCCCACGTGACGGGCACGCTCACGTACCCACCCGCTCGTGCGCGCGTGGAGAAGGCGGCCACCGCTGTCGCCCCGTGGGCGTTGCGCAGGTAGTCGACGAAGACCTTCCCGGTGCGCTTCTCCTTGGACATCACGCCCGTGAACTGCCCGGGGAGTTCGCGTGCGAGCAGCTCGACGACGCCGTGCGCGAAGGCGCGGATCTCTTCGTAGCCCCGCTCGGGGACGATCGGTGTGACGACGTGCAGGCCGCGGCCCCCGGTGGTCTTCGCGAAGGCGCCGAGACCGACCGCTTCGAGCGCGTCGCGAACGGTGCGAGCTGCCTCCGCGACCTGGGCGAACGTGACGTTCGGGCCCGGGTCGAGGTCGAACACGATGCGGTCGGGATGCTCGGGGTCGGCGGCCAGCGAGTTCCATGCGTGTATCTCGAGCGTACCGAGTTGCGCGAGCGCGACGAGTCCTGCCGCGTCCTTCACGAAGAAGTACGTCGCGGGTCCCGCGCGGTCCACGATCTCGACCGTGCCGAACACGTCGGGCCAGGCGCGGGATTCCGGGTGCTTCTGATAGAAGCAGCCGGGCGCACCGGTCGCCCCGTGAGGGCATCGCACGATCGTCAGAGGGCGGTTCGTGATGTGGGGGAGCATGGCACCCGCGACGGAGTCGTGGTAGCGGGCGAGCTCCAGCTTGGTGATGCCAGCCGGTTCGAGGACGCGGTCCGGGTTCGTGATGGAGATGCCGCGGACGGTGACGGGGGTGGGCGCTGCTCGAGGCTTTGGAGCAACCTCCCGAGCGACGTCCCCCGGATGCTTGTCCTCGCGAAGCCCCTTGAACGACGCCTGGCGGAGATGACCGCCGTGGGTCCACTCGCGGAAAGTGACTTCCGCTACCAGTTCAGGCCGCACCCAATGGACGTGGGTCGCCCGGGGAGGTTCGGTGAAGGGCGGTTCGTCTGCGGAGAGGCCGGTCAGCCGCGCCAGCAGGTCGGCCAGGGTGCGCGCCGTGAAGCCGGTGCCGACGCGGCCCGCATACCGAAGGCTGCCCGCCTCGTCGTGCACGCCGACCAGCAGTGCCCCGAAGCCTTCACGCGTGCCGGCGGGATCGGTCCATCCCCCGATGACGAACTCCTGACGCGCAAGGCACTTCGCCTTGACCCAGTCACGCGTGCGGCCGGGCACCCACGGGCGGTCGCCGCGCTTACTGACGGAGCCTTCCAGCAGCAGCTCGCACGTCGCCGCGTGATGCTCGGGCCCACCTCCGACGAAGTGCTCGACCATCAGCAGAGGGCCGACAGCGGGCGCGCCGTCCAGCAGCGCAGCGAGGAGATCCTTGCGGCGCAGCAGTGTCTCGGCGCGGAGGTCGAAACCGTTCAGGTAGAGGAGGTCGAACACCTCGAAACGGACGGCCCCGGGCGTCCCGCTCGCCAGCGCCTCCTGCAACAGTCCGAAATCGGACCGGCCTTCGCCGTCGAGAACGGCCGCCTCGCCGTCGAGGAGCGCGGAGGTCGCCGGCAGCGCCTCGACTGCGCATGCAAGTTCCGGGAACCGCGCGGTCCAGTCGGCACCGTTTCGCGTGAAGACCCGCGCGGCGCCTCCCTGGAGAGCGATGTGAAGCCGGTAGCCGTCGTATTTCACCTCGTGGATCCACTCTTCGCCTTCGGGCGACTCGTCAACAAGGGTGGCGAGCTGGAACGGAAGCCCTACCGGAAAGGGGGCATCGGCCACCGGGGGCGCCGCTGCGGTCGCCTGCCCGTTCGCGGATCCATCTGCGGCGATCTCGTCCATCGTCCGGCCGGTCGCCGCGGAGTCGGGCTCGGTCGCAAGCACGTCGTAGGCGTCGCGCGGCCGGACGAACTCGTCGCGTTCCTTGATGAGCAGCCAGTTCTCCCGCTTGTCACCGGGCCGCGGCTTCATCCGCACCAGCACCCACTGACCGTTCAGTTTCGTCCCGTGGAGTACGAACTTGAAGTCGCCTTTCTCGATGCCGGCAGCCGGGTCGCCCGCGGGCTCCCACGTGCCGCGATCCCAGACCATGACGGTGCCGCCGCCGTACTCACCCGCGGGAATGGTCCCCTCGAACGAGCCGTACTCGAGAGGGTGGTCCTCGACGTGCACCGCGAGGTGCTTGTCATGCGTGTCGAGCGACGGTCCCTTCGGCACCGCCCACGACGCGTAGACGCCACCGACCTCCAGGCGCAGGTCGTAGTGGAGCGCACGGGCGGCGTGCTTGTGGATGACGAAAGTGAGTGGGGCGGCTGTCGGCGGCGCCTCGGCGTCGGGCGAGGGGCCGACCTCGCCCGCGGGCTCCGGCGTCGCGGCGAAGTCCCGCTTGCGGTGGTACTCCTCGAGCGGCTCGGGGGTCATCTGGTTCAGGCCTTCGCGCGCTTGGCCTCGTCAAGCGAACGCTTGAGGAGTGCGACGATGTCGACGACCTCGCCGCCCGGCGCGGGCACCGCCGCCGGCGCGGCGGCCGGCCCGGATGTCCTGCCCGCCGCCTTGCGCTCGACGAGCGCCATCAGGTCATCGCGATAGGTGTCGCGGTATTCAGCCGCGGATGGGTCGAACGGCTTTGATATCGTCGCCACCAGTTGCGTCGCCAGGTCGAGCTCCGCCTGCGTGATGCCCGCGGCCGCGATCGCACCCTCGCCCCGTCCGGGCAGGTCCAGCTCACCGGTCTCGCGCAACTCGTACGGGTAGCGGAGCACCTCCAGAAGGAGCACGTCGCCGTCGGGAACGAGCGCGGCCAGATGCTGTCGCGTGCGGATGACGATCTTGGCCAGCGCCACGCGCTTCGCGGACTTGAGCGCCTCCCGCAGAAGCAGGTACGCCTTGCGTCCGGCCTTCTCTGGCTCGAGGTAGTACGGAGTGGCGAACAGTTGCGGGTGGATCTCGTCGGCTCAGACCGCCGCCAGAACGTCGATCGTCTGCGTCGCCTCGACGTTGGCCGCGCGCAGATCGTCGTCGGTCACGAGCACGAAGCGTCCGGGGTCGGCCTCGAACCCCTTCGCGACGTGCTCCCACGCGACCTCCGCGCCCGTCGTCTCGTTCACGCGCTTGTTGTGGATCGGCGCGAGGTCGCGGTCGTCGAGCAGGTGAAAGGCCAGCTCGCGCGGCTGTTCGGCCGTCAGCAGCGATACGGGGATCGTCACAAGTCCGAACGAGATGGTGCCTTTCCAGATCGCGCGCGGCATGGTCCGGGCTCCCGTCGTCGGTGTAGCGGCTTGCGCATCACGCGAGGTTCTTACCCGACCCTGTCACCAGAGCCGGTACCAGCAGCCGCGCTCTTCCAGATGCGCCGGAAAGCCGAACAGCTCCGACATCGGGCCGTCGGCGAGCATCTCAGCCTTCGTGCCGTCGTGGAGGATGCGCCCGTCCTTCAGCGTCACGATCCGTGTGACCTCGGGGACGATGTCCGAGACGTGGTGGGTGACGAGCACGATCGCGTGTCCGGCGCGGGCCACGTCGCTGATCGCGCGCAGGACGTGGTGCTGCGCCGACGGGTCGAGCCCATCGGTGGGCTCGTCGAGCACCAGTACCGCCGGGTCGTGCACGAGCGCGCGAGCAATGAGCGCGCGGCGCGCTTCCCCCGTCGAGAGCGTGTCCATCGTGCGGTCCGCGAGGTGCTCGATGCCGAGCAGCGCCAGAAGCCGGTCCGTCTTCTCGTCCATCTCCGGCGTCACCGTATGGTGCCG
>JANYLP010000074.1 GCA_025361445.1 Coriobacteriia bacterium
GGTCGACGCCGGCCTCGATCGAGGAGCGGACCGTCGGCTCGTCGGGAAGGCCGTAGGGTGCCAGATCGATCAGCACGCCGGAGCCCTGGTCCTCGTAGACCGGCACGCCGTGCCTCGCGCCCAGCGCCACGAGGTCCGCGAGCGAGACCTCCTCGGTGAACCCGACGACGCGGAAGTTGCTCGAATGGACCTTGAGGAGCAGCCCGGTCTTCGGGGTGATCGCGTTCTCGTAGTCGCGCAGGTGTGTCTTGTTGGTGGCGCCGACCTCGACCATCTTGGCGCCCGACTGCCGCATGACGTCCGGGATGCGGAAGCTGCCGCCGATCTCGACTTGCTGACCGCGGCTGACGATCGCTTCCTTGCCCTTCGCGAGCCCGGCGATGGCGAGAAGGACCGCGGCGGCGTTGTTGTTGACCGCCATCGCGGCCTCGGCCCCGGTCAGGTCGCAGATGAGCCGCTCGACGTGGGTGTGCCGGCTTCCGCGCTCGCCGCTCTCCGCGTCGTACTCCAGCGTCGAGTAGCTGCCTGCGACCCGGACGACGGCCCCGAGCGCAGCGCTGGAAAGGCGGGAGCGTCCCAGGTTCGTGTGGACGATGATGCCGGTGGCGTTGATGATCGGGCGCAGCGACGGTTGCATACGACGCTCCGCACGCTGAATGGCGTCGGCCGCGATCGAGTCGTCGTCGAAGGCGGCCGCCTCTCCCGCCAGAACGCGCGCCCTCACCGCTTCCACCGCTTCCCGGACCGCGTCGGTGACGACAGGAGACGGGACGGTGACCGAAAGCTCCGCGAGGTCGTCGCGCTTGAGCAGTTCGTCGGTTTTCGGGAGCGAGCGTAGAAGCGACTTGGTATCCATGCGCCGGATTCTACCTGACAGCGAGGGCCCGGCACGCAGTCCTAGGCGACGGTGACCACGTCGGCATCGCCCGCGAGCACGCCGACGGACCCGGCCATGTCACCGACTTCTCCCACGGCGAGGTTGTCCTTGAGCCCCAGGTAGTCGAGGCATGTGCCGCACGACTTCACGATGCTGCCGGCCTCCGCCATCGCGCGGATGTCGTCGAGCACGGGCGAACCTTCACACGTCAGACGGACGCCGCCGTTCATGAACATGAGGCGCTCCGGGCGGACATCACCCCGGGCGAGTGAGTAGATGAGATTGCGCATCAGCAGCCGGCCGAGCTCTTCGTCGCCCGCGCCAAGCGTGTCGGTGGTGAACCAGAACGTCTTCGCCATCGTGCTGCCGCCTTATCCATCGTCGATCGGGATCGCGGCGATGCCCCGCCTCACACGCGACCTAGTTCACCCGCACACACCCCGCCGCGCCCGCGCACGCGCGCCCGATCACGGCCGCCAGAACATCACGCGACTCGAGTGCCGCGACGAGGGCTTCTGCCTTGTCGGGGGCGACTGCCATCAGTAGGCCCCCTGAGGTCTGCGGGTCGCACAGGACGCGCCACGGAGTCAGATCCTCGACGGGCGAATCGGCGCTCAGCGGCGCCGGATGCGCGGGCCAGTCCGTGAACTCGGCTGCGTACTCGATAACATCCGCGGTACGCCCGGGCACGACGCCCTGCGTCGCGTAGCCCATCACGCCGTCGAGAAGCGGCAGCGCCTCGAAGTCAATCTCGCCGGCACACCCGCTTCCCAGAAGCATCTCGTGCAGGTGCCCGGCGATGCCGAAGCCCGTGACGTCGGTGGCCGCGGAAACGCCGACTTCCTGCATCGCTTCACAGGCAGCGCGGTTAAGTGTGGCCATCGACTCGATCGCCGCCCGCGCGCTGTTCTCGTCCTCGAGGCCGCGCTTGAGCGCCGTCCCGATGACGCCGGTGCCGAGCGGCTTGGTCAGAACGAGCACGTCACCGGGGGCGACCCCGACGTTGCGGACGACGCGGTCCGGATGAACGATCCCGAGCACGGACAGGCCAAACTTCGGCTCGTTGTCATCGATGGTGTGGCCGCCAACGACGATCGCGCCGGCCTCGCGGCATATGTCACCGCCCCCGCGCAGCAGTTCAGCAACCACTTCCGGGCCGAGCGAGCACGGGAAGGCGACCATGTTCATCGCGGTGAGCGGACGTCCGCCCATCGCGTAGATATCCGACAGCGCATTGGCCGCGGTGATGCGGCCGAAATCGTAGGGGTCGTCCACGATCGGCGTGAAGAAGTCGACGGTCAGCAGCAGCGCGGTGTTCTCATCGAGCCGGTACACGGCAGCGTCGTCCGAGGTCTCGAACCCGACCATGAGGTCTTCCGAGGCCGATGGGACGAGCGTGTCGAGGATCGCCTTGAGGTCCGCCGGACCGTACTTGGCGGCTCAACCGGCTTTCGACGAGAGCTGCGTGAGCCTGATGGGCTGCACTGCCGCGACTTCCTTCCCTCGAGGAGCGAGCGGTCCGCGCAGGGGTTGCCTAGCCCCTTGGTGCGCGGTCAAAGCATAACCATACATGATGTTATGCATCTGTGTTGTCGCAACCGCCGGGCGCTACGGACACAGGCCGCTGACGATACGGGGTCAACAAGCGTAGACTCTCACCGTGCCCTCATCGTTCTTTGGACATGCTCGCACACGAGGACCAACCCGATCCACGCCCCCGCGGACAGGCGACGACTATGCCCGGACCTTCTTCAAATCGACGTCAAATCAGCGCGTACCTCATCTTCGGCGCCCTGACCACGGCCGTGAACATCGCCATATATGCGACTCTCACCCGGATCGCGGGTGTCGGGTACGAATGGAGCAACGTCGCGGCTTGGGCGGTTTCCGTCGCCTTCGCGTTCGTCACCAACAAAGTCTGGGTCTTTGAGAGCCGATCGATGCATCCCCGGGTACTCGCCTACGAGACCACCACGTTCGTCGCATCGCGTATCGCGAGCGGGCTGCTCGACTTGGGGCTCATGGTCGTTCTCGTCGGGCTGGTGCACGCACCGGACCTGTGGTCGAAGGTCTGTGTGAATGTTGTGGTCGTGATAGCCAATTACCTGTTCAGCAGACTCGTCGTCTTCCGGACGCTCGAGGCGTGACCAAGGGGGATCGCTCATGCCGGTGATGTCGATCATCGTACCGTGCTTCAACGAGCAAGACTCGATCGTCAGATTCTACGAAGAGGTCCGTAGCGTCACCGCGACAATCGCCGGCGTCGAGCCTGAACTCGTCTTCGTGGATGATGGCTCGACCGACGCGACGCTGCACATCATCAAGGACCTGCGTTCACGCGATCCGCGGGTCCGGTTCGTCTCCCTGTCGCGCAACTTCGGCAAGGAGGCGGCGCTTCTCGCCGGCCTTCGCCACGCGAAGGGCGACTTCGTGGCGATGATGGACGTGGATCTGCAGGATCCGCCATCGCTGCTGCCCCGCATGTACGCGGCGGTCTCGTCCGGAGAATGGGACTGCGCCGGCGCGCGCCGCATCACCCGCGCCGGAGAGTCCCGGCTGCGCTCCTGGTGTGCGCGGCTGTTCTACCGCATCTTCAACGCCGCATCACACGTGGAGCTGGTGGACGGCGCCCGCGACTTCAGGCTCATGACACGGCAGATGACCGACGCGGTGCTGGAACTCACCGAGGTGAACAGGTTCTCCAAAGGCATCCTGAGTTGGGTGGGCTTTAAGACGACATGGATCCCGTTCGAGAACGTCGAACGCGCCGCCGGAGCGAGCAAGTGGTCGTTCAAGGCGCTCGTTCACTACGCGACGGAAGGGATCGTGGACTTCTCGACCGCACCACTCGAATTCGCGGCCGCCTTCGGACTCTGGTCGTGCCTGGTAGCCGTCGCCGGCGTCGTGGTGATCGTCGTGAGACAGCTCGCGTTCGGCGATCCCGTTCCCGGATGGCCCTCGCTCGCCTGCCTCGTGCTGTTCATCGGGGGCCTGCAGCTGTTCACGATCGGCATCGTCGGTCAGTACCTCTCGCGCACGTATCTTGAAGCGAAGCGTCGCCCGGTCTACATCACCCGCGAGACCGATGGGTAGCAGAGTGCAGACAGACGCCGCCGAGCCCGGCGTGACAGCGGAGGGCCCGACCGTGACGCTGAGGGACCGCCTCTTCGGAGTGCTCGCGTGCGCGGCCGCCGTCATCGGCTCCGGAGCGCTCGTCTTCCGCTATCTGTTCCAGTACGGCGTCTCCAACATCTGGTCCAACGACGGGGCCTCGCAGCACTTCCCTGCGTTCGTGTACTTCCACGAATGGATGACCGCGCTGCTGAGCGGACACGGCGCCGGCTACGGGATGTGGTCGTGGCGCCTCGGTTTGGGCGCCGACACGCTGACGACGCTGTCCTACTACTTGGGCGATCCCTTCGCGCTGCTCGCCATACCGTTCCCCGTACACATGCTCGAATACGTGTACGAGGGACTCTTCTTCCTCCGGATCTTGTGCGCCGGGCTCGCCGCGTACTACTACCTGAGGACGATGAAGGCCCAGCGGTTCGCCGCGATCGCGGGCACGCTCGTCTACGTGTTCGCGGGCTTCACGCTGATCATCACGCTCCGGCACGCGTACTTCGCCAACGCGCTGGTCTTCTTCCCCCTGATACTGGTCGGCGTCGAAAAGATACTGGCACGCAAGCGGTGGTACCTGCTTGTGGGAGCGCTGTTCGTGGCTGCGGCCAGCAACTTCTACTTCTTCTACCAGATCGCGATCGTGGCGGTCCTCTACGCGGTCGTTCGTTATGTAGAGGTAATGAAGCCGGGCCAGCGCTTGCGTAAGCTCCTTCCGGAAGGGCTTCGGATCGGCAGTTGGTACGCGCTCGGCACGGTGCTCGCGGCCTTCATGCTGCTGCCCCTCGTTCTCGCCATCTTGAGCAGTTCCCGTGAGTCCTCCGCGTACGGGATGCCGATCCTCTACCGCCTGAACACGTACCTCAGCTACATCGTCGGGATCGCGTCCGCCCGCGGCGGGCAGAACTCCCTCTTCGGAGGGTTCGCGATAGTCGGGTTCATCGCGGCCGGCGTGGTGTTCCTGCGGCGTGGCAACTTCGCCCTGAAAGCGATGTTCGTGGCGTTCGCCGTCTTCATCGCTTTCCCGTTCTTCGGCCGACTGTTCAACGGCTTCGCGTTCCCGAGCTACCGGTTCACCTTCACATTGGGGTTGTTCTTCGCGACCGCAGTCGCGATCGTGCTCTCGGACGCGCGACCGCTCTCCCGGCGCGAGTTGACGATCACCGGTGCGGGACTGCTGGTGTACGGAGCGGTGTCGGTGTGGGCGTGCGGCAGGCTCGGCTACCCGCTGTTGCTCATCGCTGTGCCCCTCGGCCTCGGCGCCGGGACCTGGGCGTTGCTGGCCGGCGAACGTCTCGTCTTCGAGCGGAGCGGCGCGCAGATACGCACGGTGATGGGCAGGCCTGTTCGCGTCGGAGTGTTCTTCCGCGCGGGCGTCGCGGTCCTGCTGGTCGGCGGCATCGCCGCTGCCGGAGTGGCCGACTACTCGAAGTCGTACAACACCAGGCTGACGACCTACCTGCGGTCCGGGACCGTGCTCGACCGGTACCTTCGCGATCCGGGGGCACTCGTCCCCTCGCTGCCCATCGACGGTTTGCAGCGAGTCGACAAGCAGACCGGCGCGCTGAAGAGCGACCTTGAGGTCTCCCAGAACAACGACCCGCTGGTGCAGGGATTCGCCGGTCTCGACTTCTACTACTCGGTGATGGACGGCGGCGTGCACGAGTATGCGAACGGGCTGGCGGACCGTTCGATGCGGTTCGCGTTCGACATCGAGGCCTTCGATGATCGCGCGGCGCTCGACACGCTGGCGGGGGTTCGGTACTACCTCGCGCCATCTCGCGGAGCGCAATACGTCCCCTACGGATTCGCGCCCGTGTCCACTTTGGGCACCGCGACTGTCTACGAGAACCGGAACACGCTGCCCGTCGGCTACGTGTACCACTCGGCGATCTCGTCTGGGGTCTATGACGCGATGCCGCCACTCGACAAGCAGCAGGCGCTGCTGCAGGGCATCGTGCTCGCTGACGGAGCAGCATCGGCGACTCCGCGGATCACGCCACCGTCGGACAGCATCGAGGTGACGTACACCCTGGCGGCCGACACGGGGATGTCGTGGGACCAAGAGACCCGGCGGGTGTCGGTCCATACCCGGGGATCCTCGGCCCGGCTGTCGTTCGCTCCCGTGCGTGACGCCGAACTCTATGTGGAGATGACCGGCATCCGCTTCGCGGGCACGACCCGGCTCTCTATCACCGTCGATACCGGTGGCGCGAGCAAGGCGACCCGTCTCCTCCCCCCCTCGGACAACTACTACTGGGGGAATCGGAGGATGCTCGTGAACCTCGGCTACTTCCCAAAGGGGACGAACAGCGCGAAGCTGACTTTCGGCGCCAAGACGAACGTGACGTACGATTCACTCAACATCATCGCGGTACCGATGGGGCACTTCGACCAACGTATCGGACTGCTCGCCGCCGAGGGCATGCGCGACGTCCGAGTCGGCACCGACGCGCTGAGCGGGTCGGTCACGGCACACGGCGAAGGGGTGCTCTTCCTTAGCATCCCCTACAGCACCGGTTGGAGCGCGACCGTGGACGGCGTGCGCGCGCCCATCATCAGGGCGAACGTGGGCTTCAGCGGTATCGCGGTCGCGAACGGTACGCACACCGTGGAGCTACGGTACGTGACCCCGGGGTTGGTGCCGGGCACCGTGATCAGCGTCCTCGCGGTGCTCTTGGCCGCCGCGCTCGCCTTCGTGACGGAGCGACGGCTGGCGAAGAGACGCACGAACGGGATTCTCGCCCGCAAGGGTGAAGACTGATGGTGGCCCCCCTGGGATTCGAACCCAGACTACGCCGGGTTTAAGCCGGCTCCCTCTGCCAGTTGGGGTAGGGGGCCCCTTCAGTCCTCGAGCCCATCCGGTCCCGCGAGCACGAGCCCGTACAGGATGTCATGTTCGCTGACGGTCGTCCCGCCGAGCCCCGAAAGCTCGATGATGGTCTCCAGTATGAGCGCGCCCGCCACGATGACGTCTGCCCGGGCGGGATCCATTCCCACGACGCGCCTTCGCGTTGCGACGTCCATCGCCGCGAGCATCGCAAGCAGGTCCGCCACCTCACGTGCCGACAGATACGAGCCGTGCACCTTCGCGGGTTCGTAGACCTCCAGCCCCTGGACGATGGAAACCAGGGTGGTACCCGTTCCGGCCAGCGTGATCAGCTCCTGCGGTCGCTCCCGCAGCGCTGCGAAGAACGGCCGCATCTGCACCGCGGCCCAGTCGCGCGCCGCTTCCAGCTCTCCCGGCAGCGGCGGATCCGAGTGCAGGAACATGTCGAGCACGCGGCGCGAGCCGACATCGAGCGAGAGTCCGGACGCGATCCGGACCTCGCGGGCGCCGCCGGACTCACGGACCGACCCGAGCACCAGTTCCGTCGAACCCCCGCCGAGATCGGCGATCAGGATGCCGTCGCCGGCAAGGCCGGTCGTGGCTCCCGCGAAGGACAGGCGCGCCTCGACGGGCCCCGCAATGATGAGGGGATGCACGCCCACAGCGGCGAGTGCCGCAAGGAACGCCGATCCGTTCGATGCGTCGCGCGCTGCGGAGGTCGCTACCGCGATCACGGACGCGGTGCCCGCTCCGGCGATGTCGGTGACGAAACCGGCCACCGCTGCCGCGACCCGGGCGATCCCTGCGCCCGACAGCGCGCCAGTCGCGTGGAGCCCCTCGCCGAGATGCGTCACGACGGTTCGCCGGAGCACCTCACCGACCTCGCGGCCATCGGTGTCGGCAACAAGCAGCCTCGTGGTGACGGTGCCGATGTCGATCGCCGCCACACGCAGGAAGCCCTGCGGGGGGGCCGGCGGAGAACCCTGGAATCGCTTCGCGGTGTTCATGACCGCGATGCTATCAGCCCGCGGACGTGCGTGGTTGGCATCGGGTATCCGCACACGCTTCTCCCGCCGGTGGCAGGATCATCGCGGCGACGGCCTCCCCGATCGGGTCGGGGAGGCCGGAGAGGAACGCGGCGAGCCGAGCGTGAAGGCACTTCACCGCGAGCGGATCGACCTGCCCCGCGATGCCGACACTCTCACACGGGTCCGTTCCGTCGCCCTCAGACCGACGCGCCTCGCGGTAGGCGGCGTCGGCCTTCGCGACAGCGTCCGCAAACGCGACATCGCTCGCAACGTGCTCGGAAAACCGGGCGTTCTCGCCGGCCGATTCGAGATCGTGCACGGCGGCAACCAACTGCGGACACGTGAGCCAGAACGTGGTGGGAAACGGCGACCCATCCTCAAGCACCGGCGCCACAGCGATCACGAGCGGAGCTTGGCTCACGCACCGCGCCGCGACGCGCCATCGTCCGCGCGGCGGACGTCCCAGCTGCAAGGAGACGAGCGCCTCGTCAGGGTTCAACGGCCGTGCTCGGCTGTTCGAACCCGAAGAAGAAGTCCAGCAGTTGCTGGAGAAGGGGCGTTGCGGGGGTACCGGCGGCTGATGCGTTGGTCACTCCGGCGGGCTTGGTGGTATTGCCGCCTGACACGACGTAGACGGTGTCGTTCGCTTTTGCGAAACCGAGCTTCTCGCGTGCCGCCTTCTCGACGCCGGCAGGGGTGCTGAGAGCATCGACCTCTTTGCGCACGGCCTCCTCGCGCTGCTTCAGCGAGTCGTACTGCTGCTCGACGCCCGCGAGTCTGCGGCTTCCCAGATACTGCAGTCGCATCGCCGGATAGAGCGACCATGCGAGCACTGCGACAAGGGCGACGATCGCGATAGGCACCCATGGGCCTGCGGGCCGGCGGGTCTTGGCGCGCGAGGGCGTGGTGCGGGTGCGCGCGGGGGTCTTCCGGGTACGGGAAGTAGATGCGCCGCGCGACTTCGGGCCGCCAGGTGCGGTCCGGGTCGTACGTCGCGAGGCCCCGCGCTGCGTCGACGTGGTGCGTGCCATGTCTGCGGTGTTTCTACGTGAGAAGGCCTGCGAATCCGACGCCTCCCAGGGCGTCGCGACCATGATAGCACCACGTGTCAAACCATAGACCTGTACCCGAGGCTGAGGCGGGATACACCCTGTCGACTCAGACGGTGAGGACCCGCACCAGATCGCTCGAACCGGCGACGCCCGAAGCCGTCCCGGCGGTCAGTACGATGCGCTCCCCCGCACGCGCGAGCGCGAGCGCACGCACGATCTCGAGCGCTTCCGTGGTCGCCTGCTCGATCGTCGTGGGCGCCTCGCCGAGGGCGGGCACCACCCCCCACACGAGCGCGAGTGCACGCGCCACCGCCTCGACGGACGCGAGCCCGACGATCGGCTGCGGTGGCCGCAGGCGCGCCACCGCCCGGGCCGTGGCGCCGCTCTGCGTCGTCGTCACGATGGCGATGGAGCCGGTGTCGCGAGCAAGGTCGACCGCTGCCGCGGCGACCGGGGAAGCGGCGCCGGCGCCGGGATGGGCGTCGATGTCGGGCTCGCCGGAGTCCTCTGCCGAGCGGCACACCCGGTCCATGGTTGCGACCGCCTGCGCGGGGAAGGCTCCGATGGCGGTCTCCTCAGAGAGCATCACGGCGTCCGCGCCTTCGAACACCGCGGTGGCGACGTCGGAGGCCTCGGCTCGCGTGGGACGCGGCGAGGACACCATCGACTCGAGCATCTGCGTGGCGACGATGACCGGTTTGCCGGCATCGCGGCACGCCGCGACGATGTGGCGCTGCGCCGGCGGCACCGCTTCGGGAGACGTCTCCACCGCCAGGTCTCCGCGGGCGACCATGACGGCGTCCGCGGCGGCGATGATGGCGTCCAGTTCGACGAGCGCTTCGTGCTTCTCGATCTTGGCGATGATGGGGACCGTCCGGTCGCCCATGGCGGCCCGCAGCCGGTTCACGTCCGCAGCGCTGCGCACGAACGACTGAGCGACGAGGTCGACGCCTGCGTCGAGACCCCAGTTCAGCAGTTCCAAGTCGCGTTCGGTGACCCCATCGAGCGCCAGACACACTCCCGGCACGTTGACGCCCTTGTGCGAGGAGAGCGCGCCACCCCGCACCACGCGGGTCACCACGTCGTCGCCACCCGTCCCCTCGACGACCAGCTCGATGGCACCGTCGTCGAGCACGATGCGGTCCCCAGGCTCCACGTCAGCGGCGAGTCCGGAGTAGGTGACGCACGCGCGCGACTCGTCACCCATGCACTCGCCAACGCCGAGCACGAAGGCTGCGCCCTCTTCCAGCACGACGCCGTCGGCCATGTCGCCTACACGGAGCTTCGGACCGGGGAGGTCCAGCAGCACGCCGACGATCCGGCCTGCGGCAGCTGCCTCGAATCTCACGGCCGCCAGTCGACGAACAAGATCATCGAGGGTTCCGTGCGAGGCGTTCAGGCGCGCCACGTCCACGCCCGCGGAGATCACGTCGCGTAGTACCCCGGGCGCGTCACACGCCGGACCGATCGTCGCAACGATCTTCGTGCGCCGCATTCTCCCACCGGCTTCCGGAAACGTGAAGGGACGGACGCCCGGACCCGGACGCCCGTCCCGCGGGTCCGCTACAGGCTGATGTTGTAGAAGGCGCGCACGCCCGGGTAGTCGGCCGAGTCGCCGAGCTCCTCCTCGATGCGCAACAGCGCGTTGTACTTGGCGACACGGTCGCTGCGAGCCGGGGCGCCGGTCTTGATCTGCCCGGCGTTCACGGCCACGGCCACGTCGGCGATCGTCGTGTCCTCGGTCTCTCCGCTGCGGTGCGAGATCACGCAGGTGTAGCCGGCGCGCTTCGCCATCTCGATACAGTTGAGGGTCTCGGTGAGCGTGCCGATCTGGTTGAGCTTGATCAGGATGGAGTTCGCGACGCCGAGCTCGATGCCACGGCCGAGGCGCTCGGGATTCGTGACGAACAGGTCGTCGCCCACGAGCTGGACGTCTTCGCCGAGGCGGTCGGTGAGAAGCTTCCAGCCGTCCCAGTCTTCCTCGGCCATACCGTCTTCGATCGAGACGATCGGGTGACGCTCCACGAGACCGGCGTAGTACTCGACCATCTCCTCGGAGGTCAGCTCACGGCCTTCGCCGGCCAGCACGTACACGCCGCGCTCGGAGTCGTAGAACTCGGTCGACGCCGGGTCGAGCGCGAACACGATCTGGTCGCCGAGGTCGTAGCCGGCCTTCTCGACCGCTTCAGTGATGACCTGGAGCGCCTCCTCGTTGCTGCGGAGGTCAGGAGCGAATCCACCCTCGTCGCCAACGCCGGTGGAAAGCCCGCGCTCCTTGAGAACGCCCTTGAGCGTGTGGTAGATCTCGGAGCACATGCGCAGGCCCTCGGCGAACGTGGATGCGCCGATCGGCATGATCATGAACTCCTGCAGGTCCACGTTGTTGTCCGCGTGCGCCCCGCCATTGAGCACGTTCATCATCGGGACCGGGATCTGGTGCGCGTTGACGCCGCCCAGGTACGAGTAGAGCGTCAGCTCGGTCGACTCGGCGGCGGCCTTGGCCACGGCGAGCGACACGCCGAGGACGGCGTTGGCGCCCAGCGAGCCCTTGTTGTGCGTGCCGTCGAGGGCGAGCATCTCGCTGTCGATCGCGCGCTGGTCTGTGGCGTCCATGCCGACGAGCTCGGGGCCGATGACGTCGTTCACGTTCTGGACGGCGGTCAACACACCCTTGCCGAGGTAGCGAGCGGAGTCGCCATCGCGCAGCTCGACCGCCTCGAACGCGCCGGTCGATGCGCCGGACGGGACTGCGGCGCGACCGAAGGAGCCGTCGTCGAGCACGACGTCGACCTCCACCGTCGGGTTGCCGCGGGAATCCAGGATCTCGCGGGCGTAGATGTCGGTGATGATGCTCACTTAGCGCTCCCCCTCTTTCGCCTGGCGCCACAGCGCCTCTTGCGTATCGATACCCATGTCAGCAAGGTCGCGGCCCTGACTCGCCGCCGCCCGCTCCATACTCGTGAAGCGCCGGATGAACTTGGCGCACGTCATGCGCAGCGCCTGCTCCGGGTCCAGGCCCATCTTGCGCCCTACGTTGACGACCGTGAAGAGCAGGTCGCCGAGCTCGTCCTCGGCCTCGGGCGTGCCGTGGTCGGTCGCTTGGAGCTCCGCTATCTCCTCGTGGACCTTGGCCCACACGTCATCGACCGTCTCCCACTCGAACCCGGCCCCGACAGCGCGGCGCGAGATCTTCTCGGCGTACGTGAGCGCCGGGAGGTTGGGCGCGATACCTTCCAGGATGCTCGTGTGCTCCTTGGCGACGTTCTCCGTGCGCTTGATCGCGTCCCAACGGGTGACGACGTCGGCGGCGGTCTCTGCGACTGCGTCGCCGAAGATGTGCGGGTGACGCCGCTTCAGCTTCTCGACGATGGTGGCGGCGACGTCCTCGATGTTGAAGCGATCCTCGCCGGCGGCGATCTGCGCGTGGAAGACGACCTGCAGGAGTACGTCGCCCAGCTCGTCGCGGATCTCATCATCGTTGCCGCCCTCGATCGCGGCGACCGCTTCGTACGCCTCCTCGAGTAGGTGCCGACGCAGCGTCATGTGCGTCTGCTCGCCGTCCCACGGACAGCCGTCGGGGGCCCGGAGGACGGCCATGATGCGCACGAGTTCGTCGAAACTGCTCCCGTGCGTATCGGTCGTCACCGCGCCCCCGTCGGAGTCGAGGCTTGAGATGTCGGTCGGCTACTTGCCGGCCGTCGGTGTCGTCGTCGAGGAGTTGAGCGCCCGGTTCGCCTCGATGAGCTTCTGGAGCTCGGCGTCCATGTACGTGATCGTCGCCTTGGTGCGGAGGTCCGCGATGTAGGCGCCGAACTTCTCGGAGCGCGAGGAGGACTCGAGCGTCTGACGGATCGTCGCGGTCGCCTCGGCCAGGGTCTGCGTCGAAGCGACGCGGCGGCCCAGAAGCCTGATGACGTGCCAGCCGTACTTCGACTGGACCAGAACGACGTCGTTGATCTTCATGTTCTTCATGGCGTCAGCGAACTCCGTCACGTACGTGGACGGGTCGGCCCAACCCAGGTCGCCGCCGGTCGCGGCACTGCCGGGGTCCTTCGAGTTCTTCTTGGCAAGGGCCGCGAAGTCCCCGCCGCCCTTGACCTGCGCAAGCACGGTCTGTGCCGTCGCCTTGTCAGTGGTGGCGAATAGGATGTGCTCGGCGTGGACCTGCGCGGGCGTGGAGAACTGCGAGGGGTTCTGGGTGAAGTATGCCTTGATCTGAGCATCGGTCACGGTCACCGTCCCCGTTGTGACCTTGGCTGAGACCGCGTCGCGAAGCATGTTGCTCGAAACCTGAGCACGCAGCGACTCCATGGTGAACCCGGCGGTGGTCATCGCAGTCGTGAGACCCGCCTCGCCGCCGTACTGCGTCTGAAGCTGCGCGACGTACGCGTCGATCTGCGCGGGGGTCACGGAGACGCCGAGGGTGGCGGCCGCCTGCTTGATGAGCTCAAGGTCGATGAGTCCCGAGAGGACCTGCGCACGATACTGCTTCTCGATCCCGGCCCCGGCGGTTCCCTCGAAGGAGGCCGGCTGGGCGGTCTTCACGCGGGCGACCTGCTCGTCGACGGCCGACTTGGGGATCTCGGCGCCGTTGACAACGGCTATGGCGGACGCAGAGGGCGCGGCGGCGTTGGTGCATCCGGTGGCAGTCAGGCCCGCAAACGCGAGGATGGCCACGAGGGGAAGGGCGATGGGGCTGAAACGACGGCGGGTCATGGACGCTCCTTGATATGCGAAGGACAGTCAGGACTGCACAGTGTGCTCGAGTATAGCAGCCAGCGCTTGTAACACTCCGTTCATCACGGGTTCTCCATAGCCGAGCGGCAGCTGGAGTTTGCGCTCCCGCTCGACGTACACGGCGCCGAACGCCGCGAGGGTACCGCGCTGCTCGGCGGTCAGCGAAACGGGCTGCACGACGACGCGGTTACGCACGACGGCGACGTTCGTCGCCCCGATCACGCTCGCGAGTGCACGGGCGCGAGCCACTCCCGCCAGGTTGACCGCGACCTCCGGCAGAGGGCCGTGACGCTCGACGATGTCGGCGACGATCGCCTCCACCGCTTCTGGCGTGGCCGCTGCGGCGAACCGCCGGTAGAACCGGACGCGCTCGTCTGCAGCATTGACGTACTCCTCGGGGAGGAACGCCTTGACCGGCACGTCCACGCGCACGTCCGGATGGGCAATCTCGGGCTCGCCACGCGCCTCGGAGACGGCTTCGCGCAACATCTGCGCATACAGGTCGAAGCCGACCGCGGACATGTTGCCGTGCTGCTCGGCACCGAGAAGCGAGCCGGCCCCGCGGATCTCAAGGTCGCGCATCGCGACCTTGATGCCGCTTCCCAGATCCGTGAGCTCAGCGATGGCGGTGAGTCGCTCGGCGGCCTGCTCAGTGAGCTGCTTGCCGCGGCCGAACAGGAAGTACGCGTACGCCTTGACGTGACTGCGGCCGACTCTTCCCTTGAGCTGGTAGAGCTGCGCGAGTCCGAGGCGCTCGGAGTCCTCGATGATGAGCGTGTTGGTGTGCGGGTTGTCGATGCCCGACTCGATGATCGTGGTGGCGACGAGCACGTCGATCTGGCCGGCGGCGAAACCCTCCATCGCGCGCTCGAGCTGGTGCTCGGACATCTGGCCGTGAGCGACGCCGATCGTCGCCTCGGGCACGAGTTCGCGAACGCGAGCGGACGCCTGCTCGATCGTCATCACCCTATTGAATATGTAGTAGACCTGTCCGCCGCGCGCCAGCTCGCGCCGGATCGCGCCCTGCACCATGTCGGCCTCGAACTCGCCCACGTGGACCTGAACGGGGAAGCGGTTGGGCGGCGGCGTGTCGATGACCGACATGTCGCGCACCCCACCGAGCGCCATCTGCAACGTTCTCGGGATCGGAGTGGCGGACAGCGTGAGCACGTCGACTTGCTCGCGGAGATTCTTCAGATGCTCCTTGTGCTCGACGCCGAATCTCTGCTCCTCGTCCACGATGACGAGTCCGAGCTCGTGCGGCACGACATCGCGCGACAGAAGCCGGTGCGTCCCGATCAGGATGTCGACGCTGCCCTCGTTGAAACCCTTGAGCGCCGCATCCTGCTGGGCCTTCGTGCGGAAGCGCGAGAGGACCTCGACGTGCACCGGGAAGGCGCCGAAGCGGTCGGTGAAGGTGGTGAAGTGCTGCTGGGTGAGGATGGTCGTCGGGCACAGCACCATGACCTGCTTGCCGTCCTGCGTGGCCTTGAACGCGGCGCGGATCGCGACCTCGGTCTTGCCATAGCCGACGTCGCCGCAGACAAGGCGGTCCATCGGCTTGTCCGATTCCATGTCGGCCTTCACGTCGGCGATGGCGGAAAGCTGATCAGGCGTCTCGATGTACGGGAACGACGCCTCCATCTCCCGCTGCCAGTTCGTGTCGGGACCGAAGGCGTAGCCGGTCGCCGCGCTACGGCGAGAGTAGAGGTCCACCAGGTCGAATGCGAGCTTCTTGGCGGCCGCGCGGGCCTTGCCGGTGGCGCGCGACCAGTCGGCGGTGTTCAGCCGCGTGACGCGTGGCGCGCTCTGGTCGGGCCCGACGTACTTCGTGACGCGCTCGAGCTGCTCGACCGGGACGTAGAGCCTGTCGCCCTTCGCGTACTCGAGAAGCAGGTAGTCGCGCTCGGCGCCCAATACCTCACGGCGCGTGATCTCGCGGAACAGCGCGATGCCGTGCGTCGAGTGGACGACGTAGTCGCCGGGCTTGAAGTCGAAGGTGAGCGCGGTGGGGTCGTAGGTCGCCTGCGAGCGGCGGCCGCGCGGGAACGCGTCGTCCACGCTGACCACGGCGAGGCGCGCGTCGGAGACGACGAACCCGGCCGAGATGTCGGCCACGCCGAGGTTGACGACCTTCGACGTCAGGCCGCCGGCGACGTCGCGCTCGCTTCCCGGGACGATGTGGCTGACACCGGAGTACAGCGCGACCGGCAGCCCGGAGTCCGTCAGCGTCGCCGCGAGGGTGTCCCGCTGGCGGCGGTCGCGCGCGAGCATGAGCACGGTGTGGCCCGTATCGACCAGGCCCTTGAGCCCCGCCACCGTCTTGCTCTGCCCGCCCGCTACGTCAGGGCGCCGTGCAACGAGCTCGGCGTCGGCCGAGACGCTCGATTGGAGGATCGAAAGGAACGTGAGGCGCTGACGCCCACCCAGGTCGAGCTTCGAGGGGGCGACGAAGTAGGCGCCCACGTCCTGGCCGGTGACGTCGCCGGCCTCCTCGGCCTCCGCGTGCACGCGCACGGTGTCGTCGAAGACGGCGCGCGGCTCTGCGACGATCACGAGCGCGTCCTTCGAGAGGTACTCCGTGACCGAGGCGAGCTCGCGGTAGACGTAGGGCAGGTAGGCCTCGACACCGTCGAAGTAGACACCCTGCTCGAGCATCTCGAGCTCGTGCGCGACGATCGGCTCGCCGAGACTCCTGCGCTGCAGGTCGCGGAACCCGGATCGGTACGGGTGCGCGACGTCCTTGGCGGTGCGGTTCGAGAGCCGGATCTCGCGGCACGGGAACGCCTCGATGCGCGCGACGTCGCCGACGCTCTGGCCCGTGGAGGGCACGTAGCGGCGGACCGACTCGATCTCCTCGCCGTCGAGTTCCACCCGGACCGGGTAGTGCGCGTCCGACGGAAAGACGTCGAGCGTGCCGCCGCGCGCAGCGAACTGGCCCGGGTCCTCGGCCACCTCGACGCGCTCGTAGCCCATGCGGGCGAGGCGGTCCGTCGTCTCCTCAAGATCAAGCGTCGCGCCGACAGCGAGCACGAGCGGCGCGAACGCCTCCGAGGCGCCGCGCGGCGGGAGCAGCCGCAGCAGCCCCGCGGCAGAAGCGACAACGATCGCCGGGCGGTTCTCCTGCAGCGCGAACAGCGCACGGGCGCGGCGTCCGGTGATGCGCACGTCGCCCGGTTGGCGCGACCACGGGTAGTTCGCCGGCTCAGGCAGCGGCAACACGAACTCCAGTGGGAGGTAGGCGGTCAGCTGGCGCGCGAAACGATCGGCCGCGTCGGATCCGGAGACGACCACGAGTGTGGCGCGCGGGTTCGAGCGGAACGCGGCGGCCACGAGCAGCGGGCGCGCCGAGGGCGGCGCGGCGAGCGTGAAGTCATCGCCTTCGCGAAGTGCGGTCTGCGTCTTGGCGAAGCCGGGCGCCCGTTCGAGCAGGGCCGAGAGGTCTGCGAGAAGCGACATGCGGAAGGTCTCCTTCGTGCGCGCGGGCTTGCGCGCGTGCGCGTACACGGGTCCGAACAGCACGACAGCCCCGCGCCGGAGCCCGGGGCGGGGTGCGAAACATGCTGTGCGAGGGTATGCCCGAGCGGGTGCGGGGTCAAGCCGGGAAGGAGACTCGCGCCTACTTCGCGCTCTTGAGCGCCTTCAGCTCTCGCAAGGTGGTGTCGCAGAGCTTCGCGGCCTTTGTGAGATCGGACATCGCGCCCTCCGCGTACGTGCGGTCGAACGCATTCTGTACGGCTCTCGCGGCGGCGCGCATGTCGGCTACCGCCTGCTTCGCCAGAGGTCCGAACGGAGCCGGAGCCTGCGAGACTTCCTCATTCCACCTCGGCCCTAGGCCGATGACCAGCGTGGTCGACAGGGGCATGTCGATGGTCTTGCTCGCGTTGATGTCCTTCTTCATCTGTACGATGTCCGCACGCATCGTGCGCGGGTATTCGCTCAGGCTGTCGGAGAGTCCCGCCGCGGCCGCGGCCGTCTCGGTAGCACCCGCGGCGTACTGGAGGACCTGCACGAAGGTGGAGACCGATTCGGGCCCGGGCTTGGTCTTGGCGAGTATCCGTCGGCTGAGCGCGAGCGGCTTGATCGCTTCGACGCGCGCCGCAAGCTCGCTCGTTCGGCCGGAACCCTCCTTGGTAGCCAGCGCCTCTTCGTAGAGCGCCAGGGCGCCGTCCGCGTCGCCCGCAGCGGCAGCGGCGTCGGCTCGGGCCACTGTGGAGTCGAACGCGCTGCCGGCTGCTCCGGGTACGCCCGGCGAACAAGCGCTCAAGCCAAGAAGCGCGAACATCAGAGCCGCCATGGCCGCAAGAACGCGAACGCACCTGAACCCCATCCGAGCTACCCCCATCCGGACGTTTGCACATACGGACATCGCTCGATCAGCAAGGGGCCCATCCCAGCATCCGATCCAGGGCGATCCGGGCATACTGACGGGGCGGCCACGTGGCCGCCCCGTCATCGTGGCGCGCGAAGTCCCGGGTGCTACGCGGTGGCCGCGACTTTGCGCGAAGAAACGACGCCGGCGCTGCCGACGAGCGACCCGCTGTACTCGATCAGATCGATCGAGCAGTCGGGGCCGATCGTGACGTTCGCTCCGCGCACGACCTTGGCGCGGGTGTTCTCAAGGTAGATCGTGTCGCCCTCGATCGTGTCGGCGGTCAGGTTGCGGTCGCCGAAGAACGGGAGGAACGCCCACGGCTTTCCGAGTCGCACGTCGATCGTCTCGCCCCCGATGTCGTGAGCGTCGCAGCCACCGTAGAGCTTGATCGTGATGGTTCCGGCGTTGAGCAGGCCGCCGACCGAGAAGACCCCCGCGGCGTCGAACTGCTCGGCCTGGACGTCTCCGCCGATCTTGGTGGTGCCACGGATCTCAAGGCGCTGTGCGTTGACGGAGCCGAGGATCGTGCAGGCGCCGGCGATCTTGAGCAGGCCCACCCCCACCCCCGCGCGCATCTCGGAGGTGCCGCTGACGACGAACTCGCTCGCCTGCACGTCGTCCGCGAATGTCGCGTTGCCGCTCACCTTGATCGTCTTGGCGACGACCTTGCCCTGCATCTCTGCTGTGCCTGCCACCTTCAGCGCGTTCGCGTCGATGTCTCCGCGGACAGTGCCGGCCCCGGCTATCGTCACGTCACCGTAGGTGCCGCCCGAGATGTCGCCGGCTCCGGCCACCTTGGTGTCGGGCCTCGCTGCATCGTTCATCGTGTCCACATCCTTTCCGTCTATGACTTCAGTAGGGTCTTGAGCTGCTCGATCTGCGTCGGCAGCGTGATCCGCGCGACCATCTTCACGCCGCTCTCCGCGATGAGTTCCGAGGCGCTGGAGATCAGGAGCACGGTGGAGACGCCCATCTTGCGAAGCAGCACGATGTCGCAGCTGGTCTTCTCGCAGGTCGTCCATCCCTCTTCGAGGGTGGAGATCGCAGAGAGCGCCTCCTCGCGTCCGGCGTCGCCGCTGACAAGAAGCGTGTCCGCGATCGACGCGGCCAGCAGCTCGGCGAACCGCAGTTCACCGACGCCCGGGTGGCGCTCCGCGAACAGGTCGAGCGCCGTTGAAGAGACCGCGCCGCGCGCGATCACGTCCTCACGGCGGAACGTGTCCGGCAACGGCGAGGGCGAGACCTGCTCGGCGATGTCGTCGAGCGAGAGATCCTCGTCCTTCATAGACAGGATCCGCTCAACGCGCGCCAGCATCTTCTCCCGTGGGAAGAACGTCTCCTGGCCGGTGAACGCCGACTTGCGGACGAACCACTCCTCCGGGATGAGGCCCTTGCGCTTCCAGCGGTAGAGCTGCCCGTAGCTGATGCCGGTGGCGAGCAGCAGGTCCTTCTTGGAGATCAGATCGGGTTCCATAGGTCGCACCTCCTTGTTCCGATGAGTAGCGTAACAATGTGTTGTTACGCTGTCAAGGCCCGACGAGGCATGCGCGTCTTCGACGCCCCGTCGCGCGACGCCGCGGGGGTATCCTCAGCCCCACAGACACACAGCGTGGAGGGCGGTGCGGGGAATGGCGATGACCCGGAATCAGCGAGCGTGCGAAGTGATGCGCCGCCTCGCGTCGCTCTATCCGACCGCGCACATCGCGCTCGACTACGCGGGCGACCCGTGGCACCTGCTGGTCGCGGTGATCCTGTCGGCGCAGACCACCGACGTGGGCGTGAACAAGGTGACCCCGACGCTGTTCGCCCGCTACCCGCACCCGGAGGACCTGGCCGGCGCCGACATGCTCGACGTGGAGGAGATCATCCACTCCACCGGCTTCTTCCACGCGAAGACGAAGTCGATCATGGCGACGGCGCGGATGGTCGTCGCGGAGTTCGGCGGACGCGTGCCTGACACGATGGAGGGGCTCATGCGCCTCCCGGGCGTCGCGCGCAAGACGGCCAACATCGTTATCAGCAACGCGTTCGGGAAGGTCGAGGGGATCGCCGTGGACACGCATGTGTTCCGGCTGGCGCACCGCCTCGGGCTCTCCGATGAGAGCGATCCGGACAAGGTCGAACGCGACCTGACCTCATTGCTGCCGCGCGAGGACTGGTTCCACGTGAACTACCGGTTCATCGACCACGGGCGAGCCGTATGCACGGCGAAGCGCCCGGTCTGCGGAGCATGCACGCTGTCCGACATCTGCCCGGCGGCGTTCACGATCGCAGGCTGGCGCCAGGAAGCGTAGATCCCCCCCGCTGCGCTACATGAAGAAGGCGCCGAGCACTCCCGCGACGATCACAGCGGGCATCAGGTTGCCGACCGGTAAGCGCTTGATGCCCATCAGGTCGAGGCCGATCGCCAGGATGAGCGTCCCGCCGACCATCGACATCGCCGAGATGACCCCGATGGTCAGGAACGGCTGCAGCGCGTTGGCGCCGAGCGCGATGCCACCCTGCACAACGATGATCGGCACGATAGAGAAGCCGACGCCGATTCCGAGCGCGCTGGCGAGCGCGATCGAGGCGACGCCGTCGAGGAGCGCCTTGAGATAGAGGATCTCGGGATGGCCCATCCCGTCCTGGAGCGAGCCGAGAATCGTCATCGTTCCCACGCAGAACAGAAGCGAGGTGACGACGAAGCCTTCAACCATCTGATGCTCGTTCTCCCCCGCGGCTGCCTTCAAGAACGGGATCCGAACGGCGACGGAGCGCAGCCAGTGCCCGAACCTCTCGAGCGCCGCCTCGACACCGATGGCTTCGCCAAGAAGGCCGCCGATGACCAGCGATCCGACGAGGACAAGGACCGCGTACTTCGAACCGGCCGCGTCGGCTTTGATGAGTCCGCCGACTACCATCATCGCGCCGATGGAGAAAGTGGACAGTCCCAGCGCGTAGAACGCGATCTGGCGGAAGCGCTCGGTGATGAAGCGCCCGAAGGCAAGTCCTATCGCAGTGCCGACAAGGACTGTGGCGACGTTGGCAAGAACACCGATTCCGGGCACTACTTCTGTCCTTCCTTGGGGAGCCAGACGTCCTCGAGTTCCTTCGTGATGTCGGCGTGCCCCTTGGGCAGGCCTCCGTGCGCCGCACGCTGCGGCGCACGCCGCTTCTTGTGCGTCTGCTCCGCCGACTCGAACAGGGTCTCACACGGCAGCATGAGGGTCGAACGGCCCTTGCGCTCGCGGACGCGTGACTTGAGCTCGCGGTCGGCCGTGACGATCGTAACGGGCCCGGTCTCGCGCTCGGCCATGCGCACGATCACGTCGTCGGCGATCTCATCGCGCGAGAACACGGCCTCCACGCTACCGATGTCCTCCTCGCCCGCCCGGTGGCCCTTGTCCCATACGACCACGATCCGCCCGGTCCCGAGCAGGCCGCGCCCGCGTGTGGCGAGTCGGCGCATGAGCGCGAGACGCTGGTCGTCCGGCAGCAGGTGTCGCGTCGCCTCGTCGGCGCGCGTCACGTTGTATCCGTCGACGAGGATGAGCATGGACTTGGTGGCCTTGTCGCCGGGCGCTAGCCGTTCGTGCCGGCCCGGAACGACTTGGCCATGCTCTCGGCCAGCGTCACGAACTCCGACGGCATCATGATGATGGTGGTCGTGTTCTGCTCCGCGCCGACCTCGGTGATCATCTGCATGCGGCGCAGCTCGAGTCCGAGCGGGTTCTCGGTGATGATCTTCGCGGCGTCGGCGAGCTTTGAGGACGACTCGAGTTCGGCCTCGGCCTTGATGATGCGGGCGCGCTTCTCACGCATGGCCTGCGCTTCCTGAGCCATCGCTCGCTGCATGCTGATCGGGATCTCGACGTCCTTCATCTCAACCATCTCGACTTTGACACCCCACGGCTCCGTTGCCGCGTCCACGACGGCCTGCAGCGACTCGTTGATCTTGTCGCGCTCCTTCAGGACCTCGTCGAGCACGTGCTGGCCGATGATGTTGCGCAGCGAGGTCAGCGCGACCTGGTATGACGCCGCGTAGTAGTTGGCGACCGAAACGACCGACTTGACCGGGTCGACGATCCTCAGCCAGACCACCGCGTTGACCTTCACGGTGACCGAGTCCTTCGTGATCGACTCCTGGCTCTCCATGTCCACGGTCATCGTGCGCATGTCGACCTTGCGCTGCGTCTCGAAGCCGAACGGAATGAGCCAGTAGAGACCGGGACCGCGGGTGCCCTTGAGCCGGCCGAGACGGAAGACGACCGCGCGCTCGTACTCGTTGGCGACGCGCAGGCCCGAGATGAGCCCTATGATCGCGAGAATCGCCAACAGCCCGATGCATCCGCCGATGAACTCACCCATGGACGTGCCCCCTCTTCCCCGGTACGCCGCGTCGCGGCGCACTCACCCTAGTTACGAGTCTTCGGCCATCCGTCGGACTCCCCTGTGCACGGATGACTCCCTCCGCCGCCATTGTAACTGCTGTCCGCGAAGAAGTGAGACGGGGCTCCGCCCTATTTCACGGTCACACTGGCCTTCATCGACGGGTGGATCGTGCAGTGGATCGGGATGGTGCCGGCGGTGTCGAATGTGTGCGAGAACGATGCGCCGGGCGCGATGGGGCCGCTGTCGAACGTGTCACCGGTCACCGTGTGCGCGGTGCTGTCGTTGTTCGTGAACGTGACCGTCCCGCCGACGGCGACCTGGATGTCGGAAGGGTTGAACGCGAAGCTCTTGAGCGAGACGGACACGGAGGAGGGGGCAGTCCCGCCGCCGGTGCTGCCTGCGGGCGTCGGCGGAGCGGCAGCGCAGCCGACGAGTGCGATCAGCGACGCGAGGATGACGACTATGGCGATCCTTCGAAGGTCACGCATGGTGTAGTTCCCCTTTCGATCGTGGCTGCTGCCCGGCAGGTTCATACCCTCGTTGACCGCGCGCGCTATCCTTGGCGCACCGACTCGCGTCCATTCGGTGAGGGAGCGCACGCGATGACCAACCGACTAGAGGGCTCGGCAAGTCCGTACCTGCGCCAGCACGCGAGCGATCCCGTCGAGTGGTATCCGTGGGGGGACGAGGCGTTTGCCCGGGCGCGTGAGCTCGGACGGCCGGTACTGCTCTCGTGCGGCTACTCCGCCTGTCACTGGTGCCACGTCATGCAGCGCGAGTCGTTTCGGGACGCTGAGACCGCAGCGCTTCTCAACACCGACTATGTCGCCGTGAAGGTGGACCGAGAGTTGCGGCCGGACGTCGACGCCATCTATCAAGACTACGCCGCCGCCTCCACCGGATCGGGCGGTTGGCCGCTGACGGTGTGGCTTACCCCCGAGAAGCTGCCTGTGTTCGGCGGGACCTACTTCCCGCGCAACGCCCGCCCGGGAATGATCTCGTTCCCTGATGCGCTCGAAGGCGTCGCGACGTCGTGGCGCGACGACCGCGCGGACGTCGAACGCACCGCGGAACAGTCGCTCGCGTTCATGCGCGAACGTTCCGCACCCCGGCTGGACGGTCCGATGGACCGGGCGATGCTCGACTCCTCGGTGGATTACCTGATCCAGCGGCAGGACGTGGTCCACGGCGGCCTGCGCGGCGCGACGAAGTTCCCGCAGTTGCCGGCGATCGAGTTCCTGTGCGCGTATGCGCGGCTCGTCCCCGACGTCGAGCTGCTGCTCGCGATCGAGCGCACGATGCTCGCGATCGTTCGAGGCGGCATCTACGACCACGTCGGCGGCGGCGTGCATCGGTACGCGACCGACCTCGAGTGGCGCACGCCCCACTTCGAGAAGATGCTCTACGACCAGGGACTGCTTCTCTCGGCGCTCGCCTCGGCCGCGCCGTTTGCGTCGTCGAGCGCGATCAGGGGCGAGTATGCGCACATCGCGCGGGCGACTGCTGAGTTCATGCGCGTCGAGCTCGCGCGCGCGGACGGCGGGTTCGCGACCGCGCTGTCAGCTGACACGGGTGGTGTCGAGGGCGCGGCCTACACCTGGACGCGCGACCAGCTCGCGGCCGTGCTGTCCGAGGATGAGCTCGATCTTGCGGAGCATGCGCTGGGGGCGGAGCCCGCGGGCAGCCTGCGCGAGGTGACCCTGCACCGCCCGGGCGGGCGCGCGGGGAATGCTGTGGCGGTCGACGCGGTGTTGGCGAAGCTCGCGCACGCGCGCGCCGCGCGGCCGCAGCCTGATCGCGACGACAAGCGTCTGACCGCCTGGAACGCGATCGCAGCTCGTGGCTTGTTGGATGCCGGCCGCGCGTTCACCGATGCTGCGATGCTCGCCGACGGCGTGCTGACCGTGCACTGGCTCGTGCGGACCGTGGTGCGCCCCGACGGCGTGGTGCGCGAGCCGGACGACGCCTCCGTCGCGGGCGTGCGGCTGCTCGAGGACGCGGCGCATCTGGTGTCCGCCATGCTGACCGCAGCGGAGGTGACCGGCGACGGTGAACTGCTGAAGCACGCCACCGGACTGCACGCGGACACCCTGGAGCGGTTCGCGGACGGCTCTTCCCTGTTCACCACGCCGGAGGTCAACGACCTTCCGCTGCGTCCGCGCGAGGGTGGAGACAGCGCCGTGCCCTCCGGAGCGTCGACCACCATCGAGAACGCGGTGCGAATCGGGCTGGGCGCCGGAGACGCTTCCCAGCTGGAGTTCGCGCGGAGCGCGCTCGGTCAGATGTGGGCGGTCGCCGACGCCGTACCTGAACAGGCGGGTCGCTCGCTGGCGGCCGCGGTGACGCTGGGACTTGCAGCGGACTAGCCGCCGGCGACGGACGGGCCGCTAGCGCCGGCCGCGCCGGCCCATGACGCGGCCGCCGAACGCCTTGCGCTTCTTGCGCGCCGCGAGCCGACCCGCGCGCGGGACGGCGCGCTCGCGGTACGGGAAGCCCTCGAGCTCCTCGACCGGGATCTCCGTATCGATGAGCATCTCGATCATGTCGAGTTCCGGGAACTCGCGGATGTCCACGAACGTGAAGGCGGTGCCGCTGGCGCCCGCGCGAGCGGTGCGCCCGATGCGGTGCACGTAGTCCTCGGGGTTGTTCGGGACGTCGTAGTTCACGACGTGGCTGATGCCCTCGATGTCGATGCCGCGGGAAACGACGTCGGTGGCCACCAGCACGCGCACCTTCCCCTCACGGAACCGCTCCAGGGCCTTCATGCGCTGCTCCATCGTGCGGTCCGAGTGGATCGTCACGGTGGGGATGCCCTCACGCTCGAGGCCTCGCGCCACAGCGTCGCTGCGCTGCTTCGTGCGGCAGAACACGAGCGTGCTGTCGAAGTCGCCATGCGCCTTCATGAGCGCGACCATCAGGTCGACCCTCTGCGACGCGTCCACCGGGTAGAGCGCCTGGTGGATGAGCTCGATCGGCACCGAGGGAGGTGACACCTCGACACGGATCGGGTCGTCGAGCGAGGTCTGCACGATGCGCATGACCTCGGGAGCCATCGACGCCGAGAACAGCATCGTCTGCCGCTTCTTGGGGATGGCCGCGAAGATGCGCCGTACATCGGGCCAAAAGCCCATGTCGAGCATGCGGTCGGCCTCATCGAGCACGAAGATCTCTACGCGATCGAGCCTCAGGTCGCCGCGCTTGTACAGGTCGAGCAGTCGGCCCGGCGTCGCCACCAGCAGGTCGACCCCGGCCTTCAGCGCCTTGATCTGCGGCTCGAGGCCGACGCCGCCGACCGCGGAGAGCACCCGGTGACCCGTGAACTTCCCCATCTCCTTGCCGAACGTCTCGATCTGTTGCGCCAGCTCACGCGTCGGTGTGATCACGAGCGTGCGCAACACGTGGTCGGCCGGAGTGCGCTGCAACGCCGGAAGTACGAAAGCGGCGGTCTTGCCGGTGCCGGTCTGGGCGGAGCCCACGACGTCGCGCCCCGCGATCGCGAACGGCAGCGCGGCTTCCTGGATCGGTGTGGGGGTCTCGTAGCCGAGCGCGGCAACGCCTTCGAGCAGCTTCGGGTCGAGCCCGAGTTCGTCGAACCTCACAGATGGCCTCCGGTCGCGGCGGGGATGGCCGCAAGGAAGCGGTCGACGTCCTCGTCAGTCGTGTCCCATGAACATACCCAGCGCACGACGGTGTCTTCGCCGCGCACTTCCCAATCGTAGAAGTCGGCGACCGCCTGGAGCGCGGATACCGCCGTTGTCGGAAGGAGAGCGAAGACCTCGTTGGCCTGCGCCGGCCACACGAGCTCGATGTCCGCTGCGGCCGCTCCGATCGCGAGACGCGCGGCTTTCGCGTTGGCGCTGGCCGCGCACTCGTGCCAGACGCTCGAGCCGTAGACAGCGGCGAACTGGGCGCCGATGTAGCGCATCTTGCTGGCGAGCTGCGCGCCGCTCTTGCGCTCGTACTTGAAGCGGTCGGCGAGCCCCGGGGTCAGGAAGCACACGGCCTCGCCGAACAGCAGGCCGTTCTTGGTGCCGCCGAACGACAGGATGTCGACGCCCGCGTCGGTCGTGAACGCGCTGATCGGCAGATCAAGCGCTACGGCGGCGTTCGCGAGTCGGGCGCCGTCCATGTGCAGGTACATCCCGTTGGCGTGCGCGAGGTCGGCCAGCGCCCGGACCTGCTTCGGCCCGTAGACCTTGCCGGTCTCTGTGACCTGCGAGATCGAGATGACCCGGGGCTGCGTGTGATGTTCCACGCCGCGCGCCGCCAAGAGCGGTTCGATGTCCCCAGGGCGAAGCTTGCCGTCCGCGGTGGGAACGGTGAGCACCTTGCACCCGGTGAGGCGCTCGGGGGCGCCGCACTCGTCGGTGGCGATGTGCGCGCTCGCCGCGGTGACGACGCAGTCGCCCGGCCGGAGCACCTCGGACAGGCCGGTACAGTTCGCGCCGGTCCCGTTGAACACGAAGAAGACGTCGGCGTCCGCACCTACGTGGGTGCGCACCGCGCGGACACCGCGTGCCGTCCACGGGTCGTCACCGTATGCGTGGAAGTGCCCCTCGTTGGCCTCGGCGATCGCGATGAGCGCGGTCGGATGGGCGCCGGAGTTGTTGTCTGATGCGAAGGTCCTGCTCAAGAAAGCCCCTGGCTACTGGTGATGCTCGCGTCGTTTTCGCTCGTCAGTCTACCGCACGGGCGCTACAGGCCCTCCCGGGCACCCGCCTACTCGTAGGAGATGGCATCCCGGACCGAGACCTGCGACGCGTTGAACGCCGGGATCAGCGAGGCCACCGCCGAGATCGCGGCGACGACGACGAGCCAGCCGGCGACCGCTTCCCACGAGAACGTGTACGTGAGTGGGATGCCGATCGCGCCCTCGAGGACCCAGACGAGCCCCAGGCTCATCGGCCACGACAGGATGAGACCACCTGCCCACGACAGCACTCCGATGACCACGCCCTCGGTCACGAAGACCTGGTAGATCGAGCCGTGGCTCGCCCCGATCGCGCGCATCACGCCGATCTCCCGGGTCGACTCGAGGACGTTGATGATCATCGTCCCGGACAGTCCGATGACGCCCACGGTGGCAAGGATGACCGCCATGATGATGAGGAACGTGACCAGGATACCCAGCTGGTTGGCGAAGCTCTCGGACATGCGCGCCTGGCCCAGGACATCGATGACCACAAGCCCGGCGTCCGTGAAGGTGCGATCGAGCCGATCGGCTGTCATGTCCTGCGCGGCGATGGAATGGTCGCCGGTCCGGACCAGCAAGCGGGTTATCGAACCCTGAAGCCCGAGGAGACGCTCTGTGTAGGCGCGGTTGGAGAAGAACACCGGTCCCATCATCTGTCCGCGGACGACGCCGATGACGCGAAAGTCGTAGTCCTTGCCGCGGATCTTGAGGCTCACCGCGTCACCGATCGCCAGGTGCTCGGCGTTGACGACGTCGGTGTTGACGACGACCCCGTTCGTGTCGGCATCCGTCAGCCATCGACCGCCCACGAGGAACGGCGTGATGAACGAGGTGTTCGGCGGCAGGGCGATCATCCCGAGCCGGGTGTTCTCGGTGCCGTCGCCGCGCCTCAGCGTCGCCGGCGATGCGAGCCAACCCTCACTGCTCTTCACGTCCGAGACCTTGAGAGCATCCCGCTCGGCGAGTTGCGCGGGCACCGGGCGCGCGAAGTTGACCTCGGCGTCGTAGTTCCACCACTTGGAAACGTCGGAAACGGTCGTCAGGATAGACGCGCGCACGCTGCCCACGCTCATGACGACGGCGGAAGCGAGCACGAGGGTCATGAGTGTCATCGCGAGGCGGCCCTTGCGCAGGAACGTGTTGCGCAGCGACAGTGCGACCGGCCGCGGCAGCCCGCGCAGGCGCCCCAGCAGGCGGTCGATCAGCCCGTGACCGAAGTGCGTCCCGCTCATGCCGGTGGCGTTCAACGCCGTGACGACGCTGACGCGCGTGCCCTTGCGGATCGGAAGAAGCGCGGCGATGAGCGGCACGAGGAAACCGACCGCCACCGCGAGCGCGACGGTATAGGCCGGGGGCGTCGCCGCCGCAGGGCCGAAGTCGAGCAGGCCGCCGGCGAAGTTCGCGAACCAGGATGCCCACCACGCCCCGATCGGCAGGCCGACGAGCACAGCGAGAAGGCCGTAGATCGCCACGAGCGAGAGGAACAGCGCCCCGATCTGCACGCGCTTGCCGCCGATCGCCTTCATGATCCCGACCTGCCGCATCTGCTGCGTCAGCAGGGCCGAGACGGTGTTCACCACCAGGAACCCGGACAGCGCTAGCGCCATCACGCCGAGGACCAGGAGCAGGATCGAGACCGCCTTGAAGATGTCGCCGAGCCTGTGGCTGCCGGGTTCGGGCACGGTCGTGTTCAGCGTCCGGACGCCTGCCGGGGCGATCACGTCGTCGCGGACGCGCGAGACGATCCTGTTGGCCTCGGCGCGCGTGAGCCCGGGCTTCTCGATCTTGATGAGCAGCTGGTCCATCCCGGCGTCGACCCCGAGGTCGGCCATGGTCTCAAGCGTCACGTAGCCCGTGATCTGGCCGACGAACATCGCCGGGAACGAGTTGATGTCGTGCACGAACCCGGTGATGCGAAGTAGCTTCTTGTCTCCCGATGCGGTCTCCACCGTCATGAAGTCGCCGGGGCGGAGCGCGGAGACCTGGGTGTCCGACGTCTCCAGTACGATCTCGCCCCGGGCGGGCGGCCACGGCGTACTCCCCTGGGGGGCAGCCACGTCGATGCGCGACGCCGCCCAGTCCTTTGCGGCGATGAGAGTGATCGACGTCTGGCGCTGCGCCACCGCGACCTGCACGGGAGGATCGACCTGTCCGGTGACGTCGCCGGGCCGGTACCGCAGGCTCACGGTGCGACGGCCTTCGGCGTCCGCAACGCCATCGGCCCGTGCGACACGGTCGACGAGCATCTGATCGAACCCGGTCGTCACCAGCACAGCCGTGGATGGGTTGGACTTCGGGAAGTTGGTCTCGAACGCCTCGATCAGTATCCCGCGGCCACCCATGACCACGAGGATCGCGAAGATGCCCACGGCTATGGAGAGCACCACGAGAATCGTGCGCAGCTTGTGAGCCACGAGGTCGCGCGCGACCTTGCGCCAGCGGGGCGGCAGGACCACCGTCACGGCCGCCGGATGTCGTCGACGATCTCGCCGTCGTGAACATGCAGCGCGCGGGCGACGCGAGACGCGATGTCGTTGTCGTGAGTGACCATGACGATGGTCTTCCCCGCGGCCACCAGCTTCTCGAACAGCACGAAGACGGCCTCGGCGGTGACGGAGTCGAGGTTGCCGGTCGGTTCGTCCGCCGCGAGTATGGGCGGGTCGTTCGCGAGCGCACGGGCGATCGCGACGCGCTGCTGCTGACCGCCGGACAGCGCCGCCGGCAGTTTGTGCGCCTGGTCCGCCATCTCGACTTGCTCGAGCAGGCTCATGGCGAAGGACTCGCGCTCACGCGGAAGGTGCACGCTGCAGAAGTCCATCGGCAGCATCACGTTTTCCACGACCGTCAGCGTCGGCAACAGTTGGAAGAACTGGAAGACGACGCCGATCGTGCGGCCCCGCCACACCGCGAGCTTGTTCTCGGAGAGCGCGTGCACCGGTGTGCCGGAAATGAGCACTTCGCCGGACGTGGGCCGGTCGATGCCGGTGATCATGTTGATGAGCGTGGTCTTGCCCGATCCGGACTTGCCGATGAGCCCGACGAACTCGCCCGGCTCGACCGTCAGATCGACTCCCCGAAGCGCGGTGAACGGGACCTCGCCGCTGTCGTAGGTCTTCACGACCTGCGTGAGGCGAATGAGCGAGTGATTCGAGCCTGATGCCGAAGCCGTCACAAGAACTCCGATTCCGGTCGGGGTGCGGTGGGATGCGGGCAACGGTCGGTGTGCCCTTCCCGACAGGATACGGCACGGCGCGAGGGGGCGGCGACAGGTATCCTTTCTCGGACCAGCCCCACCGTCCCGGGAGACCCGTGACGGACCGACGCCTGATCATCATCTTCTGCATCGTGCTGGTCGACATGGTCAGCTTCGGGCTGCTCATCCCGCTCATGCCCAGCTACGCCGCCCGCTTCGGCGCCAGTCCGTTCGTCGCCGGACTCATCCTGTCGGTGTACCCGCTCATGCAGGTGATCGCCGCCCCGATACTCGGGCGCATGTCCGACGTGTTCGGACGCAAACCGATCCTGCTGCTCAGCATCGGAGGCACCGTCGCGGCGCTGCTGGTGCTCGGCTTCGCCAACGCGCTGTGGATGCTGGTGGCGAGCCGGATGCTCGACGGGATCACCGGCGGCAACATCTCCGTCGCCCAGGCCTACATCAGCGATATCACCAGCATCGAGGACCGCGGCAAAGCGTTCGGGCTCATCGGAGCGGCGTTCGGCCTGGGGTTCATCATCGGCCCGGTGACCGGCGGCCTCCTGATCGGCTATGGAGCGCAGATACCGCCGTTCTTCGCCGCCGGACTCGCCGCGACCAACCTGTTGCTCGTCACCTTCCTGCTGCGCGAGTCGCTCTCCGCGAAGCGCCGGGCCGAGATCGCGGCCACGCCCGCCCACGGCTTCAACCTGCACGAACTCGCTTCGACCCTGAAGCTGCCACGGGTGGGTCCGCTCATGTCGGTCAGGGTTGTCATCGGACTCACGTTCTCGGTGTTCGAAGGTGGCTTCGGCCTATGGGCGCTCAACGGCCTCGGCCTCGTCCCGCGAGACATCGGTTTCGTGCTCGCCTACGTCGGAGTGATCTCGGTCGTCATCCAGCTCGGGCTCATCGGGCCGCTCACGAAGCGCTTCAAGGATCCCCAGCTCATCGTCGGCGCTACGGCCTTGGCGGCGGTCAGCCTCGCCGCATGGGGCCTCTCGCCGAACATCTGGACGCTGCTGGCGCTCATGCCGTTCCTGTCGCTCGGCATGGCGGTGAGCAACACGGTGGTGGGCAGTGCGCTGACCAAGGCGGTCCATCCGGACGAGGTCGGAGGCATAATCGGACTGTCGACGTCGGTGGGAGCGCTGACGCGCATCCCCGCTTCGGCGATCGCCGGCGCGCTGCTGTCGGTCGGTGTATGGGCACCGGGCGTGCTCGCCGGGCTGGTGACCGCGGCCGCAGTGCCGTTCGCGTATGCGCGACTGATCAAGAGGCCCGATGCGCCGCTGCCGCCAAGGGAGACGGGTGCGGCCGGCGTTCTGTGACAGACGTATGAGTGTCGGGTAGTCTCCTGCACAAGACGAACAGATGGGGGGAACCGGGTGCCGAACACCACGGTTGCGTTGATCGGATACGGGTACTGGGGGCCCAACCTGCTCCGCAACTACATGGAGCTGGCCGGCGCCGAGGTCAAGTGGGTCTGCGACTCGCGCCCCGAGCGTCTCGAGAAGGCCATCGCGCGATACCCGTCGATCGTGAGCACTACAGATCTGAAAGTCGTGCTCGGCGATCCCGATGTCGACGCCATTTTGATCGCGACCCCAATCGGAACGCACTACGCGGTCGCGATGGAGGCGCTTCACGCCGGGAAGCACGTCTTCGTCGAGAAGCCGATGGCGATGACCGTCGGCGAGTGTGACGAGATGTGTCGCGCGGCGGAAGAGCGTGGCCTCACCCTGATGGTGGGGCACACCTTCGTCTACAGCCCGCCGGTCCGACTCGTGAAGAGCATCATCGATTCGGGTGAGTTGGGCGATGTGCGGTTCATCACCTGCTCGCGCGTGAACCTGGGACTCCACTCCAAGGAGGTCAGCGTCGTGTGGGACCTTGCCCCGCACGATCTGTCGATACTGGCGTACTGGCTCGGGGAGACTCCCCTGTCCGTCCAGGCGATGGGCCGCAGCTGCATCATTGATGGAATCCCGGACGTCGCGTTCCTGAACGTACGCTACGCGTCGGGGATCATTGCGGAACTCGAGGTGTCGTGGCTCTCGCCCGTGAAGCTGCGCCGGACAGTGATCGTCGGCAGCAAGAAGATGCTCATGTATGACGACACGGAGAGTGTGGAGAAGGTCAAGATCTTCGACCAGGGCGTGGACTACAAGGATCCGGAGACGTTCGGCGAGTTCCAGCTCTCTTACCGCACGGGCGGCATCTACAGCCCCCGCGTCGAGAACACGGAGCCGTTGTTCGTGGAGGCGGCGCACTTCATCGACTGCGTCGCGAACGGCACGACACCCCTGACCGATGGCGCGTCCGGCCGACTTGTCGTGGCCGCGCTCGAGGCGGCTCAGGCATCCCTGGACGCGGGTGCGAAGAACCCGGACGAGCGTCGCGGCCGCGTGGAGCGGCGCCGGCGGGCTCGCGAGGAGTAGTCGAGCACACACGTTGAAAGGCCCGGGTCCGCGCTTCTCGCGGGCCCGGGCCTTTGTATTCCTGCGGGATTAGCGAACCTGGATCTGAAGCGTCGAGCTGGATACGCGCACGTGGGTCGCCTTGGTCGCGAGGACGATCCGGTAGGAGTGGGCACCACGCCTCGAGAACCCGACCCTGGCTGCGTAGCGACCCGCTGAGCTCGTCCTCACGCGCCGGACCGTTCTCCACGCGCCGCGAACCGACCGCTGCAGCAGTACGGTGACCTTGCTCGCAGCGCCGACGACCCCGCTCACGACCACGTGGCTCGTCCTGCGGACGATCCTCTTCGAGGAGCGGATCGTCACGCGTGGCTGCACGGTGATGGTGACGGTGGCCGAGACGGCACCCGTCTCGACAAGCACCGTGCGGTACTGAGTGCTGACGAGCGGGGTCACGGCGAGCTGAGCAAGGCCGCTCGCGTCGGTCGTCAGTGTTGCCACTGTCGACCAGACGCCCGTGCCAGAGTTGAACTTCTCGACCCGCACGATCGTCGCGTAGCCGGGGTTCACAGCGATCGTGAGGGTGCCGGACGCGCCGTAGTCGAGTGTCGAGGGCGAGCCCTGCAGGTTCGGAGTCGCGATCACGGACGGTACTACCGGCGCGGGCGGGACTGCGGGCTCGACAGGCGGTACTACCGGCGCGGGCGGGACTACGGGCTCGACCGGCGGTACTACCGGCGCGGGCGGGACTACGGGCTCGACCGGCGGGGCCGTGAGCTCGACCAGATCCATGAGCTGCAGCGTGCCTCCCGCATTGCGGTACTCGACGCGAACCGTGTTGATGCCGGTGTTGGGAAGCGTGATCTGCGCGGTAGCTGCGTATGCGATCCAGGGACCGAAGACGCCGGTGCCGGGATCGATCCGCATCTCGGTCGCCCCGGTGATCGCGGAGGCGATCGAGATGTCAGCGGAGGCGACCTGGTCGGCGCCGGCCGCGGCGATCATGGTGCCGGCCGGGACCGGGACGGTGATCGTGAAGCTCGCGGACGTGCGAGCCTCGATGTTGCCGGCCGCGTCGACGGACCAGAACTGGATAGTGTGCGCGCCGGGGGCCGTGACGTTGATGGTCGTACCAGCGGTCTGCACTCCACCGTCAAGCGTGAAGTAGGTGGCGGTCACGCCGACGTTGTCGGTTGCCGACAGCTTGATGATGGCTGAGCTGAGGTAGGTGGCCTTGGCATCGGAGTTCGTGACGGGAGCGGTGGTGTCCGCGGGCGGAAGAACCGGGGCGATCTTCAGAAGGACGATTCCGTCGCGCGGCTGCAGGGTGACGGAGGTGACGTCCGTGCCGTCGTTGACGCTGGGGGCCTGGGTTCCCTTGATCTTGCGGTAGGTCCCACCGAGCTGGACGGTGACTGCGCTGGCGGTCGGGTTCACGAGGGCGATGCCGCTGGTGAAGTCACGACGCCACGCGTTCCCGGCCTTGGCCATCGGACCCGTCGGCTGGCCCAGATACCCGCGGCCCGCTCCGGCGTTGTCGTACTCGTCGAACCAATCAAGCCCGTTCCATGAGTGCTCCCAGGAGGAACGTGCGTAGGAGAAGGTGCCGTCACTCATGAGGGCGGAGGTAAGACCAAACCGCATCAGCTGGTAGTCGTTGGCGGCGCCGTAGGTCTGGATGAGCGTCAGGTTCGGCAAGGCGGACTTGCTAGCCCACTCAGCGTAGGACGCGTGTGGAGCGGCGTACGGGCCGACGAACACGATATTCCATGTAGCCAGAGCGATGTTCGTGTAGGGAAACTCCTCGAACGCGTTGCCGTTGAGGTTGAAGTTGCGCATGTTGCCGTTGCCGATGAGCGCCCTGGTGCCAGCCATGGCCCGCATCGAGTTGCCGTAGGCGATGGCGCCGGCGTTCCAAGCGCTGTTGAGCGCCGCGTAGCCGTCGGTGACCGGCGTGTTCGTGCGCAGAGCATCGATCGAACGGGCCCTCGACGGGTCGACCATCCAGGACACGTTGGACGAGAGGACATCGATGAAGAGGCCGTCCCACGGCGCGGCGTTGAGGATGCCCTGCCCGCGACGCGTGTTCCAGTCACCCCATGTCTCGAGTCCGTAGCCGACATCCCGCTTCGGGCAGTTGCTCGAGAGGTCCATCGTGATTGTGCCGGGCCAGGCGGTGACGACGGACGCGATGCGCGTCCCAGCCGCGTGGGTTGCGGGGGGGTTGACCGGGCCGCGAGCTGTGACGGTCAGCACCGATCCGTTGATCGCATCGATGTGCACGAGCTCGTGGTACACGAGAGCCATCTCGCCGACGGCGAACTTGGTCGGGTCGGCGACGGTGATCGATGTGGTCGAGGCGTTGATCGCGGCAGTGAGCGTGGAGCCGACCTGGGTCAGCATCCAGTCGGTCGACACAGTGCGAAGCTCGACGTTCACCGAGTGGTTGTAGTCCGACAGGTAGTAGTTGATATCGGTCGCATCCGTTGTGCCCAGGATGATGATGCTCGGATTCGCTGCGCGCAGGGCCGGGATGCGATTCGCGTCGTGGTTCTGCAGCGCAATCCAATCGGCACGTGCAAGACTCGCAGCGGACTGCGTGCTCGCATCGGCCCACCACACGGCGAGGCGCGGGAACGACGGCACCGTGGCGGCCTTGGCAACCAGCGGTCCGGACACGATGAGGATCAGCGACGCGATCGCCGCGAACATGACGAAAGCCGACTTCGCCATCATTCCCGGCTTGTCGGTGTGTGCGGTGGTGGTGTGGTACACGGTGCTCGCCTCGCAGGCTCTACGAGACGCAGCGGACCCGATCTCCTCTGCTAACAAGCCGAGAGGGAATCGGGTCCGAGTTCAGAGCCCGCTTTCCGACGGCAACCCGGCTGTCATGGGGAGTCCAGAAGACTCCCGTTAGACCCGTGGCTTTGCGAGGTCGACTTTCGCCGACTGTGCCTTTGTCGCGGTGAGGATCGCCGCTGCGTCGATTTTCAAAGTCAGAAGGTCTATCGGAACGCGAGACCGCCTGCTTTAGCGCCGCAGGCGGTCAATTGCGATGAATGGAGAGATGTATGTGTGCGTGTGGTGCGGTCCCTAGCGTTCGCCCACGTCACCGACCACTCGGGCAGGGTTGCCCGTGACGATCGCGCGTGCGGGCACGTCGCGCGTCACGACGCTGCCGGCTCCCACCATTGCGCGCTCCCCGATCATCAAGCCGGGGAGGATCGTCGCGTTGGCTCCGATGGACGCGCCGGAATCCACGCGGGTGGTGGCCACATCGTGCTCGTAGACCTTGCTGCGCGGGAAGGGATCGTTGGTGAAAGTCGCGTTCGGGCCGATGAACACATCGTCGCCGATCCGCAGCCCGTCCCACAGTTGCACGCCTGACTTCACGGTCACCCGATCACCAACGACGACGTCGTTCTCGATGAAGACGTGATCGCAGATGTTGCAGTCCGCGCCCAGGCGCGCGCCCGCGAGCACGTGAGTGAACGCCCATACCCGCGT
>JANYLP010000088.1 GCA_025361445.1 Coriobacteriia bacterium
GCCGTCCGGTCACCGAGCTGTATCCGTTCGAGCACAAGGATCCGCCGGCGAACTCACGGACGTGCCTCGCGATGCACGTTCTCGAGACCGGGGAGTCGGCGTGCAGGGCGTGCAACACCTGCATCGTCGCCTGCCCCGACAAGGTGCTCCGGCTCGTGCGCAACCCCGACGACAACCGCCACGCGCTCCAGTTCGTGGTGAACTCCGGCATGTGCTGCTACTGCGGCCTGTGCGTGGAGATCTGCCCGTACGAGGCGCTCTACTTCTCGCAGGACTACGAGCGTGCGACCGTCGACAAGGACGAGCTGATCTATCACCTCGTGCAGGACGGCCACCCGACGCACAAGGGCGAGGTGGACCGCCCGTGACCGGTACCGTACTGTTCTTCATGATCTCGGGCGTGATCGTCGCGAGTGCGGTGGCGATGCTTGTAAGCCGCGATTTCGTGCGCAGCGTGCTCTTCCTGCTGCTGGCGCTGTGCTCGTTCGCCGGCCTCTACGCACTGCTGGACGCCACGTTCCTCGCGCTTCTGCAGGTGTTCCTCTACGCAGGCGCCGTCACCGTGGTGCTCGTGTTCGTCGTGATGCTGACGCGGCCACAGATCGCGGACTTCAGCGCGCTGCTGCAGAAGCAGACCGCGTACGCCGCCCTCGCGGTCGCCGCGATCTCGCTGCCGCTCGTGGACTCGCTCGTTCGGCTGGTCGCGACGCTTCCCGGCGGCGGCGCCCCCGCGGCCACGACGCAGGACCTCGCGCGGACGCTGATGGGGGAGTACGCGATCCCGTTCGAGCTCGCGTCGGTCGTGTTGCTCGCCGCGCTCGTCGGCGCGATCTATCTGGCGAAGGAGGCGGAGTAGATGGTGCCGCCGCTGTACTTCATCATCCTCGGGGCCGTGGTGTTCCTCATCGCGATGCTCGGATTCCTGACGCGGCGCAGCCTCATCCAGGCGCTGATGTGCCTGGAGCTCATGACCGCCGCAGTCGCGCTCACCTTCCTCGCGATCGGACGGACGATGCCCGACGGCGGGCTCCAGGGCATGGCGATCGCCACCTTCATCATCGTGATCGGCGCCGCCGAGGTCGGCATGGGGCTCGCGATCGTGATGCTGTACTTCCGTCGCCATGGCGACGCGAGCACCGACGACATCGACCTGCTGGGGGGCTAGGAGATGTCGCCCGTGATCATCGCCGCGCTCGTCCCCGGCCTCCCTGCAGCGGCAGCGATCCTGCTCGTCATCTTCGGGCGCCGCCTCAGCGAGAAGTGCGCCTGGATCTCGGTCGCCGCGCTGGCCGGTTCGCTCGCGGCCGCCGTCTACATGCTCGTGGCCGCGTTCCGGGGCGGCGGCGAAGAGCCGTTCGTGCACGCGACCTTCGAGTGGATGCGGATCGGCGGCGTCAACATCGACTTCGGCTTGTACGTGGACGGATTGTCTGCCGCCGTGCTCGTCATGGTCGCCGCTGTCGCGTGCATGGTCTTCGTCTACGCGATCGGATATATGCACGGCGACGAGCGCTTCCCGGTGTTCTTCGCGGTCTTCTCGCTGTTCACGGCGTGCATGTTCGGGGTCGTGACCTCGTCGAACCTGCTTCAGCTCATGGTGTTCTGGGAGGTCATGGGCGTGTGCTCGTTCCTGCTCATCGGCTACTACTACGAGCGGCCTGACGCGCGGAAGGCGGCGTTCAAGGCATTCATCACGACGCGGATCGGCGATATGGGCTTCCTGCTCGCCGTCGCGGCGATGCTCGGGAAGTTCGGGACGCTCGACATCCCGACGCTCATGAAGCACATTGAGGAAGTCGCGCCTGAGATGCAGGCGTTCCTCTGGCTCATGTGCGCGCTGCTGTTCATCGGCGCCGTGGCCAAGAGCGCCCAGTTCCCGGCCTACATCTGGCTGCCCGACGCGATGGCGGGACCGACGCCGGTCTCCGGCCTGCTGCACTCGGCCACGATGGTCGCCGCCGGCGTCTTTCTCGTCCTGCGCACGTTCCCGATGTTCGAGGCGGCGCACTTCCTGCCGATGATCGCCGGAGCCGGCATCTTCACCGCTGTCTACGGTGCGTCCCTCGCGCTGACGGAGACCGACATCAAGCGGACGCTCGCGTACTCGACCATGAGTCAGCTCGGCTACATGATGGCCGCGCTCGGCTGCGGTGGGTACGTGGCGGCGGTGTTCCACCTGATCACCCACGGCTTCTTCAAGTCGCTGCTGTTCCTGAGCGCCGGTTCGGTCATCCACGGGGCGCACACCCAGGACATCCGGGAGATGCAGGGCGTCGGTAAGACCATGCCGATCACCGCCGCGTGCTTCCTCGTAGGCTCGCTCGCACTCGCGGGGATCCCGCCGCTCGCCGGCTTCTTCTCCAAGGACGCTGTGCTCGCGTCCATGCTCGGATATGCGGGGAAGGCGCCGGTGCAGGGGAGCATCATCCTGATCGTCGGCCTCATGACCGCAGTCCTGACCGCCTTCTACATGTTCCGTGTCTACTTCGGGGTCTTCACCGGGCCTGGCAAGAAGTACCACGAGTCGCCGAAGATGATGCTCGTGCCGATGATCGTCCTGGCCTCCATCACCGCGGTGGCCGGCGCGATCAACCTCCCCGGCGTGACGCTCTCGCTCGCGGGCCTTCTCGAGCCGGGCGTGCTTGAGCAGGCCGTCCCTTGGCTGATGGCGCTGTCCGCCGGTGCGGCCGGAGCCGGCCTCTACATCGCCTGGGAATCGACGCATCTGCGCGCAGCGCTCCACGGGACGGGGCCGCTGCCGCGCAACCTGCAGGTCCTCTACGGCGGGATCTTCCTGCGGCCGGTGTTCCGTGTCTCCCGCTTCCTGCGTGAGATGCACATGGACCAGATCATCACGGGCATCGTGGTGAGTCCGGTGGTCTGGCTGTGTGAGCTCGCCGCGAAGCTGAACCCCGATGTGCTCTACACGGCCGTGTTCGTGAACGGCGTCGGGCGCATCGCTGGCGCGCTCGCGGTGGTCGACGTCCGCGTGGTCGACGGGGCCGTGAACGGCATCGGCCGCGCAGGGCTCGGGATCGCGCGTGCGGTCGGCTTCGTCGACGCGCGCGGGGTCGACGGGGCGGTCAACGGGGTCGCCGACGGCACGATCGCTTTCGGCGGCGTGCTCAAGCGCCTGCAGACCGGAGTCACAGCGAACTACGCGCTGTTCATGATCGTGCTGGGGGTCGCCGCGTTCTACGTGGCGTGGTGGTTGGTCCGATGAAAGGAACACCCGTGCTGACGATGCTGCTTCTCGTCCCGCTCGCGGCCTCCGTGGTGGTGCTTCTGCTGCCTGCGTCACAGGCGAAGATCATCAAGTGGTTCACGGTCGCCGCCACCGCGCTGGCCCTCGGCGTGTCGGTCGCTATCGCGACCGCCTTCCCCGTGGGCTCGGCGGGCATGCAGTTGCTCGAGTCGGTGCCGTGGGTGCCGGCGGTCGGCATGGCGTACAAGGTGGGCGTCGACGGGCTATCGCTGCCGCTCGTGCTGCTCACCACGCTGCTGTGCTTCCTGAGCGCGCTGTACACGCTGCGCCTGGAAAAGCAGGTCAAGGTGTTCTGCTTCCTGCTCCTGCTTCTGCAGATCGGGATGATCGGCGTGTTCCTGGCCCTGGACGCGGTGCTGTTCTACGTCTTCTGGGAGCTCGTGCTCGTCCCGATGTTCTTCATGATCGGCATCTGGGGCGGGGAGAACCGCCGCTACGCGAGCGTCAAGTTCTTCATCTACACGCTCATCGGCTCGGTGGTCATGCTGCTGGGCCTCTTGCTTCTCTACTTCTGGGGGCCGAGGACGTTCGACATGCAGGCGATCATCGCCTGGGGTCAGGCGGGCAAGTTCACCCTCGAACAGCAATATTGGATCTTCGGCGCGCTGTTCCTCGGCTTCGCCGTCAAGGTGCCGATCTTCCCGTTCCACACGTGGTTGCCCGACGCGCACGTCGAGGCCCCGACCGTGGGTTCCGTGCTGCTCGCCGGTGTGCTGCTGAAGATGGGCGGTTACGGACTTCTGCGCGTATCGCTCGGGGCCCTTCCGCAGGCGTTCATCGACTTCTCGCCGTATCTGGCGGCGCTCGGCGTGATCGGCATCGTCTATGGCGCGGCGGTGGCGCTCACGCAAAAGGACCTCAAGAAGATGGTCGCGTACTCGTCGGTGAGCCACATGGGCTTCGTGGTCCTCGGGATCGCGGCGGCCAACGCCGCGGGCGTCGACGGCGCGGCGATGCAGATGTTCACCCACGGCATCATCACCGGAATGCTGTTCTTCCTCGTCGGGATGATCTACGAGCGCTATCACACCAAGGAGATCGCGAAGCTGCGCGGGGTCATCACGGCGGTTCCCGCGCTCGGCGTCATCTTCACGTTCGCGTGCTTCGCCTCGCTCGGGCTTCCGGGTCTGGCCGGCTTCGTGGGCGAGTTCACGTCGCTCATGGGTGGGCTGCAGACATTCCCGGTGACCACCGCCTTCGCGGTGATCGGCATCGTTCTGACCGCCGCGTACTTCCTGCGCACGATGCAGTCGGTGGTGTTCGCGCCGCCGGAGGAGGACTCGGCACGCTACGACGGCCCGAAGACGATGGCGTGGACCGAGCTCGCCGCGGTACTCCCGCTGGCTGTCATCGCTCTTACGATCGGCGTGTTCCCGGCGCCGTTCTTCAACCTCGTCGACCCGGTCGCTCAGGCGCTCGCCAAGATCGTGGGGCGGTGACCGCTTGAACGAACTGCTCGCCTTCAGCCCGGAGATCGTGATCACGCTTGCGGGCGTGGGCGTGATCCTGTTCGACGCGATCTGGCCGGGACGCGGCCGCGTCGAGCGCTGGATCACACTCGGGGCGATGGCGGCGGCTGCGGCGTGCGCGATCTTCATCGCGCTGACGCCCGGCCTGTACGGGTTGTACTTCCAGGGCGCGATGCGGGTGGACGTGACCACCACCTTCGCGCGCCTCGTATTCATGGCGGCGGGCGCGCTCATCGTGCTTTCCTCGTGGGCGACGCAGGGCGAGGGCGACACCGCCGAGTACTACGGCCTGCTGCTGCTCTCGCTACTCGGCGAGTCCGTGATCGTGACCGCTCAGACGCTGCTGGTGCTCTTCATCGGTATCGAGCTGCTGGCGCTTCCCTGCTACGCGCTGATGGCGATCCGGAAGCACAAGCCGGGCGCAGTGCGCGCGGCGCTGAAGTACTTCCTTCTCGGGATGTTCGCGTCGATCGTGATGCTCTACGGCGTCGCGATCCTGTTCGGTTCGCTGCAGACGATCAGCTACGCGAACGGGCTGTTCCCGGCAGCGGGAGTGCTTGACGCAGCGCGCACGTCGGTCGCGATGGTCGGGTTCCTGTTCCTGTTCGTCGGACTCGGCTTCAAGGTGACCGCCTTCCCGTTCCACTTCTGGAGCCCGGATGTGTACGCGTCCGGATCGACGCCGGTGGTGGCGTACGTGGCGACGGTGCCGAAGGTCGCGGTCATGCTCGCGCTGTGGCGCATCCTCGGGCCCGGCTTCGGCGCTGCATATCCGCTCGGTCAGATGTTCATCGCCGTAGTGGCTGTGACGTCGATGGTCTACGGGAACGTGGTGGCCCTGCTGCAGGATGACGTGCGCAGGATGCTCGCATACGCCGGCGTGGCGAACGCGGGATACATGCTCATGGCGTTCGTGGCCGGAGGTGCCGCTTCGCACCATGCACTCGGGTTCTTCCTCGTCGTGTATACCTTCGCCAATCTCGGGGCTTTCCTCGTGGTCATGGCGATGGGAGTCGATCGCAGCATCTCGATGCGCGACTTCTCCGGGCTCGGCGCGCGCAACGGCGTGCTGGCAGCCGCGATGGCGCTGTGCCTCTTCTCGCTGGCCGGAACCCCGCCGCTGGCCGGCTTTTTCGGGAAGTTCGCGCTGTTCAAGGCGACGGTGGACGGCGGTTTCGCGTGGCTGGCGCTCATCGCGCTCGTGACCACCGTCGTGTCGGTGGGCTACTACCTCAAGATCGCGACGCAGATGTACGGCGGGATCGTCACACCGCAAGAGGACGACGCCGAGCCGGGGCGCGAGCTCGCGGCGCCTTTCCGTGTGGCGCCCGCGCTGACAGGCGCGATCCTTGCGTGCGCGGCGGCCGCAGCGCTGCTGGGGCTGTTCGGGGTCGGGCTGCTTACGGGGTAGGGACGTCGGGCGCGCGGTCCGTGTGACTCCGCCGGTGCTATACTCGCGCCCCCGCCAGAAGGCGGGGCTTTCGATGGGACCGCCTGGACCCCGGGGACGGGGCTGGGACGGTGGATCGGAAAGGAGGACGCCTGTGAGCGTCCACACTCCGGCCGGCTTCGACCGGCCCGTCACCACCGCGACTTTCCGCGCGCGCAAGAGCGCCGGGCAGCGCATCGTGATGATCACCGCCTACGACGTCTCTTCCGCGCGCCTGGTGGACGCCGCCGGGGTCGATGCCTTGCTGGTGGGCGACTCGCTCGGCATGACGGTGCTCGGGCACCCGTCGACATTGCAGGTCACGATGGACGACATGCTGCGGGCGACGGCGGCGGTCGCGCGCGGTACGAGCCACGCGCTCGTCATCGCCGACATGCCGTTCATGAGCTACCAGGTTTCCGCGGAAGATGCCATGCGGAATGCGGCCGCGTTCCTCGCGGCGGGTGCGGGCGCGGTGAAGCTCGAGGGCGGCGCCCACATGGCCGACACCGTGCGCCGACTGGTCGAGGCGGGCATCCCGGTCATGGGGCATCTCGGGCTGACACCGCAGTCAGTCAACCAGCTCGGCGGCTACAAGGTGCAGGGCAAGGACTCCGCTGCTGCGCTCGCGCTGCTGGAGGACTGCCGCGCGCTGCAGGAAGCCGGCGCGTTCGCGATCGTGGTCGAGTGCATCCCGGCGGAGCTTGCCGCGCTCGCCAGCGCGGAGCTCGCGATCCCCACGATCGGCATCGGTGCAGGCGTCGGCTGCGACGGCGAGGTGCAGGTGTTCCATGACCTGCTCGGTCTCGGCGGTGAATTCACTCCGCGCCACGCCAAGCGCTACGCGGAGCTGGGCGCCGCGGTCACCGCCGCGGTCGCTTCCTACGCCGACGACGTGAGGCGCCGCGAATTCCCGGCTGAGGCGCAGACCACGCACCTGGACGCCGCCGTGCTCGAAGAGGTCCGCGCGGCCCACGCTCGCGGCACAGCGGTGCGCCGGATCGCGGGCGAATGAGCATGGAGCGCGTCTCTTCGATCGAGGAGGCACGCGGCGCGCTCCGGCGCGCACGCCTCGAGGGGCGCACGATCGGTCTCGTCCCGACCATGGGCGCGCTGCACGAGGGGCACCTGTCGTTGGTGGCGGCGTCCCGCGCTCGGTGCGATCTGACCGTGGTATCCGTGTTCGTGAATCCCACCCAGTTCGGACCCGGCGAGGACTTCGACGCCTATCCGCGCGATCTGGACGCGGACACAGCGCTGCTCGAGGCCGCCGGTGTGGACGCTCTGTTCGCACCGGGCACTGCGGTCATGTACCCGGCGGGCGCGGCCACGAGCGTCGACCCCGGTCCGCTCGCCACGCTTTGGTGCGGAGCCTCGCGTCCCGGGCACTTCACCGGCGTCGCGACGATCGTCACCAAGTTGCTCTCGACAGTCGGCCCGGACGTCGCGTTCTTCGGTGAGAAGGACTACCAGCAGCTCAAGGTCATCGAGCGCGTGGTGACCGACCTCGACATCCCGACGCACGTGGTCGGCTGCCCGATCGTTCGCGAGCCGGACGGTCTCGCGCTCTCAAGCCGCAACCGCTACCTGAGCGCCGCGGACCGCACGCACGCGCTCGTGCTCTCGCGGGCGCTCGCGAGCGTACGCGCACGCGTGGACGCAGGGGAGACGGATGGCGCCGCGCTCCAGCGCGAGCTCGCGAACGCGATCGCTTCGGAGCCGGGGATCACACTGGACTACGCGGCGATCGTCGACGCGGAAACGCTCGAAAGCGTGTCGGAACTGCGACGGGAGTGCCGCGCTCTGGTGGCGGCGCGTGTGGGAAGTGCGCGCCTGATAGACAATGTGGCTCTGTCGCCGGCAAGTAGTCACGCTTGCCGTTAATCACGCGAGGCGTTATTATCACATCATGATCATGTCGTATCGAGATACCGACACCGAGCGGATCGCGTCCGGGTCACAGGTCAGACGGTTTGTGAGTATCGAGTCGGTCGCACGACGCAAGCTCCGGCAGTTGCAGATCGCGGGACGGCTCGATGACCTTCGTGTCCCTCCCGGCAATCGGCTCGAGCCGCTGAACGGTGATCGCACCGGCCAGCACAGTATCCGCATCAACGATCAGTACAGGATCTGCTTCCGCTGGACCGCAGCGGGACCCGAAGACGTCGAGATCGTGGACTACCACTAGAGGTGATGATGATGACCAAGCTCAAGCCCGTGACCCCCGGAGAGCTCCTGTTGGAGGAGTTCCTGCTGCCGATGGGCGTCTCGCAGTATCGCCTCGCGAAGGAGATCGGCGTGCCGGCCCAGCGCATCGGGGAGATCGTCGCTGGCAGGCGCGCCATAACCGCCGACACCGACCTTCGGTTCTGCCGTTTCTTCGGTCTGTCGAACGGATACTGGCTGCGCGCCCAGGTGGCATACGACACCGAGATAACCGAGGACGCTCTGTCGGCGACGCTGCGCAATATCCAGCCGTGGCACGGGCTCGGCAGCCAACTCGGCCACACGGCGTAGGTCCCCCTCCAAGTGACAGGACTCTCGTGACCGATACCGCCGACATCACCGCACAGATCCGCGCTCTCGCATCCGAGAAGCACGCGGTCATCCTCGCGCACAACTACCAGCGCGCCGAGGTCCAGGACGTTGCGGACTTCGTCGGGGATTCGCTCGGGCTGTCCCGCACCGCCGCCGAGACCGACGCGGACGTGATCATCTTCTGCGGCGTCCACTTCATGGCCGAGACCGCGAAGATCCTCGCCCCCGGCAAGACCGTCGTCCTCCCTGTGCTCGACGCGGGCTGCCCCATGGCCGACATGATCACCGCCCAGAAGCTCGCCGCGTGGAAGGCGGAGTACCCGGGCGTCCCCGTGGTCACCTACGTGAACTCCACCGCCGAGGTCAAGGCGCTCACCGACGTGTGCTGCACCTCGGCCAACGCGCCTCAGGTGGTGCGCTCCCTCGGTGTGGACCGCGTGCTGTTCGCCCCCGATCGCAACCTCGCGCACTGGGTCGCCGAGCAGGTCCCGGGTGTCGAGGTGATCGCGTGGCAGGGCTTCTGCCCCACGCACGAGCGCATCCACGCCGAGCACGTGATCGCCGCCAAGGAAGCGCACCCGGATGCCGAGGTCCTCGCGCATCCGGAGTGCCGGCCGGAGGTCCTCGCGCTTGCGGATGCCGTGCTCTCCACGAGCGGCATGCTGCGCCGCGCCGTTGAGTCTCCGGCCACGGAGTTCATCGTCGTCACCGAAGAGGGACTGCTGCACGGGCTCGAGAAGGCCGCGCCGGGCAAGCGGTTCTTCACGCTCGATCCCTGTGCGGTGTGCCCGAACATGAAGAAGACGGCCCTGCCGGACGTGCTGCGCGCGCTGCAGACGCTGGAGCCGCGCATCGAGGTGTCGGACGATGTCCGCACGCGTGCGCTGGTCTCTGTCGAGCGCATGGTCGAGATCGGCTGATGCGACGTGAGTGAGACGACGGGAAACTCCATGGACGAGGCACAGACTGACGGCACCGCCGCTGCAGCCGCGCACAGACGCCTGCCGAGCGGGCTCGGTCGCCGCTACCTCGTCGGCTTCGACACCGATGAGCTGACGCAGTTCTCGTCGGACGTTCTCGTGATCGGCAGCGGCATGGCCGGTCTGACCGCAGCGCTCGGAGCTGCGGCCCGCGGGCTCACCGTGAACTTGGTCACCAAGGGCGAAGTCACCGACACCAACACCTGGTACGCGCAGGGCGGGATCGCCGGTGCGGTCGGCGAGGCCGACTCGGTAGAGCTGCACCTCGCGGACACGCTCGTCGTGGGCGCCGGCCTGTGCGACGAGGACATCGTGCGTGCGGTGGTCGGCGAGGCGGGGCTCGCATTGCGCGACCTCGTTGCCATGGGCGTCGACTTCGACCATGAAGCGAACGGCGCGATCGACCTGCACCGCGAGGGCGGCCACTCTCTGCCCCGCGTGCTGCATTCGGGAGACGCCACCGGGGCCGAGATCCAGAACACGCTGTCCGCGCGCGTCCGCAGCGCCGACGGCGTGACGCTGTACGAGGACCGCTTCCTGGTCGATCTGCTCACGGCGGGGGATCGCTGCGTGGGCGCGCTCGTGCACGATCCGATGGCGCGCCGGCTGTCCGTGTTCTGGGCCGACTCGGTCGTGCTCGCCACCGGCGGCACCGGCCAGCTCTTCCGCGTGACCACCAACCCGGCGGTCGCCACCGGTGACGGGGTTGCGGCTGCGTGGCGCGCGGGCGCCGAGCTCGCCGACCTCGAGTTCGTCCAGTTCCATCCCACGGCTTTCGATTCCGCCGCCACCCCGAAGTTCCTCATCACCGAAGCGCTACGCGGCGAGGGCGCCTACCTCCTCGACTGCGAAGAGAACCGCTTCATGCTCGGCGTCCACCCGCTCGCGGAACTCGCGCCGCGTGACGTGGTCAGCCGCGAGATCGTGAAGGTCATGCAGCGCTGCGGGCGACCCAACGTCTGGCTCGACGCGCGCCACCTCGGCGAGGCGCTGCTCAAAGCGCGCTTCCCGATGATCTTCGACACCTGCCTGGAGGCCGGCTACGACCTCTCGAAGGACCTCATCCCGGTGGCGCCCGCCGCGCACTACGCGATCGGTGGCATCCGCGTGGACATCGACGGCCGGACGAGCGTGCCGGGCCTGTACGCGTCGGGCGAGTGCGCATGCTCCGGCCTACACGGCGCGAATCGGCTCGCGAGCAACTCGCTTCTGGAGGGCCTCGTGCTCTCGCGCCGTATCGTGCGCGCGCTCGAACCAGCCCGCGAGAGCGAAGGCCGCCGCGTGATGTCGCCCGAGGAAGAGTCGGTTCAGCTGGTTGCGCTTCCCGTTGCCCGCGAGACGATCCAGTCGCTCATGAGCGAGTTCGTCGGCATGATCCGTACGGAGGACGGTCTCGCGCGGGCGACGCTGGTGCTCGACGAGCTGTGCGGCCTTCTCGATGTGAGCCTGCGTCGCCCGGTGGAGCTTGAAGTCCAGAACATGGTGACGCTCGCGGCGCTGACCACCCATGCGGCCCGGTATCGCACGGAAAGCCGCGGAGCGCACTGGCGCGATGACTTCCCGGCGCGCGATGACGAGGCCTGGCGCGTACACACCGTGTGGCGCCGCGGCGCGAAGCCACGTCTCGAAGCGGTGCGCGGCCCCAGCGCGGGGGCCGACACGCCCAGCTGGCCCGGAGCGGGCGCGTGACGACCGATCTCCATCTGCCGCCGATCGACGAGATCGTAGCTGCGGCTCTGGCCGAAGATCTTGGGGTGGAGGCCGATTCGCTGCTCTCAGGCGCGGCCGCTCTTCTCGAGCGTGACGTCACGGGCTCGCTTCTGCCGAGCGGGGCCACGTTCGCGGGCGTGGTGCGGGCTCGCGGGGATGGCGTCGTTTGCGGTCTTCCCGTTGCAGCCCGCGTGTTCGAGATGCTGGCCGAGGCGTCCGGCAGTGCCGCCCCAGACTGCTTCCCCCTCGTGCCCGAGGGCGCGCGCGTGCGCGCGGGCGAAGCAGTGCTCGAGGTCGAGGGTGACGCCCGCGTGATCCTCGCCGCAGAGCGCACCGCGCTCGACTTCGTGATGGTGCTCTCGGGTATCGCCACCCGGGCGGCGCAATGGCAGGAAGCCGCCGGCCCGACGCTCCGCGTGCTCGACACCCGCAAGACCCTTCCCGGCCTGCGCGCGCTCTCGAAGTACGCGGTGAAAGCCGGCGGCGGGTCGAACCACCGTATGGGCCTCTGGGACATGGTCCTCATCAAGGACAACCACATCCTCGCTGCGGGTGGAATCGCTGCAGCCGTCGCGGCGGCGCGAGCCAGTCATCCGGATATCCCCATCGAGGTTGAAGCGGATACCGCAGTCCAAGCTGCCGAAGCAGCGGCCGCGGGCGCCGACTTCGTGCTGCTCGACAACATGGATGACATCGCTCTCACGGAGGCGGTAGCCGCGTTACGCGCGGCCACACCCGTTGGTGCGCGCTGCGAGACGGAGGCCTCAGGCGGGATCACCCTCGAGCGGCTTCCAGCGCTGGCTGCACTTGGCGTGGACCGTGTGAGCGCATCGGCGCTGACGTTCGCGCCACCGCTCGATTTCGGCCTGGATGCCCGGGGGACCGCTTCGTGAAGATGCCGTGGCGCATGGTGCCGGGCGACGACGGCTTCGAGTGGTCGCTCAACATGGCGCGTGCGATCTGCTCCATGCTGATGCTGTTCCCGGTGTTCTTCCTCGCGTGTACGGTGGCGATCCTTCTGCAGCAAGGGGCCGCACGTGACGAGCCGCTTCTGGCCGCCGCGTTCGCCGTGCCGGCTCTGCTCATCACTCCTACGGCACCGATCGTGCGCGAGCGGATCGCTCGGGCCGGCATCGTGGTGCATCTGGACAACGACAAGCCCTGGCGCGTGCATCGACCGGTCTACTCGACCTTCGCCGCGGCGACGATCGCGAGCCATATGGTCGCGCAGGCGCCTGCGTTGTTCGGTTTCATCGTTTCCGCGCTGACGCGAACCTGGATGCCTTTGGCCGTCGGCTCTGCGGCGAGCTACTTCGCATGGGCGGTTCTGTGGCCCCGGCGCAGCCGTTGGGTCCGATGGGCACTGCAGGCCATGATCGTTCCCGGATCCCAGGAGAGTGCGGATGACGCGGGTATCTGAAGACCGTCGCGTAGCGGTTCTCGCCGCTCTTCGCGCCAGCGCATCCGGTGTCTCGGGCGAGCACCTCGCCGGGGAACTCGGCGTGAGCCGCGTGGCCATTCGTAAGCACATCGAAGCTTTGCGCGAACTCGGCTACGGGATCGAGGCGCGGTCCGGTGAAGGTTACCGACTGCTGTCGTCACCCGACGCGCCGATCCCGCTCGAGGTCAGTCCGCTGTTGCGCGGCTCGTTCGCGGTCAGACTCGAGGGAGGCGGGGTCACCGGGTCCACGAACGACGACGCGCGCGACCTCGCGATCGCGGGCGCTGCCGAGGGCACCGTCGTGCTCGCTCGCGAGCAGACGAAGGGGCGAGGCCGCCTCGGCCGCACGTGGGCGTCTCCTGACGGCGGCGTCTATACATCTGTCGTGCTGCGCCCGGAGGTCGAGCTGCCGGATGCAGTGGTGCTTCCGCTCGTCGTTGGTCTCGGGGTCGGCCGGGCGCTCGATCGGTTCGGTGTCGACGCGCTCCTGAAGTGGCCGAACGACCTGCTCTCACCCGACGGGCGAAAGCTCGCGGGCGTGCTCCTCGAGGGCCTGAGCGAGGGCTGGCGCGTGACGTGGGTCGTCGCCGGAGTCGGCGTGAACGTCCGCGAGACACCCGCGGGTACTCCCGCTGTCAGCCTCGACGAACTGGCGGGACGCCGTGTCCCGCTGGCGGAGGTCGCTGCGGCAGTCCTCGACGGAGTCGGCGATGCGTACGAGGCCTGGAAGACGGAAGGCTTCGACCGCTTGCGCGAAGCGTACGGCAGGCGAGCGTGGCTCACCGGACGTGACGTGACCGTCAGCGACGCCCGCGGCAACGTCATCGCTACCGGACTGGCGCTCGGGATCGATGCGCAGGGGCGCCTGCTCGTCGAAGATGCGAGCGGCATCGTGCCGGTCTCGTCAGGTGAGGTCACACTGCGCCTCGGGTAGATGATCCGTCGTTGACCGCGCGTGGCGCTTTCAGCTACCGTCAACCCGCACACGGGGCGTGGTTTACAATCACCGCCGCGAGAACCGAAGCCGACAAACGCGAGTCTCCGGGGTCCACATGCCGCATACGTCTTCCGAGGCCCATTCCGCCGCCCACGAGCTGACGACGTCGGCGCTGCTCGCGGCCCTGCTCGCCGGTTCCGCGGTGCTCGCAGTCCCGGTCGGACCCGTCCCGCTCACGCTGCAGACGCTCGTTCTCGTGCTCATCGCGCTGACACAGCGTCCCCAGCGGGCTGCGCTCACGGTGAGTGTGTATCTCGCCGCCGGGCTGGTCGGGCTTCCGGTCTTCTCCGGGATGCGCGGCGGGTTCGGCGTACTGCTCGGCCCGACCGGTGGGTATCTCCTGGGCTTCCTTGCGGGCGCGTGCGCAGGCGCGTGGGTGCGCGAGCGGGTCCATGAGTCCGTGACATGGAACGTTGTCGCCGACGTCGCAGCCGCTGCCACTGTGATCCTCGTGGTCTACGCGTTCGGGTGGCTGCAGATGGTTCTCGTGACGTCCATGGGCGTCGTGCCGGC
>JANYLP010000093.1 GCA_025361445.1 Coriobacteriia bacterium
ACGCGGCTTGCGAGCAGCCCGGTCTCCTCCATCGAACGAAGGACCGGGTAGAGCGTTCCCTGCTTGACCGGCGCGCCTTCCTGCCAGTTGCCCTCGATGCTCTTGGCGATCTGATAGCCGTAGAGCGGCTCGCCGGAGCGATCGAGGATGGCCAGCAGGACGAGCGAGACGATGCCGGAGTTCAGTTCCTTCTGGAACTTGCGCAGCATGACCTCATCTGCGACGTCCACGGCCCACCTCCTTGCTGTGCTTCGTCGGACCTGACCCGCCTTCTGGCGACAGGGCGATCCGGTTGTCTTCGTATGTGCGTTGCTATTGTGACGGTGCTACTAGTTCGCGTTCATACTACTACGCACTTCACACTAGTCAATATCCTTTCCGGGAGAACGCGGATGCCGCCACGCGTGAGCGCGCCCGCACGAGCGGGTAACCTATGACGTACAACCACGGCGTCTATCCGAAAGGGGTCATCACCTTGAGCATCAAGGGGACCAAGACCGAACTGAACCTGCTGAAGTCATTCGCGGGCGAGAGCCAGGCCCGCAACCGCTACACGTTCTTCGCTTCCGTCGCCAAGAAGGAGGGCTACGAGCAGATCTCCGCGCTGTTCACGGAGACCGCCGACAACGAGAAGGAACACGCGAAGATCTTCTTCTGCTACCTCGAGGGCGGCGACACGGAGATCACGGCGTCGTACCCGGCCGGCCGCGTGGGCACCACCACCGAGAACCTGCTCGCATCCGCCGAGGGCGAGAAGATGGAGTGGAGCGTGCTCTACCCCGACTTCGCGGATGTCGCGGACGCGGAAGGCTTCCCGGCCATCGCCACCTCATGGCGCGAGATCGCCGACGTGGAAGCGCATCACGAGACCCGCTACCGCAAGCTTCTCGAGAACATCGAGGCGCAGCGGGTGTTCAGCCGCGACAAGCCCATGAAGTGGAAGTGCCGCAACTGCGGCTACGTCCACGAGGGCACCTCGGCGCCGGACCTGTGCCCGGCGTGCCGGCACCCGCAGGCGTACTACGAGGTGTTCTGCGAGGCGTACTAGGGTTCGCGGATCCGCACTCGCATGACGAAGGCCCCGGCGCGTTGCTGGGGCCTTCGTCATGCAGGCATCCGCCGCGGGGTCGAACCCGTCAGTAGTGATGCCGCAGCTGCGCGATCAGCAGGTCGTCACCGGCCACCCGGTACACGATCCGGTGCTCCTCGTCGATGCGGCGCGACCAGTACCCCGAAAGCGCGTGTCGTAGCTGTTCCGGCTTCCCGATACCCTCGAACGGTGAGCGCTCGATGTCCCGGATGAGAGCGTTGATGCGCTGAACCTTCGCCCGGTCGGTCTTCTGCCAGAAGAGGTAGTCCTCCCAGGCGTTCTTCGCGAAGACGAGTCTCACTCGGCGAGAGTCCGCTCCGCGCCATGTCCGCTGTCCAGCTCGGCGACCGACTCGAGCAGGCGCCGCGCGCTCTTCGGGCTTCGCAGCAGGTACGACGTCTCCTCGAGAGCCTCGTAGTCGGCGAGCGAGATCATCACCACGGACGACGACGCCTTCCGGGTGACGATGAACGGCGCGTGGTCCTCGCACACCCGGTCCATCAGGTCGGCGAGGTTGGCGCGCACGGTGGTGTAAGGAACGGCGTCCATTGGTTTGCTCCGATCGTGTGACCTGTACAGGTAATGGTACAGGTTCGGAGCGCGCTGTGCAAACCTCCCCGGAAACCACGCGAGCGCTCCGTCCGGGGAGGACGGAGCGCTCGTGCTTGGTGCGGGGAGGAAGAACCGGTCGTCTCCGCAGGGAGTCGTCGACGACCGGTGGGATGAGGGCGGGTTAGATGTGCGGGATCACGAATGCTATGGCAGCGACGATCGCGATGACGCCTGCGAAACGGCCCCAGTAGATGTGACCCTCGGACAGTGAATCCTGGAACATGACTGCCTCCTAGCGCATACGGCTGTGATGTCTGCTACGAGTGCAATCATCGGGCCTTCGATGCGTTGTATCCATTGTCGCTTCCTTCCGTTTCTCGTAAGATTCTCTTAATGCTCAACGTCAATCGCATGCGGGTGCTGAGGGAAGTCGCCGCGCGCGGCTCGATCGCCGCTGCCGCGGAAGCGCTCTACCTCTCGCCCTCCGCGGTGTCCCAGCAGATGTCGACGCTCGAGCGCGAAGCTGGCGTTGAACTGCTTGAGCGCGCGGGGCGCGGTGTGCGCCTGACCCCGGCCGGCGAGCGGCTCGTCACGTACACCGAGCAGGTTCTGGCGGTCCTTGAAGAGGCGCAGGCGGATGTGGACGCCGTCGCTCACGGCGTCGCCGGCCGTGTCCACACGTCGGCCTTCCCTACCGCGGCGCGCACGCTCCTGGTGCCGGCGCTCGCGCGTCTGAAGGCCGCGTACCCACGGTTACAGCTGCGGATGATCGACCTCGAGCCGGAGGAAGGCATCCCGCTTCTGCGCATCGGCGAGCTCGACATACTGCTGACCTACGAGTTCGAGATGCTTCCGCCCCGACTCGACCCCGGACTCGAGCGCGTGCCGCTTCTGAGCGAGCCGATGGCGATCGCGCTGCCCGTCTCCCATCCGCTCGCGGCAGGCCCCGTCCGGATCGCCGACTTACGCGACGACGCCTGGATCGTGGGGCGCGACGGCTCGCCGTTCCTGGAGGTCCAGATCCGTGTGGCCAACGAAGCGGGGTATGAGCCGAAGGTCGACATGCACAGCAACGACTATCAGGTGATCTTGGCGGCTGTGGAAGCGGGACTCGGCGTCGCGCTCGTCCCGCCGATGGCGCGCTTCGCCGACTACCCGGGCGTGGCGTTCCGGCAGCCCGCCGACATGGAGATACGCCGCCACGTGGTGGCACTCATACGGCGAGGCAGTGGCACGAGCCCGGCAGTGGCGGCGGCGCTGGGCGCGATCAAGAGCGTCGCACGGGAACGTGCGGAGGCCTCAGCGTACGCGGGAGTGCGGATAGACTAGCGCGCCCTATACCTCGCGAGGCGTCAGTCCGCCCGGCTGCGAGGTGCGCGGCACCAGCCCGGTGTCGAGCGACGCCCAGAGATAGAGCGAGGCGACAGAGCGGTAGGGTGTCCATGCGAGGCCTGCCGCGCCGAGTTCCGCGGGAGTCGCCGAGCGGCCGAGCTCCAGAGCCCAACCACCCGCCCGCTGCAGCCCACCGTCGTCGCAGGCGAGCACGTCGGGCCGTGTCAAACAGAACACCAGGAACATCTCGGCGGTCCAGCGGCCGATGCCCTTCACGCGCGTGACGTCGGCGATGACCGTCTCGTCGTCGAGGGCGTCGAGGGCTTTCAGATCGAGGTCGCCGGTCGCGATCCGCTCGGCCAGATCGCGGACGTAGCGGGTCTTGGCGCCGGAGAGGCCTACGGAGCGCATCGCAGCTTCCTCGAGCGCCAGCACTGACAGGGGTTCCACCGGCCCGAGCGCCGCGAACCTGCGCCAGATCGTGTCGGCCGCCTTCGTGGACAGTTGCTGTCCGACGATCGCGCTCGCAAGCGCCGTGAAGCGATCGGGCTCGACGCCGACGCTGACATCGCCCACCGCGCCGATGACGCGAGCCATCACCGGATCGGCCGCGAGAGCGATCACTTCGGGAGACGCCGGTCCGAACGACAGGCGGGTCACTCGACCCACACCGCCGCGTACCAGTCGGCCGGCGCGTCGTCGGACGCGAGCGTCTCGATCGGCAGCCCGAAGTGTCGCGCGGTGGCGAACACGTCGATACCGACCGAGTGGAATGCGGGCCGGGCCTTCTTCGGATTCGCGCACGGTTTGTCCGCAAGACCCACGCACTCGGGGCAGCAGGCGCAGTCGCTCATCGAGAACGCGAGGTAGTAGCCGTCGATGAACGCCTGCTGCTCCAGTGCGAACGACGCTTCCTGTGCGATCTTCTTGTCCGGAGAGTGCACGATGAGGCCCCAGCGATAGCGCCGCAGGATCGGTTCGTACTCCCAGGGCATGAGCGAGCCGGCGCGCGACGGGCAGGTCGGGCCCTTCCCCCAGTCGCTGCAGCCGAACATGCACTTCAGGATCGTGCGCGGTTCGAAGACGATCTCGTCAGGGGTGAAGGCGACGACGTCGGTCGCGCCGAGTTCGAGAGCGAGCGCGCGGTAGCGCTCCAGGTCGCGTTCGCGGTCCATGTGGGGCCTTCCGGATCGAAGGGCTGCGTGCGAACGCGATGGTAGCGCACCGGCGGCGCAGCGGGTCTGTGCCGTCCGTCAGAACGCCCGGCGTGTCTCCACGCTTCCGTCGGGACGGCCCACGATCAGGATGTCGGCGGCGCGGCGGGCGAAGATGCCGCAGCACACCACGCCGGGGATGTCCTCGAGGCGGCCTTCGAGATATCCCGGCTCGGCCAGATCGAGGTTGTAGACGTCGAAGAGCTCGTTGCCGTTGTCGGTGACGAAGCCGGGACGATGCGCACACCGTCCGCCGAGCTTCTCGATCTCACGGGCGACGAAGGCCCGGGCCATCGGCACATACTCCACCGGAACCGTGTATCCGGTGAGCGCTTCCACCGGCTTGGTGTCGTCGACGATGCAGACGAAGAGGTCCGCCGCAGAGGCGAGGACCTTCTCCCGTGTGTGCGCACCACCGTGGCCCTTGAGCATGCGCAGCTCGCGATCGACCTCGTCGGCGCCATCGACGTAGAGAGGGATACGGCCCGACGGTGGGAGAGGTGAGACCTCGATGCCGACCGCGCGGAGCAGGTGGGCGGTCTCGAGCGAACTGGCTACCACCGCGACCGGCCGGGCGCCCGTGTGTGCGGCGAGCGCGTCGATGAACGCGGAAGCCGTCGTACCGGTACCGACCCCGATGACGGTGCCCGCTTCGATGTAGGTCAGCGCGGCCGACGCGGCCGCGTGCTTAGCGGCTTCGGCCTCGCTCGTCCGCCCCGAAAGGTCCTTCGGGCTCATGGCACATCGCCTCTTCGGAGTCGCTCGACGCACGTGGTGCGAACAGCAACCTATACCCCGAATCGGCGTGGACTCGAGCGCAACAGTCCGGGCGGCCCGCTGCCCGGTGGCTAGAAGTGGCCTGCCGGAGCCGGAGGCGGCGCCTGCGTCCCGCGCGAACGGGGGACGTTGCCCGGCTCCCGGCGCGGCGCCCTCGCACGTGCAGCGGCCTCGCGCGCATCCGCAGCGGCGCGGCGCTTCTGCTCGGCCCGTTCCTGCGCGTGAGGCGTCAGCAGCGAGAGCAGCGCCACGAGCAGGCCGAGCAGCGCGAGCGCGACGGCGAACCAGCGAACGCCCGAGGCGAACGGCGCCGCCCAGTCGAGATGGCCCCACGAGCTGAACACCCAAGCCCAGTCGTGGCGGCCGTTCCCAAGCAACGTGAGCGCCTGCATCGGTGCGTCGGCGACGTACACACTGACGTTGGCGGCAGACGTCGCAGCCCAGGCGAGCATCAGCGAACTCGCATAGGACTCGCGCCGCGAACCGAAGTAGAGAGCGAGGCCGATGGGGACCAGGATCTGCGCGACGGACCCGGCGAGGGCTGGCACCAGACCGGGCGCCCAGGACAGCAGCAGGTGACCGAGCTCATGGAAGCCGAGATCGACATAGGACAGAAGGAACGAGCGCTCTCCTCCGAGAAGCACCCAAGCGCCCGCGCCTGCGCACGCGACAGCGGCGACCACGGTGGCGACCGTGCGCCAGCTCACCCGTGACCGGGCGATGGCATTCACGGCCGTGGGCCGAAGGTGAGGGCCGCGGAGTTCATGCAGTAGCGCATGAGTGATGGCGCGGGCCCGTCGTTGAAGAGGTGCCCGAGGTGGCCGCCGCATCGAGCGCAGCGAACCTCCGTCCGGGTGGTCCCGAACTGCGTATCGGTGTGCGTCTCGACGGCTCGCGGCTCGACCGTGCGGCAGAAAGATGGCCAGCCGGTCCCTGAATCGAACTTGTCGTCGGAGTCGAAGAGCACCTGACCGCATCCGGCGCAGTGATAGAGGCCGTCGGCGTGGTTGTCCCAGTACTCGTTCGCG
>JANYLP010000103.1 GCA_025361445.1 Coriobacteriia bacterium
CCCCCGCCGAGAAGGGCTCGGTCCGGGTCGTCCCGGCCCAGGTGGGACGCGGACCCGATACGGCGATGTTGGCGGCGGACCTGCTCGCCGCATGCCGAACGGGTGGAACGCGAACCGCGGCACTACGGTTCAAGGAGACGCAGCCCGCGCTGACGACAGAGGCCGCCAAAGACATGGGGATCTCTGAGCGTATCTCGACTTTCACGACGAGCTACTCGACGGTCAATCCTGCTCGCACGAACAACGTGCACCTACTGGCCCGTGCGTTCGACGGCAAGCTCATCGCTCCTGGTGCGGTCTTCAGCTTCAACGGGACAGCGGGTCAGCGCACCGCTGCCAAGGGCTATCAGGAAGCGCCTGCGATCGTGAAGGGCAAGCTCGTCCCGCAGCTCGGCGGGGGAGTGTGCCAGGTCGGGAGCACGTTCTTCAACACCGTGTTCTTCTCGGGGCTGCCGATCGTGGAGCGCCACAACCACTCCTTCTACATCTCGCACTACCCCAAGGGCCGAGACGCGACCGTGTCTTGGGGAGGTCCCGACTTCAAGTTCAAGAACACCACGCCCAACTGGATCCTCATTCGGACAGCCGTAACGGCGAGCACGCTGACGATCTCGCTGTACGGCACCGACCCCGGGTACCACGTCGAATACACCACCGGCCCCTTTACGGACGTCGTCCCCCACAGCGTCGAGGAGATCAAGGATCCCACGATGCTCATAGGGAAGCGTGTCGTTGAGGACGGGGGCGTCGACGGGTGTCAGGTCGTCGTCAGACGCACGGTCTACCTGGGCGGCCAGGTGGTGACCGAAGACACGTTCGTGTCACACTACAGCCCCAAACTGGAGGTCGTTCGCGTAGGCACGAAGCCCTCGACGACACCGACAGGAACGGTCGGCCCTTAGCCGCGGCCGGTCGGGGTCGCCGGGTTTGCACGCCGTCACCTCTCGACGCGAAGGGGCGCGCCCATGTTCCAGCCCGAACTCGAGACGATGCCGAGCGAGGCGCTCAGGGCGCTTCAGCTCGATCGTTTGCGGACACAACTCAGGCGCGTCTACGACAACGTGCCTCTGTACCGCCGGAAATACGACGAGGCCGGCTTCGAGCCGGATTCCCTCGAGACTCTAGGTGACCTGAAGCGCGTCCCGTTCACGGTGAAGGACGACCTGCGCGCGGCGTACCCTTTCGGGATGTTCGCGGTTCCTCTGCGCGATATCGTGCGCGTCCACTCCTCCTCGGGAACGACCGGGCAGGTGTCCGTGGTCGGCTACACGCGAGGCGACATCGAGCGCTGGAGCGACCTGATGGCGCGCACATTCGCGTGCGCTGGAGCGACAGCCGACGACATCGTCCAGGTCACCTACGGCTACGGACTCTTCACGGGAGGCCTTGGCGCGCACTACGGGTCAGAGCGCCTTGGCGCGATGACGATCCCCGTGTCCGGCGGCAACACCGCTCGGCAGGTGCAGATCCTCAAGGATTTCGGCGTCACCGTGTTGGCGTGCACACCGAGCTACGCGTTGCTGATCGCCGAGACAGCCGCATCGATGGGCGTCGACATCCGGTCGCTTCCGCTCAAAGTCGGGGTCTTCGGCGCGGAGCCGTGGAGCGAGGCCATGCGGTCGCAGATCGAGGACGCCCTGGGGATCACAGCGATCGACATCTACGGTCTCTCCGAGGTCATGGGCCCCGGCGTAGCGTCTGAGTGTCGCCACAAGCAGGGGCTCCACGTGTTCGAGGACCACTTCCTCATCGAGATACTGGACCCGCACACGATGGAGCCCGTAGCGGACGGTGAGCAGGGTGAGGTCGTCTTCACGACACTCACGAAGGAAGGCATCCCGGTCATCCGGTATCGAACGCGCGACATCAGCCGAATCATCCCGGGGGAGTGCGCGTGCGGCCGGACGTTCCGGCGCATGGAGCGTGTGACGGGGCGCACCGATGACATGCTCATCATCCGAGGGGTCAACGTCTACCCGAGCCAGATAGAGCAGGTCCTGATGGGCATACCGGGCGTCGCTCCGCACTACCAGGTCGTACTCGGAAAGCGCGGCTCGATGGACACCGTCGAGGTCCAGGTCGAAGTGGGCCCGGACTTCGCATTCGACGAGATCCGCGAACTCGAGTCGCTCCAGCGGAAGGTCGCCGGCGCGATCGCGTCGTCACTGGCGGTCAGCGTGGACGTGAAGCTGGTCGAGCCGCGCGCCATCCAGCGCAGCGAGGGCAAGGCGAAGCGGGTCCTCGATCTTCGACGCGAAGGGGAGTGAGGCGGCGATGGTAGAACAGCTGTCGGTGTTCCTGGCGAACGAGCAGGGCAGACTGGCGCGGATGTGCCGCCTCTTGGGTGACGCCGGGCTCAACATGCACGCGCTCGTTGTCGCCGACACCGCCGACTATGGGGTCGCGCGCGTGATCTGCGATCGTCCGCACACGGCCCGTGGCGTTCTCGAGCGCGACGGCTTCGCCGTCTCGGTCACGCGGGTGATCGCCGCCGAGGTCCCGGACCGAGCCGGCGGGCTCGCCGATGTCCTCGAGCTTCTGGGCAACGAGGGGGTCAACGTCGAGTACCTCTACTGCTTCCTTAAGCCGGATGCGGCGACGGCGGTCGACATCCTTCGGGTCGAGGATGCGGTAGCGGCTTCGGAGATCCTGACGCGAGCGGGCGTCTCACTCCTGCACGCTTCGCAGGTGTACGAGCCCGACGCGGTCTGAAGGCTCAGACGGCGGCCGACGTCTGAGGATCCGCTTCTTCCGCGAGAGCGCTGATGTCGTCGATGTCGTCAGCGGCGGTCAGCGTGCGGACCGTGATCGCGGCGTCCTCGATGTGCAGCGTCTCCCGCAGGTCCGCCCTGAGGCGGTCGCCGGCGATCTCGGCGCCCGAGCGCCCGGTCTGCGGCAGGACGATCACAAACGCCCCCCACGGCAGCCGTCCGACCTCGTCGACCAGTCTGAGACCCCTCCGGAGTCGGATGGCGATCGTTCGCGCGACCCCGGAAGCCTCGGCAGCGCCCATCCCGCTTGTCGCTCTGCCGTCCACGGAGACCACGAGGACGGAGAACGTGAGGGTGTATCGCTGGTAGGTGGCGACCGCTTCCTTGAGCAGACGGGCGATGAACTGCGGTGTGTACGCGGTCGACGCGTCGTCGATTGCTCGCGCATCGTGCGCTCGGGCGAAGAGGCTCTTCATGCGACTGCACGCCTCGCCGCCGGCGATGCCGACGAGCGCGTACATCGCGCCGTGCAGGGCGAGCAGACGGAGGAGGTCGGGGTTCGAGAAGTTGCCCGACGCAGCAATCGTCTTGATGGCGGCGTAGGCGGCAAGTGCAGCGACTGCAGCGATCGCCCCGCCCCGAAGCCCCCAACGCACCGCGCCGAACAGTACCGCCAGGAGCAGGAGCTGTGCGACGAGCTCGATCGGGCCCGCGCCCACGCTGAGCGAGATAGTCGCGGTCCCAACGATGGCAGCGGCGCCGACGCCGATAGTCAGACGCTCGAAGCGTGCGTAGTCCACGTCGATCTCTCCTCGGGTCGAGAGCCGGTCCCGGCGCGTTGGCACGTTGCGGGCGATACGTGACCATCATAGAGGAACCAGTCGCAGCGGGTGGCGTACCATACGTGCGCCAGCCGCCGATCTCCAAAGGACCCGTCCCGACCATGAAGCTCGGCATGCACCGTTTCATCATCGGAGTCGTGTGTGCCCTTCTGGCCGGGCCCGTTTCGGCCTACGCACCCCCTGCAGCTCGCGCGGCCGTCATGGACAACGACCTCGTCGGTGGCGTCCGCATCGGCAAGACCACGGCACTCCGGGCGAAGGCGCCGGACCTGTCGATCCCGTCCGGGATCCTCATGACGATGGACGGGCGCGTACTGTGGGCGCGCGACCCTGATTCGGTGCGCGCGATGGCATCAACCACGAAGATCATGACCGCGGTGGTTGCGATCGAGCAGGCCGGTCTGGACGACATGGTCACGGTAGACAGGGCGGCCGCGATCGTAGGGCAGTCCGCCATGGGGCTCGTTCCGGGGGAGCGCTTCTCGATGGGCGAGCTTCTCAAGGGCGTGCTCATCCAGTCGGGCAACGATGCGGCCACGCTCGTGGCCGAACACGTCGGCGGTACGGTGGACGGCTTCGTCGCGATGATGAACGACAAGGCCGCCGCTCTCGATCTCCGCAATACGCACTATGCGAACCCGCACGGTCTCGATCAGGCGGGCCACCACACCAGTGCATCCGACCTGGCGGCTCTCGCTCGCTACGCCATGCGGATCCCCGTGTTTCGTGAGATCGTCGGCACGTACAAGGCCAAGGTGCGCTCGGACCGCTACACGCACGTGCTGCAGAACCACAACGACCTGCTCAAGAGCTACTCCGGGGCGGAAGGCATCAAGACCGGGTGGACCGACGACGCCGGTTACTGCGTGGTCGTTGCGGCGAGACGCGGCTCGGTCGAACTGGTCGGCGTGATCATGGGCGCCACGAACGAGGTCGATCGGGCAAAGCAGGCGAAGAAGCTGCTCGACTGGGGATTTGCCCACTACGCCCCCGCACAGGTCACGACTGCGGGTGCGCAGTATGGTTCTGTGCCCGTTTCCGACTACGTTGATATATCCGTGACCGCAGTGAGTGCCGAGGAGACCTCGTTGGCCGCGCTCGACATGGCGGGCGCCCTTGAGACGAAGGTTGAGCTCCTGAGCTCCGTGCGCGCCCCGATCGCGGTGGGTGATCGGATCGGTACGCTCTCGGTGTATCAAGGCTCATCCATGCTTGCTCAGATCCCCCTCACTGCGGACCACCCAGTCCGTGCACCGGACTTCTGGGAGACGATCGGGATCTTCTTCATCAGACTTTGGAAGGCTATCTTCGGGTAGCAGGTATCGGGAGTCCCGTCCGCGGCGACGGGGAACTCCTGTGAGTCGTTTCCGGGACGGAAGGTGGTCGCTTCATGTCAGAGGTTCTGCATCGCACCCCGCTGTACGAGGAGCACGTTGCTCTCGGTGCGCGGATGGTGCCCTTCGCCGGCTGGGAGATGCCCGTCCAGTACGAGGGCATCATCGATGAGCACCGCGCTGTACGTACCCGGGCGGGGATCTTCGACGTCTGCCACATGGCGGAGTTCCGCGTCTTCGGTTTTGGGGCGTTCGAGGCACTGCAGCATCTTGTGGCGAGCGACCTTCACCGCATCGACGAACTCGGCGCCGCGCAGTACACGGTCATGCTGGACGAGGCCGGGGGAGTCATCGACGACCTGATCGTCTACCACACCGGCGACCTGGAGTACCTGGTGATCGCGAATGCCGGAAACCACGACATCGACGTCGACTGGATGCGGGCGCACCTGCCGGGCGACATCGAGTTCGTCGACGAGTCCGATCGCACGGGTCTCATCGCGCTGCAGGGCCCCGAAGCGGTCCGCATCATCACCGAACTTGCCGGGCACGAGCCGCCCGCGCGCTTCCACATCGCCGAGGCGATGCTCGATGGATCGATCCCGGTGCTTCTGGGCAGGACGGGCTACACCGGCGAGGATGGCGTGGAGATCGTCTGTTCTGCTGCCGCCGCGGTGGCAGTGTGGCGCCTGCTTCTCAGCTATCCTGAGGTGACGCCGTGCGGTCTGGGCGCGCGTGACACACTGCGACTCGAGATGGGCTACCCCCTGCACGGGAGCGACATGGATCGGACGACCGATCCATTGAGTGCCGGACTCGGATGGGTCGTCTCGGCGAAGAAGGGTGACTACGTCGGCCGCGATGCGGTCGAGCACATCCGCGCCGCGGGCCTGAAGCGCCGCCTCGTCGGGATCGCGGTGCTGGAAGGCGTCCCCCGGCACGGCTACCCTGTGTTGCACGAGGGTTCCGAGGTCGGTACTGTTGCTAGCGGCACGTTCTCGCCGACTCTGGGCCATGGGATCGCGACCGCTTACGTGCCGGTGGCGCTCGCCGAGGCGGGAACCAGGCTCGAAGTGTCGATCAGACGCAAGACCGTCGAGGCGACGGTGACGCGTCCGCCGTTCGTGACGAAGACGTCGCTGTCCACCTGAACGAAACAGACCCGAAGAAGACGCAGTGAGTGTCTCGGCCACTCGGCCGATGGCGCGAAGACCCCGGAAGGAGCGCATCAGCATCGTGTACCCCACCGATCTGAGGTACGACAAGGAGCACGAGTGGGTCCGCGTCGAAGGCGACGCCGCATACATCGGGATCTCTGACTTCGCGCAGGACCAGCTCGGCGAGGTCGTGTACGTGGACCTGCCTTCTGTGGGCGACGCACTGGCGGCGGGTGAGACGTTCGGTGAGATCGAGTCGGTCAAGTCGGTATCGGAGCTGTTCGCTCCGCTCAGCGGCGCGGTCGTCGAGGTCAACAACGAGCTCGACAAGTCGCCGGAGATGATCAACAGCGACCCGTACGGCGCAGGATGGATGATCAAGGTCGCGCTCGCCGATCCGTCCCAGCTCGACGATCTCATGTCCGCGGGGGACTACGAGTCCTTCGTCGCAAACGAGGCATAGGAACCCATGCGCTTCTCTCCCGCGTCCTGTGACGACCGGGCCGCGATGCTTGCTGCGGTCGGCGTCGGCTCGATCGACGGTCTGTTCACGTCCATACCTGCCCCGGTGCGCCTGAGCCGGCCCCTTGACCTGCCGGACGGCCTTGGTGAGATGGAGGTCGTTCGCAGGCTGGGCGCGCTGGCCGGCCGGAACACGGCTGCGGGTGGAGTCGTGTGCTTCGCTGGTGCGGGCTGTTACGACCACTACATCCCGTCGATCGTGGACCACGTGCTTCGGCGGCCCGAGTTCTTCACCGCATATACGCCGTATCAGCCGGAAGTCAGCCAGGGCACGCTGCAGAACATCTACGAGTTCCAGTCCATGATCTGCGAACTCACCGGTATGGACGTCGCCAACGCGTCCATGTACGACGGTGCCACCGCATTCGTCGAAGCGGCGCTCATGGCCGCCAGAGTGACGAAGCGGCCTCGGATCGTGGTCGCCGGGAGTGTCCACCCCGAGTGGCGTGTCGTTCTCGACACCTATGCCGCTTCAGGCACGATCACCGTCGCGACCTGCCCGGTCATCGACGGAGTGACCTCCGCTGCTTCTCTCGCCGCGCTCATCGACACCGATACCGCTGCGGTCCTCGTGGCATCCCCGAACTTCCTGGGGCACCTGGAGGATCTTGCCGGGATAGCCGCCGCCGCGCACGGCGGCGGCTCGCTGTTCGTCGTCAGCGTCAACCCGGCGCTCGCAGGCGTCCTCGAGCCCCCTTCGACGTTCGGTGCGGACATCGTGGTCGGCGAGGGGCAGCCTCTCGGCAACGCGATGTCGTTCGGCGGACCCGGGCTGGGGTTCTTCGCATGCAAGCAGGAGTTCCTGCGTCAGATGCCGGGCCGGGTGGTCGGGCGTACGCTCGACGTCGACGGGCGCGAGGCGTTCGTGCTCACCATGCAGACTCGCGAGCAGCACATACGTCGCGAGAAGGCGACGAGCAACATCTGCTCGAACCATGCCCTCAACGCTCTGGCCGCATCGGTCTATCTGTCCGCCATGGGCGCCGAGGGTCTCGCCGAGGTGGGGGAGGCCAGCATCGCGAAGGCACACTACCTGCGAGATGCTCTTGTCGCGACCGATCGGTTCGAGTCGGTCTGGGCGGCCCCGTACGCGAACGAATTCGCGCTGCGCTACTCCGGTGACGTTGCGGAAATGCAGTCGGTGATGCTCGAGCGCGGCTACCTTGCAGGCGTCGACCTCGGCGCAGTGGATCCGGGCCTCGATGGCCTGGTGCTCTTCGCCGTCACGGAGAAGCGCACACGCGACGAGATCGACTCTTTCGTCCGAGAGGTGGTGTCACTGTGAGCCCGGAAGCGAACGTGGTTCCGGCGTCGGCGCCGTCTCGCGGTCCGCGCGGACTGATCATGGATGCGGGCTCGACCGCATCGCGGTGCTTCGAGGCGCCGTCGCTCGATGTTCCGGTTATCGCCGCATCCGATCTTGCCGGCCACGCTCGCAGGCTGCCGCCACGGTTGCCGCACGTGACCGAAGTCGAGATCGCGCGCCACTACCACCATCTGGCGACCATGAACTTCGGCGTGGACAGTGGTCCCTACCCGCTCGGATCGTGCACCATGAAGTACAACCCGAGGGTGAACGAGGATACATGCCGTCTCGAGGGTTTCGCGGGGCTGCACCCATACCAGCCGATCGCGACCGTCCAGGGCGCGCTCGAGCTGATGACCTCGCTCGCAAACGCGCTGGCCGAGGTCTCGGGACTTCCCGGCGTCACGCTCCAGCCGGCGGCCGGAGCCCACGGTGAGCTGACGGCGCTCCTCGTGTTCCGCGCCTATCACGCGGCCAACGGGGACGTGCGCAAGCGCGTCGTCATCCCGGACTCCGCGCACGGGACGAACCCTGCGACGGTGTCGATGTGCGGGTACGAGGTCACGACGATCCCGGGTAACGAGCGCGGCGGCGTCGACATGGACGCGCTGCGGGCGGCGCTTGATACCGATG
>JANYLP010000015.1 GCA_025361445.1 Coriobacteriia bacterium
CCCGGCGGGAGGGCATCGACGACGTAGGTGTTGTAGGCGCTCTGGGTCTGCAGATCAGCCAGCGTCAGCTTCACCTTGCCGTGCAGCGCGTACTGAACCGTGGAGTCGAGCTGCAACCGCATGTGGATCGCGAGTCGGTTGTAGATGACCGACGCGACCTTCGGCCTGTCCGCCGGAACCGATGCCTCACGCTCGATGATCGAGGCGATCGTGAGGGCGTCGTGCGATGTGAGCCCCTTCGATTCGGCGTACGAGTAGTCGAGCGACGCGGTCTCCTCGCCGTACTGCGCGAGCATCACGTTGATGACCCCCGTGGCCGTGGTGCCCTCCTTGACCGTATACGTCTTCGGAAAGAGGTAGCCCTCGAGCGAAGGGGTCTTGTTCTCGGCGAGGAACGCATAGTGGAACTGCTTCGCACCGGTGGTGGCGAGGTTGATGAAGGCGTCGGCCGGGATGCCGAGCTTGTCCTCGAGCCGCGCGGCGGTTCGTTCGATGCCCCATCCCTCAGGGATCGTGAACGTGACCGTCGGGTCCGCGGGGGGACCCTGCTGCAGCCGGCGGATGACCGACTCGTAGTCGGAGCCGGTCACGAACGCGTAGGTGCCCGCCTTGATGTCACCGGTCGCACCCATGAGCTGAGCCTGGACCCGGAACATTGTCGCGTTAGCGACGACGCCCGCCCCGGACAGCTGCGAGGCGACCTTGTCGCCGGACGACCCGTCTGCGATGACCACAGTGACGGACTTGCCCGCAAGGATGCCCGCGGCGTCGGGGCTGTAGAGCGTCGACCACGCCGCATACACGATCACGCCGACGATCAGCACGAGAAGGCCGAGCGCTATCCACAGCCGGCGCATGCGCGCCTGCGCGGAGGCAGGGATTGCCCGAGCCGGGCGACGCGGAACTGAGGACCGGGGCGCGGTGCGACGCAGTGGGGACGGCCGCAGCGGCTCGTCCTCCACCTCCGGTACGTCCGTGATCTCGGGCTCGCTCAGTCGGTCGTCATCGGTCATGTGGGTCAGTCTCCGTGGCCGTGATCCGCTTCCAGGTAGCTTTGCAGCAGCACCGACGCGGCGACCATGTCGACCGCGCCGCGCCGCGCTCGTGCATCCGCGCCGGCGGCCGCCATCGCCCGCTCGGCTTCGGCACTCGTGAACCGCTCGTCATGGTAAGCGACGACTATGCCGAGAGGCTCGATAAGTCGCCGCACTGTTGCCCGAACGGTAGCTGCCTGTGGGCCTTCATCGCCGGCGAGCGTCAGTGGCAGGCCCACGACGATCTCGCCCGGCTCGTAGTCCTCGACGAGCCGGCGCAGCGGCCCGGCATCGCGCGCGAGGGCACGCGCGTCCAGCACCGTGAGCGGCGTTGCGACCGTTCCGGTCGGGTCGGAGACGGCGACGCCGATCCTGCGCTCGCCGATGTCGAGCCCGAGGCGGCGCATGACGGTCCCCTATCCCGCGACCAGCGCGCGAGCCGCCGCGAGCGCGGCTTCCACGCCGCTCGCATCGTCGCCGCCACCCTGTGCCATCGCTGGCTTGCCTCCGCCACGACCGCCCACGTGCGGAGCCATCGCCTTCACGATCGCTCCGGCGTCGAAGCCGGCCGCGATCGCTTCGGGAGAACCGGCCGCGAGCAGGAGCACGCGGCCCTCGGCGACGGCGGCAAGAACGACCGCGTCCACCGTTCGCCGCAGGACGTCCGACCATTCGCGCAGGTCGTCGACACTCTCCATCTCGGGAACGAGACCGACAGCGACCTTGTGACCTGCCGCTGAGGTGACGGTCGGGAACTCGTCGAATGACGCGCCACCCTGAGCGCGCTTCTTCGCGTCTGCGATGACCTTCTCGAGTTCACGAACGCGCTTCAGCGTCGCGGTCACGCGATCGGCGACCTCGCTCGGACGGCTCTTGAACGCGTCGGCCGCAGCGACGAGCACGACCTCCTCCTCGCGCAGGTACTCCAGCGCGTCAAAGCTCGTGATCGCCTCTATGCGGCGCAGGTTCGAGCCGACCGACCCCTCGCTCGTGACCTTGAGCAGGCCGATCTCGGTCGTGCGCGTGACGTGCGTTCCGCCGCACAGCTCGTGGCTGAAGTTCCCGACCTCGAGCACGCGGACGATCTCGCCGTACTTCTCGCCGAACAGAGCGGTCACACCGGACTCCCGGGCGGCCTGCAGAGTCGTCTCGTAGGCCCGCACCGGATGGTCTTCCATGATCTTGGCGTTCACGAGCCGCTCCACCTTCGCGAGCTGCTCGGCGCTGACGGCCTCGAAGTGCGTGAAGTCGAACCTGAGGCGCTCGGGGCTGACGAAGCTGCCCGACTGCTTCACGTGGTCGCCGAGCACGAGCCGGAGCGCCCAGTGCAGCAGGTGGGTCGCCGTGTGGTTTCGGCGGATGCGCTCGCGGCGCAGGTGATAGATCTTGGCGTGGACCTGCTCGCCCACGGCCAGCGAGCCCGACTCCAGCAGGCCCCGGTGCGAGACGAGTCCGGCGAGCGGGAGCTTCGTGTCCTCGACGAGGAATGCGCCGTCCGAAGCGACGAGCTCGCCGGTGTCCCCGACCTGACCGCCCTGCTCTCCGTAGAACGTGGTGGTGTCGAGCACGACATCGGCGACCTGCCCGGCATCGATGCGCTCGACTGCCGCACCATCCACAAGGATCGCGAGCACTCGGGCGGTCGCCTCGTCGACTTCGTAGCCGAGGAAATCGGTCCGGCCGCTGGCGCGCGCGATGTCGTCGAACGAGGATCCGATGTTCCACGACTCATCCTTGACCGCCGAACGCGCGCGATGTCGCTGCGCGGCCATGTCCGCCTCGAACGCGGTCATGTCGACGTGCAGACCGGCCTCTGCGGCGATCTCGGACGTGAGCTCGATCGGGAACCCGTACGTGTCGTGCAGCGTGAACGCGACCGAGCCGTCGAGCGCATTGCCGTGTATGGAGCCCTTCGTCCGATCGATCTCGGCCTCGAGCAGGACGAGCCCCTGGCGCAGTGTCGCGCCGAACCGCTGCTCTTCCGAGAGCACGATGCGGGTGATGAACGAGTGGTGCTCGACGATCTCCGGGTACGCGGGACCCATGAGCTCCACGACGACGTCGATCAGCGTACCGAGGAATGGGTCATCGACACCAAGAAGGCGACCGTGGCGCACAGCACGACGCAGGATGCGCCTCAGCACGTAGCCCCGGCCCTCGTTCGCGGGAAGGATGCCGTCAGCGATCATGAACGCGACCGCGCGGGCGTGGTCCGCCAGGATACGAAGGGATGTATCGACCCTCTCCCCTTCCGCACCGTACACACGACCCGTGATCTCCTGCGCCTTCGCCATGATCGTCTTTAGAACGTCCGTCTCGTAGTTGCTCGTGACGCCCTGCAGGATGCCGGCGATGCGCTCGAGGCCCATGCCCGTATCGATGTTCTGCTTCGGCAGCGGGGTCATGGTGCCGTCTTCGGCCCGGTCGTACTGCATGAACACGAGGTTCCAGTACTCGAGATACCGGTCGCAGTCGCAGCCGATGGCGCAATCGGGGCTGCCGCAGCCGACCTCGGGGCCCTGGTCGTAGTAGAGCTCGGAGCAGGGGCCGCACGGCCCGGTGGGGCCGGCCGCCCAGAAGTTGTCCTTGGCGCCCATGCGCACTATGCGGTCCTGCGGCACGCCGACGACGTCACGCCAGATGCGCTCGGCATCGTCGTCGTCCTCGAAGATCGTGAACCACAGCCGGGTCGGGTCGAGGCCCAGGACGTCGACGGAGTACTCGTACGCCCAGGTGCAGGCCTCGGTCTTGAAGTAATCGCCGAATCTGAAATTCCCGAGCATTTCGAAGAACGAGTGGTGCCGCCCCGTGGTCCCGATGATGTCGATGTCGGTGGTACGGACGCACTTCTGCACCGTGGTCGCTCGAGTGAAGCCGAGGTCGCGCACACCGAGGAATACCGGCTTGAACTGCACCATGCCGGCGCTCGTCATCAGCAAGGAGGGATCGTCGGGTACGAGCGACGAGGACGGCCAGCGGCGGCAGCCCTTGCTCTCGAAGAAGGACAGGTAGCTCTCGCGGATCTCGGCGGAGTTCACTTGCGGCGCCTGCGTCTCTTCCGGTGGTTGTCAGCACTCGCGCGCGTGCGTACGCGAGTGCATACGTGCGCTTACCCTCGGATTCTACCGTGAGCGGGGCGCTGCGGCGATACTCGCGGACGCGCTCAGCCGTCGCGCCCGCTCGGCTCGCCGGAGCCATCAGATGCGAGGTCGTCATCCGGCTTCGCGCGGTCGAGCGACGCGCTGTCATCCTCGGTGTCCTGCTTGGAAGCGCGGAAGATCACGCCGTCCTCGTCGGTCAGGGGATGGTCGGTCGACTTCTCGTACCGGTAGAGGAGCATGCCCTTGGCGACGGCCGCGACCGGCACCGAGAACACCATCCCCGCCATCCCGAACAGCGCGGTTCCGAGCAGCAGCGACGAGAGAACGATGAGCGGGTGCAGATCGACGCTTTCCGACATGATCCGTGGCGCGAACACGAAGCCGTTGATGTTCGATGCGGCCCATGCCACGAGGAACGCCCACAGCGCCATCCACGGCCCGAGGATCAGCCCGGCGGCGCCTGCGATCACCCAACTGATTGTCGACCCGACGTAGGGCACCGGGTTGAGTAGTCCGCCGAGCACGCCGATCAGGACCGCATACGGCACGTTCAGCAACATGAGACCGACCGTCATGAGTACGCCGACGATGACCGACTGGATCAGCGTCCCGGTGAGCCACCCGCCGACCACGCGCGTGGTCGTCCGCAGCGCATGCGCGAGCTCCTCGCGCGACTTCTCCCCCGCTATCGCGAACACCTCGCGCTCCAGACGCGGCAGGTCGGCGAGGGCGTAGAAGGCGATCATCAGTGCGATCGTCACGTTGAAGAAGACGGCCATGACCCAGCCGCCCGCGTTGAGCGCGAATTGTGCGGCGCCGGTGGAGAGCGATCCGGAAGCCGCGAGCAGCTGGTCCTTGAGCGCCACCGTCGCGGTCCGCAGCCACGCGGAGTCCGGGGTGGTCTGCTTCAGCATGACGTTGTCCTGCCACCAGTTGTACGACTGGGTGACGTAGCCTCCCGCTGCCTGGACGAACTGGACGATCTGGGCGTAAACGGGAGGGATGATGACCATCAGCATGATGGCGATGACCACGAGAGAGCCGAGATAGACGACGATCACCGAAGCCGTGCGACCGATCTTCTGCCCGACGAACTCGACCGGACCTTCGAGCAGAAGCACGATCAGTAGGCCCAGAGTGAGCGGGAGCAATGCGAAGGAAATGGCCGACAGCAGCCATATCCCCGCGAAGACCAGAACGACGATGCCGACGACGGTCCACACCCGGATCCCGGCGAGCGTCCAGCGTGCCTTGGAGTGCTCGTTCGAGGCCATGATCAGTAGCTCCCCTCGGGCACGATGCCTTGACGAAGTGTTCGCAGCGTCCGTCGCAGCAGACGCGATACCTGCATCTGCGAGATACCCAACTTCTCCGCGATCTCGGTCTGGGTCAGTCCCTCGAAGAACCGCAGATAGAGCACACGCTGCTCCTGCGGCCCGACGGCCTTGAGTGCGGCTGTCAGGACCGCGCGGTCGTCGACCACGCTCAGCAGCTTGTCGTCGTGGCCGATGTACTCGAGTATCGAGAACGACTCGGAACCGTCGCTGGTCCGGTCCGTCTCCAGTGAGACGAAGTTGTACGCGTCGAACGTCTCGAACGCCTCGAGGACGTCGTCGGGAGTCACACCGAGGTACTCGGCTATCTCGGGCACCATGGGCGAACGCTGCAGCTTGGACGTCAGCGCGTCGACGGCCTGATTGACCTTGAACGAGAGTTCCTGGAGCCGCCTCGGGACCTTGACGGCCCAACCCTTGTCGCGGAAGTGGCGCTTGATCTCCCCCACGATCGTGGGCGTCGCGTAGGTCGTGAACTCGACCTCACGCTCGATGTCGAAGCGGTCGACCGCCTTGATCAGCCCGATCGTGCCGACCTGGATGAGGTCGTCCACCGGCTCGCCGCGGTTGCGGAAGCGGCTCGCAAGGTACTTCACGAGGTTCAGGTACATCTCGACGAGCTCGTCGCGTGCGGCCTCGTCCCCGTTGAGGCGGTAGGCGACGAACAGCTCGTGAGTGAGCTGCTTGTCCCACACGAGCCTCCGGGAAGGCCGGGTGGTGCGTCGTCGGGGCGTGATCGCCACTCCCGCTACACCGTTCTCTTCACCAGTCGGATGTGGCAGGAGTCGTCGTCAGAGACTAGTTCGAACTCGTCACAGATCGATTCGAGGATGTAGCGCGAGTAGCGTTCGCCGCGGTCCGGCCCGTCATCGTCACACGAAGGAAGAAGAGGACCGACCTCAAGGACCACGAAGCCCGCGCCCACATCGAACGTGAAGGTCACGTTCGGTCCCATGATGTGCTCCGACGCGAAGACGAACGCTTCTTCGACGGCCAGCCGGACATCCTCGATGCCTTCGATATCCATCCCGGCTCGTGACGCCAGTTCGGCAGCGGTCATCCGCACCGTGCGAGCGAACTCGCCCAGCGCGGGCACCGTCAGAACCACTCTGTCTGCGTCGGCCATCGAAAGCCTCCCGATCGTGGGTTCGTGCACGTGCGCCGAGCAGTGCGTAGGTCGGGCCCCGAGAAGCCCGCTACTTCCGGAACAGGGTCCGCAGGAAGGTCAGCGCGCCCTCAGCCAAGCCGGTCATGGCCGCCACCGGCGCGTCCACGAGCCCCTGCGCGGCGCGAGTCGTGCTGGTCACGCGGTCGGATACCTCTTCGATCTGCGAGACGACCCCATTGATGCGCTTGAGTTCCAGGTCGACCGAGTCGAGTGTGGACTCGGCGCGCTCGATAAGTGGCGGCAACGTCTTCTGCAAGTCGTCGGAGAGTGTCCGGACGGAGCGCGCCGTTGCGACAAGCTCGCGCACGCACCAGATCGCAAAACCGACGAAGATGATGAGCGCCGTATAGAGCGCGATGACAAGGCCCGCCTGAACGTCCATCTTGAGCTGCACCCCCGCTGGTAGGACCGTCGTTCCGAGTCTAGCAGACCCCTGCTCAGGCGCCGGGCTTCGTGCGGCGCTCGATCATCGCCTTGCGCGCCGTGGCGCGCTCGGCCTCCCAGCCCTTCGAGCCGGCCTTGAAGAAGACACCTTCGGCGAGCCCTTCGGGCAGGTATCGCTGATCCACCCAGCCATCCGGGAAGTCATGCGGATAGCGGTACGGGCCGTAGGACTCGGCTCCGGGTCGGTGCCTGTCGCGCAGGTGGTCCGGCACGGAGCGCGACGGACCCGTGCGCACGTCCTTCAGCGCCGAATCAATCGCGAGATACGACGCGTTGCTCTTGGGAGCGAGCGCGAGGTAGACGGCCGCCTGGGCCAGGTTGATGCGACACTCGGGCCACCCGATCGACTCCGCTGCCTTGAAGGCGGCCGCGGCGACCTGGATCGCCTGGGGGTCGGCGTTGCCGACGTCCTCACTCGCGAAGATGAGCATGCGGCGGGCGATGAACTTCGGGTCCTCGCCTCCGTGAACCATGCGGGCGAGGTAGTACACCGCCGCGTCCGGGTCGCTACCCCGCATCGACTTGATGAAGGCGGAGATCACGTCGTAGTGCGTGTCGCCGCGCTTGTCGTACGTGAGCTGCCGGGCCCCGCCAAGGCGTTCGAGCACGGCGACGTCGATCTGCGCGCCCGGGCCAGCCTCGGCCGCCGCCTGTTCGAGGGTGTTGAGCGCCGCGCGCGCGTCCCCGCCTGCACGGAGCACGATCGCGTCCTCGGCCTCCGGCGCGAGCGGATTCGCCCCGGCAAGGCCGCGCTCGGCATCGGCAAGCGCGCCGCGCACGATCCGACGCACATCCTCGTCCGTCAGCGGGTGCAGCTCGACCACACGCGAACGCGAGATGAGCGGCGCGTTGACCTCGAAGAACGGGTTCTCCGTCGTGGCACCGATGAGGATGACGAGCCGATCCTCGACCGCGTGCAGGAGCGCGTCCTGCTGCGACTTCGAGAAGCGGTGTATCTCGTCGATGAACAGGATCGTGCGCCTGCCCTGGAACGACAGTCGGTCGCGCGCGGTGTCGATCGACTTCCTGATGTCCGCTACGCCCGAGCTGACGGCCGAGACCTCGGTGAAGGCGGCGGCCGTCGTGTTCGCGATGACCCTCGCCAGGCTCGTCTTCCCGCAGCCGGCGGGTCCGTACAGGATCAGTGAGCTGAGTTCGTCCCGCTCGATCGCCGCCCGCAGAGCCGTATCCGGCCCCACCGCCTGCTCCTGCCCGACGAATTCGTCCAGCGAACGCGGACGCATCCTCGCCGCGAGTGGTGCTTCGCGAGCGAGGATGCTGTCGGTCGAATCGGAGAAGAGGTCAGTCACGTCGGTGGTCGTAGCCCCCGTGCTACTGGGTGGCGCGCATCACTTCGCGCACGAGGAGGCCGCTGTCGACGATGCCGGCGAACCGGTAGGTGATGCGGCCGTACTGGTCGACGAAGACGATGTAAGGCGTCGTGCTGATCCGTAGCGACCTCGCGAACAGCGCGATCTTCGCCGTCTCAGAACCGGCGGGTGCCGTCGTATTGGTCGAGGGAAGACCGACGGTGTAGTCGATGGAGACGAGTTCGATCGCGCCGGTGTACTTCTTGAGAGCCGACGTGATCTCCTTGACCTGGTCCGTCGCGACCTTGGTGGTCGAGTCGTACCAGAACAGCAGCATCGGCTTCTTCGCCGCGACGTTGGCGAGTACCGAAGCCGGAACGACCGCGGCGTCCTTCGAGAGTGTCTCTCCCGGCGTCACTGTCTGCGTAGGCGAGTAGATGTCACCAGGAGCTGCAGCACCCGTCTGACCGGTGACAGCCGGCTGATTGGCCCTCGCGACCGGCGCAGGGGTGGGGCTGGTGGTTGTCGTGGCCGCCGGCGCCCCGCCGCACGCGACAAGTGCTGTGGCGACCATGACGATCATAAGAACTGTGACGACTCTTCGCATGTAGCTGCCCTCCGCCGGTGCTGCCTAGCCGGTCAGGTACTCCCCGCTCCCCACTAACCCCGCCTTGCCGTGCCTCGACTGGTGAACCTGTCTCTAGTGACAGGGGGGTGTCCGCACCCCGGATTCCGTGCTTCCCCTACGAGGGGGCTTCCGCGTCCGCCGGGCTGATGTAGGACTCCCAATTACAAAATACTGGTTCAACCGATATGTCGAAGTCACGAGCAAGGCGAAGTCTACTCCATACTAGCGTTCGCTCGAAAGAACCGCCACGCCGCGCACGGCCGTTCGGCTGCGCGGTCGCCTCCGCGCAGCGTCCGCTACTGCGTCCGCAGACGCAATTCCCCAAGTTGTGCAGCGCTGACCGCATCGGGCGCACCGGTCAGCGGACACGAGCCGGAACTCGTCTTCGGGAACGCGATGACGTCGCGGATCGAGGATGCGCCGGCGAGCAGCATGATCAGACGGTCGAGGCCCAGTGCGATGCCACCGTGCGGCGGCGCGCCATGCTTGAGCGCATCAAGAAGAAACCCGAACCGGCGCTGCGCGTCCTCATCCGTCATGCCCATGAGGCGGAAGACCTTCATCTGCAGCTCGGGATCGTGGACACGGAGCGTCCCACCGCCGATCTCGAGTCCGTTGATAACCAGGTCGTGCGAGTAGCCGCGCACGGCACCCGGATCGGTGTCGAGCAGAGGCAGGTCCTCCTCGAACGGACGCATGAACGGGTTGTGCTTGGCGTCCCAGCGCTTGTTCTCCTCGTCCCACTGGAACAGCGGGAAGTCGAGTACCCACAGAGCCGACCAGCGGGCGCGCGCCAGTTCGAGGTCATCGGCGAGGCGGAGACGCAGCCCGCCGAGCACGTCGTTCGCAACGGCGCGCGCATCGGCGACCATGCAGACCAGGTCGCCGGGCTCGACTCCGAGCGCGGACCTGAGCGTTGCCATCTCGTCCTCGGTGAAGAACTTGGCGACCGGGCTGCGGACCTCGCCCTCGGTCGTGAATGCGACCCACGCGAGGCCCTTTGCACCGGCGTCGAGCACGAACTGGTTCAGGCCGTCGATGCGACTGCGACTCCAGTCGCCCGCACCCTTCGCGTTGATGGCCTTGATGGCTCCGCCCGCGGCGAGTGCGCCCGCGAAGACCTTGAACTCGGACTCCGCGAATACCGTCGACACGTCGACGAGCTCGAGCCCGAAGCGCGTGTCCGGACGGTCGCAGCCGTAGCGCTCCATGGCCTCGCTGTAGAGCATGCGCGGCAGCGGGACAGGCAGATCCTGTCCGGCCTCGTGCATGACCTCGTGCATGACGTCCTCCATCATGGCGAGGACGTCGTCCTGCTCCACGAAGGACATCTCGATGTCGACCTGCGTGAACTCGGGCTGGCGGTCCGCCCGCAGGTCCTCGTCGCGGAAGCAGCGTGCGATCTGGTAGTAGCGCTCGACCCCCGCGACCATGAGCAACTGCTTGAACAGCTGCGGTGACTGCGGCAGCGCGTAGAACTCGCCCGGGCTCATGCGGGACGGCACGAGGAAGTCGCGTGCGCCTTCCGGCGTCGACTTCGTCAGTATCGGCGTCTCCACTTCCATGAAACCGCGATGCTCGAGCGACTTGCGGAACCGCTGGGTGACGCGGTCGCGGAGCACGAGCGCGGCGAGCACCTCGGGCCGGCGGATGTCGACGTAGCGGTACTTCAGGCGCAGCACCTCGTCGACGTCGATCGCGGAATCGACCTCGAACGGCGGCGTGACGGACTCGTTCAGGACCTCCGCCGACGCGATGATGACCTCGACCTCGCCGGTGGCGAGGTTCGGATTGACCGTTCCGTCGGGACGCGGCCGAACGGTGCCCGTGAGCTTGACGACCCACTCGGTGCGTACGCGCTCCGCGGTCGCGAAGGCGGCGCCGGAGGCATCGGGGTCGAAGACGCACTGGACGAGTCCGCTGCGATCGCGGATGTCGATGAAGACGAGCCCGCCATGGTCGCGGCGGCGATGGACCCATCCGGCAAGCGTGACCTGCTCGCCGACGTTCTCGCGGCGGAGGTCGCCGGCTACGTGTGTTCTGATCGAATAGCGTGCGTCGAACATCTAGGACCTTCCCTCGGACGGCGTACCGGAGACGGCGACATCACGCGCCAGGTACCTCTCGAAGAGCGCAGTGCGCACCTGGTCTTCGATCCCGTGCAGCGAGACGCGCCATTCGTTCTTATCGGTCATGTCGCGAACAGTGACCTCGCCTCTGGCGAGCTCATCCGGCCCCACGAATACGACGAGCAGGGAACCCAGCCGGTCGGCCGCCTTCATCTGGGACTTCAGCGAGCGACCCTGATGATCCATCTCGGCGGGCACACCGGCGGAGCGCAACCGTTGCGTGACGGCGAACACCTCTGAGGCGAGTTCGGGAGCCGCGGATGCCACGAAAACGTCCGCGATCGCGGGCGCCGGGAGATCCACGCCCGCGGAGCGAAGGGCGAGCATGGTGCGCTCGAAGCCGAGCGCGAAGCCGAGGCCCGGCGTCGGCCGGCCGCCGTACATCTCGAAGAGGCGATCGTAGCGGCCGCCCCCGCCGATAGCGTTCTGGGCGCCCAGGCCCTCTGCCTGCACCTCGAACACCGTGCGGGTGTAGTAGTCGAGGCCACGAACGAGCGACGTGTCCTCCTCGTAGGCGATGCCCAGCGCGTCCAGATGCGACTTGACAGCGGCGTAGTGCACAGCGCAGTCGTCGCACAGGCGGTCCCGAAGCACCGGCGCTCGCTTCATCGTCTCGCGACACGTCAGGTTCTTGCAGTCGAAGGCTCTCAGCGGGTTCGTGTCCGCGCGCCGGGCGCACTCGTCGCACAGCCCGGCCGCGTTGCCGCGGATGAACGCAGCCACCTCGGAGCGGTACGCGGGGCGACAGACCTCGTCTCCCATCGTGTTGATCAGTAGACGCATGGCGGACCGTGGGATCCCGGCAGCGGCGAAGAACTCCATGAGAAGCGCGATCGCCTCGGCATCCGCGGTCGGCTCCCCCATTCCGAGCGACTCGACGCCGATCTGCCAGAACTGGCGGCGACGTCCCGCCTGCGGACGCTCGTAGCGGAACATCGGGCCCGAGTAGTAGACCTTGGCGGACTGGCCGTTGGCCGTGAGACCGTTTTCGAGGGCCGCGCGCACGATGGGTGCCGTGCCTTCAGGCCGCAGTGTCAGCGAGGTGGGAGGAGTGCCCTTGTCGTCGAAGGTGTACATCTCCTTGCCGACGATGTCCGTGGCCTCGCCGATACCGCGGACGAAGACATCGGTGTGCTCGAAGATCGGCGTGTAGACGGGCTCGTAGCCGTACCTCGCGAAGAGGTCCTGGGCGACGGCCAGCAGATGCTGCCACGCGCGCGCATCGGCGGGGAGCAGATCCGAGGTGCCCTTCGGGGCGCGGTATTCCGCCTTCGCCATGGTCGGGGTACTGCCTTTCGCGGGACTGGGATTCCGGCTGCGAGTGTAACAGGCACTCCGCGCGCGAGCGCTGGTCCTGAGAATGCGCCTAGGACTCGGTTTTCGCGCCCGGCTCCTCGACCCTGTTCAGCTGGAGAAGGTTCGTCGCGTCGACCGAGACGCACGCGACGCCGATGATGACGCCGTCACGCCGCGCCGGACAGTAGGTCACGGAGTAGAGCCTGCGGGACCCGTCGGTGCCGTACCAACTCGCATCCCGGTAAACCTCACCCGCAAGCGCGTGGTCGATGTTGGCTTGAGCCGTACGTCGATCCTCCTCGAGCATCACCGTGTCGAGCAGACTGTCGCCCACGGCGACCTCGGTGCCGTACAGCACGCGCACGGCGACCCGATGGGCTTCGTTGAAGGCCAGATACCGGTACTCACTGTTAACGAAGAACGCGGGGTCGGCGACCGCGTCGAGAAGCGCCTCTTGGGCGATGCGGTTGATGTCTCCGGAGATGTACATCGCTGCCCGACCCTTCACCTTGCTCCAGCACGGCGTTTCAACCATCCGGTCACCCTTCGAGTATCGCCCAGATCGACCGACACCGCACGCACTGCTACAGCACGGAGCGACCGAGGAAGATGCCGGCCGCCGCAGCCGCAAGACCGACCGCAAGCGAGCCGAGCGAGTACGCGGCCGCCATCCCGTACGAGCCGCGCAGCATGAGCTCGACCGACTCGAGCGCGAACGTCGAGAACGTCGTGTAGCCGCCGAGGAGTCCCACAGCAAGGAGCGGGCGCCACCAGCCAGGCCAGCCCAGCCGTGCCGCGGCGACCAGCAGAAGGCCGATCGCGAACGATCCCGTGGCGTTGATGAGGAACGTGTGCCAGGGGAACGAGGCATCCGCAGTCGGACCCATCAGCCGGCCGATGCCGTACCGAAGCGCGGAACCCGTTGCGCCCCCCGCGGCGACAAGCGCCAGATCGCGAATCGTCGCGTCCATGACCGCGGTCACCGGGGCCAGAAGTAGTTATGACGGCTCTCGTGCCCGATCGTCGTGTCGGGGCCGTGGCCCGGATGGACGACCGTGGAGGGCGGCAACGACGCGAGCACGGCGATCGAGGCCCTCAAGGCGCGTGGATCGCCCCCCGGGAAGTCGGTGCGTCCTACGCTTCCGGCGAACAGCGTGTCCCCCGAAAACAGGTGCTCGTCCCCATCGAACCCGCTCGCCAGGAGACTGACCGAGCCCGGGGTGTGCCCCGGTGTGGCCCAAACCGAAAGGGTCAGACCGCCCGCAGTGATGATGTCTCCGTCGGAGAGCAGCCGGTCGGGTGCGGGTGCGGCGAAGTCGAATCCGAACGCCGCTCCCCCGTTGTCCTCCGCGGACATGATCGACTCGGCGTCATCCACGTTGACGAGAAGCGGCGCGCCGGTGGCTTTCACGACCTCCGCCGCCGCACCGAGATGGTCGAAATGGCCGTGCGTCAGCACGACCGCGGCGACCGGTCGGCCCGCGACCGCCTCGAGTACCCGAGCCGGTTCGGCAGCAGGGTCGATCACGACGAGCGGACCGCCCGACACGTCGGAGACGATCCAGCAGTTGGTGTCGAGCTCGCCAAGGACGAGTCGCGTGACGGAGAGCGCGGTCACGAGCGCTGCAAGCCGGGCGAGGGCATCATGCGGTCCGCCGAGAAGACGCCGTCGAGTCCGCGTACGCGCGCAAGGACGGCACCGAGCTGCTCCATGTTCCCCAGCTCGAACAAGAAGCGCATCGTGGCGATGCCCTGCCTGTCGGTGGCGATGTTGGCGGACAGCACGCTCACGCCCGCCTCGGCCAGCGCGACGGTTACATCGCGCAGAAGCGCCGTTCGGTCGCGCGCCTCGATGTAGATCTCCACCTGGTACGTGGTAGCGGCGTCGGTGTCCCACTCGACTTCGATGATGCGCTCCGGACTTGTGAGGAGGTCCTTTGCGTTCGGGCAGTCCTTCCGATGCACTGACACGCCGCGGCCGCGCGTCACGAAGCCGACGAGCGGGTCGCCGGGCACGGGGTTACAGCATCGAGCGAGGCGTACCAGCAGGTCGTCGATCCCCTTGACGCGAACACCCGTGACCGACTTGCGGCGGTTGGATCTGGGAGCGATCATCGGGGTCGCGAGCGTGAACTCGGGCTTCTCCGGTTCGGCGGGGGCCGCCTCGGTCCCGGCGAGCAGCTTGATGAGCTTGCCCACGACCATCTTGGCGGAGACCTTGCCGGCCCCGATGTGGGCGACCAGATCGTCCGACTCGGCGAAGTTCATCTCTTTGGCGATCGCCGTGAGAGCCCTGACCCCCGCCGACGATCCGATCGAGAGCCCCTGCTTGCGAAGGATCTTCTGCAAATCGTCCTTGCCACAGGCAAGGTCATCGGTGCGGCTGGCTTTCGAGAAGAACGTGCGGATCTTGCTTCGCGCGCTCGAGGTGCGCACGATGTTGAGCCAGTCGCGGGACGGTCCCGCGGAGCCTTTGTTCGTCATGATCTCGACGCGGTCACCCATCTGCAGCTCGTAGCCGAGCGGCACGATGGACCCGTTGATCTTCGCGCCGACGGTGTGGTTGCCGATCTCGGTGTGGATCTGGTAGGCGAAGTCGATGGGAGTCGACCCTTTGCGTAGGCTGACCACATCGCCCTTGGGCGTGAAGACGAACACCTCGTCCTCGAACAGGTCGATCTTGAGCGCCTCCATGAACTCGCGAGGGTCCTTGAGCTCGGTCTGCCACTCGAGCATCTGCCGCAACCAGGCGAGACGCTCGTCGAAGCTCTCGTCGCTGCGGCCGCCGTCCTTGTAGCGCCAGTGTGCCGCGATGCCGTACTCCGCGGTGCGGTGCATCTCCTCGGTACGGATCTGGAGTTCGAGGGGACGGCCCGCGGGGCCGATGACGGTCGTGTGCAGTGATTGGTACATGTTGAACTTCGGCATCGCCACGTAGTCCTTGAAACGCCCCGGCACCGGCTTCCAGATGGAGTGGACCGTGCCGAGTGCGCCGTAGCAGTCCTTCACCGAGGCGACGATGATCCGCAGAGCGATCAGGTCGTATATCTCGTTGAAGTCCTTATCTTTCTGGGACATCTTCTGGTAGATGCTGTAGAAGTGCTTCGGCCGCCCCGAGATCTCGGCGTGGATGCCCACCTCACCAAGTTCCCGAGTCAGTTCGTCGATGACCTGCTTGAGATACGCCTCACGGGCGGCGCGGCTGTCGGACACGAGACGCTGTATCTGCTGATACTTCTGCGGCTCGAGCACCTTCATGCACAGGTCCTCGAGCTCCCACTTGACCTGCTGGATCCCGAGCCGGTGCGCGAGCGGCGCGTAGATCTCCATTGTCTCGATCGCCTTGTCGCGCTGACGCGTCGCGTCGAGGAACTCGATCGTCCGCATGTTGTGCAGGCGGTCGGCGAGCTTGATGAGGATGACGCGGATGTCCTTCGCCATGGCGATGAGCATCTTGCGCAGGTTCTGGGACTGAGCCTCGTCGCGCGAATCGAATTTGATCTTGCCGAGCTTGGTGACGCCGTCCACGAGCGCCGCGACCTCTTCGCCGAACGCGGCGCGGACCTGCGCGACCGTGACCTTGCTGTCTTCCACCGTGTCGTGGAGCAGGCCCGCTATCAGCGTCTCCATGTCGAGGTGCAGCTCAGCAAGGATGCCGCATGCTTCGACCGGGTGCGTGATGAACGGCTCGCCGGAGTTGCGCATCTGCCCCTCGTGCGCGGCGGCGGCGAAATCGTAGGCGCGGCGCAGCAGTGCGATATCCACCGACGGGTTGTAGGCGGAGACGCGCTTCTCGAGCTGCTCCATCGTGAGGGTCACGAACGCTCCCTTGCGCGCGACGGTCGCGCGCCGCTTGCGGGGCCGGTGTGAGGATTCTAGCAGCGAGCGCTACGCCGTAGGCAGGATCGGCCGGTCGAAGGCCGCGAGAAGCTCCTCGGCGCGTGCCGCGAGCACCCACGTACGGAACTCCGCGAACTCCTCGGCCTCCTCTACGCCTTCGGCGTATCGGACGGACGAAGTCAGGTCGACTTTCCCGTCGACGGGCAGCAGTGAGAGGCGTCGGTAGGCGCCTGAACCCTCCCCTGTCACGAGTCCCACTTCACGGAACACGCCGAGGCCCGAGGATGCGCCGCGGTCGGTCATGCGCGACCTCGGGCGGCGCTTCTTCACCTCTGCAGCGAGCTCTGCGTTCGTGACCTCGACCCAGCCATCCGCGGCGGAGTTGCCCATCGCCCTGAGTGCGGCGTACAGGGCCCGCAACTCCTCGAGATCGGGTGCGCCCGATTCGAGCACCAGCTCGTTGACCCGGCCGTCGCGCTCGCCGAACAGCAGGTGAACCGTCGCCTGGTCGCCATCGCGTCCCGCCCGGCCGCACATCTGGTTGAACTCGACCCGGTTGAAGGGCAGGTGGTAGAGAGCGACGTGCCGGACGTCCGGGATATCGACGCCTTCACCGAACGCACTCGTCGCGACGATCGCCGTGATGTCGCCGGCGCGGAAGGCCCTCTCGACCGCGTGACGGGCTGCACGGGACACGCCACCGTTGTAGAAGGCCACGCGCTGTGCGAGATGCGGGCTCGCATCGCGCAGTCGCATGGCGAGCCGCACCGATTCGTCACGGCTGTTCACGTAGACGATGACCTTCTCCCCGCGCGCGGCGATGGCCGCCAGGTGCCCGGCCTTGTCGGCGAGACCGCGCCGATCGGCCACGCGCAGGTTGTCGCGGCGTGTGTCATCGAGAACGAGCGCGTCGATCCCGAGCGTACTGCGGATCACGGAGGCGGCGTCGTCGCCCGCGGTGGCGGTCACGGCGCAGACGACGGGGTGCCCGAGCGTCTCCAACGCGTCGCCGAGGCGCGAGTAGGCGGGGCGGTGGCCGGCACGCGCGAGCCCCACGTGATGCGCCTCATCGACGACGATGAAGCGCACGCGACTGCTCTGGGCGAAACGGGCCGCATGGCGTTCGAGGAACTCCGGCGTGGTGAGCAGTACGTCGAGGCCGCCCTCGGCAAGCGCGGCGAAGATCTCGTCGCGGCCGCCGGGAGCCGTCTCGCCGGTGATCACCTTCACCGCCAGACCGAGGGAAGCGAACGCCTCGGTGAGGTGGAACGCCTGGTCGGCGACGAGCGCGCGCAGCGGATAGACGAACACGCTCGCCTCCCCGCGCGCGAGTGCGACGCGAGCGGCGTGCGACTGGAACACGAACGACTTGCCGCGGCCGGTGGCCATGACCGCGAGGCACGAACGGCCCGCGGCGAGGTGTGCCAACGCCTCGACCTGTGCGGGATGAGGGACCCGCTCGCCGATGAGCGCGCGGGTGATCTCGGCATCGCGCTCCGCGGGGTCCAGCGCCGAGAGCTCTGCGCGCCGGGCCACCCGCGCTTCTGTCTCTCGCTCCGCCTCGTCCTCGGCCCCGGGCCGGGAGAACAGCACGTTGACGCCGCGCGCACCCGCCTCGTCGCCGCCGGTGACGTCCGTGACGCTGACGTCCCACTCCGCGCCGGAGTCGAGGGCGGGCGCAAGCACCGATGCGAGGCGCCGATTGAGGAAGCCGATCTGCTCCCCCGTCGGGGCGAGGACCGCGATCGCGTTGGGGTCGAACTCGTTCTCCGGCTGCCGCACGAGCCGGAGCGGCATCCCCGGCTGCAGGCGCGCCACGACATCCTGCCGGCCTTCGAAACTGACGCCGGCCAGCTTTGTGTGGAACGACTCGGCGTCGGCTATCCCCTCGTACTCACCGCGTGCCAGTATCCGGGCTGCGTCGGCGAAGAGCTCCTCGACCAGTTCCGCCGCCGGAGCGTCCACGGGGGCCTCGTGCACGGCGATGCTGCGCACGACTAGCTGCACCCGCTCCCGGCCGCGCCACTCGTCCGTCTCGAGCGAGTATGCGAGGTCGACCGCAGCCTCGCGACCAGCCAACGCAGCGGCCTCGGGAACCCGGAACGCGATCGCCGGGATCGAGGAGATACCGTCGTACGCCTCGAACTTGAGATGTTCGGCCGCCTTCCCGACGAGGGAGCGCTGGGACATGAACACACCGCGCGTCCCCATGAGCGGTCGGGCGTTTCCCTGTCCGAACGGTTCGAGAGCGGACAGCGCGACCGACAATCGGCGCGTCGCGTCGTGGAGCGGTAACTCCGCATCGACGACGATGCGGCTCCCGAATGCCTCCGCGGGCAGCGCGGCGAGCGCGTTCTGCAACCGATCGGCGAACGCTCCCAGCGAAGCGACGGGCAGCGTCGCACCCACCGCGGCCGCATGTCCACCGAAGCGGGTCAGCAGGTCGGAGCACGCTTGAAGAGCCGCGTGCAGGTCGACCTGGCCGACGCTGCGTCCGCTTCCGCGAGCCTCCCCATCCTCGATGCTGAAGATGAGCGCCGGGACGCCGTACCGTCCGGCCACCCGCGACGCCACGATGCCACGCACGCCCTCGTGCCACCCCTCGCCGGCCAGAACAAGCACGCGGCAATCGGGCCGCCATGCAACCTCGGCCGCGCGCAGCGCCTCCTCGGACAAGTCGGCCTCCGCAGCCTGGCGCACGGTGTTGTAGCCGTCCAACGCCGACGCTATCTCCGCGGCGCGGACGGCATCGTCGGTCAACAGCAGTTCCAGCGCTTCGGCCGGATCCGCGATGCGCCCGGCGGCATTGAGCCGCGGGGCGAGCCCGAACGCGATCCTGTCCGATGTCAGGGTCGCGATGTCGACGCGACCCACGCTGCATAGCGCGGCGATCCCGCGACGCGGCGACGTGCGCGCTTTGGCGAGGCCGGCTGCCACGAGCGCGCGATTCTCGTCGAGTACCGGAACGATGTCCGCCACCGTTCCGATCGCGGCAAGGTCGGTGAGCTCGAGCCAGGCGTCCGGGAACCCGAGCCGCGCGCCCACGGCGGCGATGACCTTCAGGGCGACGCCGGCTCCGGCCAGGCCCGTGAAGGCGTAGGCGCCGAGCTTTGGATCGCACACGGGCACGCCATCGGGCAGTCCCTCGCCCGGTTCGTGGTGGTCGGTCACGACGACGTCGACGCCCGCAGCACGGAGCATGCCGACCTCGCGCGCGCTGCCGATGCCACAGTCAACGGTGATGACGAGACCCGGGTTCATGGTGAGCACTCGGGCCACTGCCGCGTCCGAGAGCCCGTAGCCTTCTTCGAAACGGTGCGGGACGACCGCGCTCACGGTAGCGCCCATCGCCTCAAGGCCGCGGCAAGCGACCGCGGCCGCCGTCAGGCCATCGACGTCGAAGTCCCCGAACACGACGATGGACCGGCCTTCCCGCACGGCAGCAGCGACCGCGTCGGCGCATGCGGGCATGCCGGGCAGCGTCTCGGGGTCGCGCCAGTCTCGCGCGAGGTCCGGGCTCAGAAAGCGCCGCGCCTCATCGGCCGTGGTGACTCCGCGCAGGGTGAGCACCCGCGCCACCACCGGCTCGAGCCCCGTGGAGGCCGCCAGTGCCGAGACCGCGCCCTCGTCAACAGGGGCGCAGCTCCAAAGCGTGGATGAGTGGTGGGGGCTGGACACGGTTCAGGATGCTAGCAGACGGGCCCGACACGCTGACGTTCGCGTGCCGGGCCCGACGGGAGCACCTACCGGCACCGCATCAGCGGCGCGTCGCTTGACGCATCACTTGGCAGCGGCGAACTTCTTTGCGAGCGCCTGGTAGCGCGGCTCGCGCTCCTTCCACATCGCGTAGAGCGGTGCTGCGACGCCAACCGACGAATATGCGCCGGAGAGCAGTCCGATGGTGAGCGCGAATGCGAAGTCCTTCAGCGTGTCCTGCCCGAAGATGAGCAGGCACACGACCGGGATCAGCGACGACAGGCCGGTGTTGATCCAGCGCGCGAGCACCTGGTTCAGCGAGTCGTTGGCCATCGACATGAAGGTCTTTTTGGTCAGGCTCTGGGTGTTCTCACGGATCCGATGGAACACGACGATCGTGTCGTAGAGCGAGTATCCGAGGATCGTCAGGAGCGCGGCGACCGTGTTCGGCGTCAGCTCCCGTCCCAGCAGGGCATAGAGGCCGAGCGTGATGAGAGCGTCATGCACGAGTGCGACGACGCCCGTGACGGCCATCTTGTACTCGAACCGGATCGAGACGTAGAGCAGGATCGCGATGATCGACACGGCGAGAGCGAGCATCGCAGCGTTCGTGATCCCGGCTCCCCACTCGGGCCCGATCGTGCTTACCTGCGTGTCGGCGGCAGCGACGCCGAGGGCGGTGGCCACCTCGGCGGCCTGCCTTCCGGCGACCGTCGCACTCGGCTCGGTCGAGCGGACGATGAAGCCGGAGCCGATGGTCTGGACGGTCCCGTCGACGATGTTGGCCTTGACGACCGCGTCACGGACCTCCGTGAGTGTCACGGCCGTCGAGCCGCTGAGCGTGATCTTGGTGCCGCCCTTGAACTCGTATCCGAGGGTCAGGCCCTTGAATGCGAGCGAACCGATGGCGACCGCCAGAACCACGGACGAAGCCAGGAAGAGCCACTTGCGATTGCCCATGAAGTCGATGTAGGGCCTACGCATCTGCGCGACCGCCCTTCACGCCGAAGAAAGCGGGGATCTTGGCGACCACGCTCTCCGAGAGAAGGATGACCATCGGGCGCGTGAAGAGCAGCGCGATAGCCATGTCGCACACGATACCGATCATGAGCGTGAGCGCGAAGCCCTTGACCGTGCCGCTCGCGAACAGGAACAGCGGGATCGCGCTGGCGAACGTCACGGCGTCGGCGTCGAGCGAAGTCAGGATCGCGTGCTTCGAGCCCGACTTCGCAGCCGTGCGCGGGGTGCGGCCCATCGCGATCTCTTCCTTGTAGCGCTCGAAGATCAGGATCGACGTGTCGGCCGCGAGACCGATCGATAGCACGATGCCGGCGATACCCGGCAGCGAGAGCGCGTACTGGCCAGCATGGGAGAGCAGCGAGAGCAGACCCAGGTAGACGACCGCGAAGGCACCGAGCGAGAACCACGAGAGCACGCCGAACCCGCGGTAGTAGATCCCGAGGTAGATGCAGACGATCACGAGCCCGACAAGGGCGGCCAGTATGCCCTTCGCGAGCGCGTCCTGGCCGAGCGTCGGGCCGACACTCTCGGTCTGAGAAGCCTGCAGGTTGACGGGCAGGGCGCCCGACTTGAGGATCGCAGCGAGCGTCTTGGCCTCGTCGGCGGTGAAGCTGCCACTGATCTCGGTCTTGCCGTCCGGGATGGAGCTCAGTACCGACGGGGCCGACTTCACGATGCCGTCGAGCACGATCGCGACGCGCGCCCGGGTTGGTGCCGCCTTGGCGGTCACCTTGGCCCAGATGTCGGTGCCCGCCGGATTGAAGGTCATGTTGACGACGTATCCGGGCTTCAGCTTATCGCCGCTCGCACCGGCCGAGGCGTCGGTGATGACCTCGCCGGTCATGAAGGCCTTGTAGGTACCGGGGACCATGACGTAGCCATCCTGGATCAGGCCCTGCGTCGTGGTGTCGAGGCTGGAGACCTCGAGGAACTCGAGCTGACCGGTCGAGCCGAGCGCCTTGAGCGCCGCCTGCGAGTCCTTGACTCCCGGCAGCTGCACGAGGATGGCCTTGCTGTCGCTCTCGAGCTGAACGGTGGCCTCCGACACGCCCAGTCCGTTCACGCGGTTGCTCATGATCGTGAGCGCGCGCGACATCGCCGCAGCATCCGCCGGCTTGGTCGGTGTCAGCGTCACGGACAGTCCACCGCGAAGGTCGAGGCTCTGCGTGATGCTGGGGCGCCCCTCTTCCATCGTGAACTCCTGCGCGTGCACGGTGAATGTCGTCCCGTACGAGACGAGCGCTTCGCGCACAGGCAGACCGCCAACGAACACCGGCTCCGTCGTGTCGGCGGAAGCAACGATGCGCCAGCTTTCACCAGCGGTCGAGGTCGATTCCGTGACCCGCGAGAGCGTGGCCAGCGTCGTCCCGGGCTGCCCTGAAGCGACGACCTCCACTGCGCCGCCATTGAGCACGATGCTCGCGGCGGACTGTGTGAGCGTGAAGCTCTGCTTCGCGGCCGCGGTCCTCCACGAAACCGTGTCGGACTGCTTGAGTGGCAGCAGCGAGAAGAGGGATCCGATCAGCAGTACGATCAGGCCCCCGACGGCGAGTAGGTTCTTCTGCCTCGATTTCATTCCTTGCCTTCCGCTCGCATTCCTTCAGCACACGACAACCGCCCCCCTGCTGACCGGCGGCGGCACATCGGGGAGACGATACACCATTGTCCGGACGTTTCGGGCGGCTCTAGAGCAGCTTCGTACCGTTTATCTCGAGATGGAACGTCGCGTCGAGCACCGAAGCAGCCGCGCGACACATCTGCATGCGGGAGAGGAATATCTCGAAGTACTCCATGACCTGGCTCGCCGAGGTGTCGATGTCGAGTTCCAGCGTGAGCGTGCGCGCCGCGCCGTCCACGCGCAGGAACGACCGGCTCGCGGCGTGGTTGACGCGGTCGTGGATGTCGAACGCCGCGGGATCGGGATTACGCACCCGTGTGTGATGGACGTCGGACTTGTCGGCGATGATCGTCGCGGCCCCTACCGGGTTGGCGGGGGTGCCGAACTCCTCTTCATGGTTGCCGAGCGCATTCATGATGTGGATGGTCTCGATGGGGTCCATCCCGAGTTCGCGCAGCACCTCGCGCGCGAGCATCGCCGAGCTGACGCCGTGGTGGTCACGTCCGATGCAGTTGCCGATGTCGTGAGTGAAGCCGGCGATCTCGGCGAGCTCCACCTGGCGCTCCTCGAAGCCCAGCCGCCGCATGATGTTCCCGGCGATGTGGGAGACCAGGTTCGCGTGACGGAAGCCGTGCTCCGTGTAGCCGATGGCGCCAAGGTACTCGTCGGCGACCTCGATCATCGCCTTGACGTCCGGAGAGGCCACCACGTCCGCGATGGTCACGCGGCGCCACACCGTCGGCGACGGTGCGGGCGCGGGCGGCTCGACGTCCCCGGCCGCCGAGGTGGGGATCCCGGTGTCACTCATCGACGGGAGCGACGTCCTCGGTCATGCGTTCGATGATGGCGCGCTTCGTGAACTGCCCGACGACACCGGGGGCGATCTCGATGTTCAGGACGTCGCCGTCGACGGAGCGCAGCGTGCCGATGAGGCCGCCGGCGGTCATCAGTCGATCACCGGGAGCGAGCGCAGCGAGCATCTCGGTCGACTTCTTGCGCTGCGTCTGCTGGGGACGGAACCACAGGAAGTAGAACACTCCCCCTATGAGAACCATGTAGACGATGAAGGAGGTGATCTCGGAACTGCTCATGAGGAGTGACTCCCGTCGATACGGGCACGAGATCCGAGTCCGCGGGACCCGTGCGATGGTGTCCGGTGCGCGCAACGGCCGCGAGAACAGCGGTCGGAGCGTTCCGATGATAGCACCGCCACTCGCGCGCTCGTGTGCGCACACGCGAGGGCGCGCGCCCGCCATGGTCAGTAGTCGAGAACCGCCGGACTCGCGAGCCACTGCGCGAGGAACCCTGCGTAGCGGCCCTCCTCGACGGCCAGGCGGGCGTTCGCAGTCAGGTCGAGAAGGAAGAAGAGATTGTGCTCGGAGAGCAGGGTGGCACCCATCATCTCCTTGGTCGTGACAAGGTGGCGGATGTAGGCGCGCGTGAAGGTGGTACAGGTGGGACACGCGCACGCGGGGTCGAGCGGACCGTTGTCGGTGGCGAAGCGCGCGTTGCGCAGATTGAGCCGCCCCTCGCTCGAGAAGGCGGTTCCGAGACGAGCGGTCCGCGTCGGCAGGACGCAGTCGAACATGTCGATGCCGAGCGCGATCGCCCGCAGGATCGTAGTGGGATTGCCCACGCCCATCAGATAGCGCGGCCGATCCGCCGGAAGGGCCTCGCACACCGGCCCAAGCGATTCCAGCATCAGGTCGTGCGGCTCCCCCACCGAGTAGCCGCCGATGCCGTAGCCGGGGAATCCGATCTCGGACAGTCGCTCGACGCTCTCTTGGCGCAGGTCGGCGTGAACGCCGCCCTGCACGATGCCGAAGAGAAGCTGGTCCTCGCGCGAGTGGGCGTCCTTGCAGCGCCTCGCCCACTCCGCGGAGCGTCGCACTGCCGTCTCGACGGTCGCGCGTTCGGCGGGATACGGCGGACACTGATCGAGCTGCATCACGATGTCCGCGCCGATCCGCTGCTGGATGCCCATGTTGTCCTCGGGCGTCCAGAAGTGCTTGGCCCCGTCGACGATCGAACGGAAAGCGACACCTTCGTCGGTCACCTTCACGGTGTCGGCCAGTGAGAACACCTGGAAGCCGCCGGAGTCGGTCAGCGTCGTCCCCGTCCACCCCATGAAACGGTTCAGGCCGCCGGCGGCCTCGATGACCCGGTCCCCGGGGCGCAGGAACAGGTGATAGGCGTTCGAGAGCACCGTCTGCGCACCGAGACGGGCCAAACGGTCGGGTGAGACACCCTTGACCGTCGCGCGGGTACCTACCGGCATGAACAGCGGAGTTTCGATGGGTCCGTGAGCGGTGTGCACGGTCCCGCGGCGGGCCGCAGTCCCGGTATCGGTATGTGTGAGCGTGAACGGGGAGTTGGTCATGCGTCGGATTCTACCGTAGCGCGGACCGTTCTCGACTTCGAACGCGGCTATCATGGACACTGTGTACGGAGCGGGAGAACTCGGCGGCCTTGCGCCGCGTCAAAGAGAGCGTGGGATGAAGCAGCCCCAGCGTGACGATCCAGAATTGGTTCGGGCGGCGAACGACGGCGACGTCGGCGCGTTCGAAGAGCTCGTTAGAGCGCACACCGATGCGGTCTACGCGCACGCGTACCGGTTCTTCGGGGACATCAACGCCGCTCAGGACGCGACGCAGGAGGTGTGGATCAAGGTGTATCAGGCGCTACCGGAGTTTCAGGGTCGCTCAGCGGTCTCGACCTGGCTGTTCCGTATCACCCGGAACACCTGCCTCGACATGCTCCGGGCCGGCCGTCGCGTTGCGACGCCGATCGACCCGCTCGACGTGACCGGGGCGGCTTCCGATGACACGGCGGGTGACGCGGGCAGCAGGGTTGACCTTCAGACCGCGCTGCGCGCCATCTCCCCGGAAGACCGTGACGCCTTCAACGCCGTAGCGCTGTTCGGCCTGCCGTACGCCGACGCCGGGACCGCCCTCGGTGTCCCGGCAGGCACGGTGAAGTCGCGCGTGTTCCGTGCCCGAAGAGCGCTCATCGCACTACTCTCCCTCGATGCGCAGGGAGGTGTCGCCCGATGACCTGCCTCGAAGCACAGGCGCTCTTCTCTGCCGAACACGATGGTGAGACCGTCTCCGAAGCCGAACTCGCGGCCGCAAGCGCACATTGTGAGGAGTGCGCGGAGTGCTCCGCGTTCGCTGCCGGCATTCGGTGGCTGGACGAAGCGCAGGTGCCTGCCGCACCCGAGGGTCTCGTTGAGCGGATACTCGCCGCAGTCGCACCCCTTCAGGAAGCGCGCGAAAATGCCATAGCGCTTGCCGCCGACGAGGATGAGGTCGCCGGTCTGGGGCTGGAGCTTCCCGTCCCGGAAGAGGATCCTGCGCCCGTCGACTGGCTGGCCGAGTCCCCCACCGTTCCCACTCCGACGATCTGGTCCCGCTTCGAGTGGTTCCAGGGTCCGACACGCTGGGCCTCTTTCGGAGCGATCGGCGCGCTTGCGGCGACCGCGCTCATCGCGTTCGTCGTCACGGGGATCGGCACTCCGCCCAAGACGGCGGACACGACGCTCACCGCGGGTAGCACCAGCGCTGCGCCGGAAGCGTCGTTCGGTTCTGCCGCACAAAAGGCCGCCCCTGCGGCGAGCGATGGGCGGGTGAACGCGGCCCCCGTACAGGCGCCCGACCTGGTGCTCTACAAGGAGTTCGTCTACAGGCCCGGCGCGCTCCTGGCCGATGCCTCCGGTGCGACCCCCACGATCGGGACGCTCACGACCGCATTCGCTTCGGGCAGCGTGCGCACCGCACCGGTGTATCGCTCGCCCCTGACCGATGGTTCCATCGTCGTGAAGGGGCCCGACGGGCTTCGCGTCTACGCCCCGGTCGTCCGGATGCGTTCCAGCGTTCGCTACCAGCTCACCTCGGGAGGTCCGATCGAGAGGTTCGGCGTCTGGCCCATACTGCCGACACGCTTCCCGGTTCCCTCGACAGCTGACGGGACCCCCTCGTTCGTCGTTGCCGGTACCGACGCGGACAACGTCACGATCTACGCCGCGACGGGCCGCCCCACAAGCGAGGGTTTCGCCGTGGCGCCGGGTACGCCGACGACCGACCCAGCCGGAGGAAACCCGAACTGGACGTGGTGGGCCCCGGCGCCCGCCAATCCCTAGCGGGATCCGCACAACCGACGATCATCGAAACGGCCCCGCGCACCTGCCCGGAGCCGTTCGGTATCACTCGATGAGCATCGCATCGCCGAAGCTGAGGAACCGGTAGCGCTCGGCGACCGCGAACTCGTATGCCCGCATGATCGCATCGCGCCCCGCGAACGCACTGACGAGCATCATCAGAGTCGAGCGCGGGACGTGGAAGTTCGTGATCATCGCGTCGATGGTGCGGAAGCGGTATCCGGGCAGCACGAAGAGCGAACTTGCGCCTTCGGTGGCGACCACCGCGCCCGCCTCATCGCTGTAGGCCGTCTCAAGGGCCCGAACGGTCGTGGTACCCACCGCGATGACTCGGCCTCCGCGCTCTCTGCATTCGGCGATGGCATCGGCCGTGTAGGCCGGCACCCGGAAGTGTTCGGTATGGATGTGGTGGTCCTCGGCGCGATCCTCGGTGACGGGCCGGAACGTATCGAGTCCCACGTCGAGTTCGACGCGCGCGAGATGGGTGCCGCGTTCGACGATGGAGTCGAGCAGCTCGCTCGTGAAGTGCAGGCCTGCAGTGGGTGCGGCCGCGCTGCGCTCGTCCGTGGAGAACACCGTCTGATAGAGCTCCGGATCGGCAAGCGGGCGCGTGATGTAGGGCGGGAGCGGTACCTCGCCCAACCGATGCAGCACGTCTGTGAAACGCTCGCTCCCCGCATCGAACTGGACGACGCGCACGCCCGAGTCCTCGGCGACGTCGACGACGAGCCCGGCAAGCTCACCGGTGCCGAAGACGATCCGGGCGCCGGGGCGCAGCTTCCGGCCGGGACGCACCAGGCACTCCCACGTATCGCTCCCGCGGTCCTTGAGCAGCAGGACCTCGACCGCAGCGCCGCCATCCTGTTTGACCCCCCGCAGCCGGGCCGGCATGACCCGGGTCTCGTTCACGACGAGGAGGTCGCCGCGTCGGAAGTGATCGGCGATGCCGGAGAACACCTCGTGCGAGACCGCGCCGCTCGAGCGCTGGAGCACGAGCAGGCGACAGCTGTCACGCGGCTCGGCAGGGCTCTGCGCGATCAGCCCGGTCGGGAGCTCGTAGTCGAAGTCGTCCGTAAGCACCTTTGCTGCTTCCCTTCGCGTGCCGTGTCGGCGTTCCGCGCCCGAGTGTAGCCGAGCGCAACGCGACCGATGGGCTCGGCTCTCTGTCGCAGATACGCCTCATCGGGTACCATGTGCCGCGCCATGGTAAACGAGGCTTGGTCCCCAGCGGACCTCCACATACACACAACGGCGTCCGACGGCGTCGCCACCCCCTCCGAGGTCCTCGACTGGGTGTGCGAGCGAACCGATCTCAAGGTCATCGCCATCGCCGATCACAACACCAACGTGGGCGCGATCGAGGCTTCCCGTCTCGCCATCGAACGCGGACTTCCGATCGAAGTCGTCATCGCACAGGAAGTCGAAAGCGCTGAGGGCCACATCCTCGGCCTGTGGACCCCCGAAATCATCAGTCCGGCGATGAGCGCCGCCGATACCGTCGCGGCGATACACGCCCAGGGCGGACTCGCGGTCGCCGCCCACCCGTTCGCGCCGCGCCTGTGGTCTCGTGCGGGGCTGGACCGTGGAAACCGGACCATCTACGGCAGCGTCGACTACGACGCCATCGAAGTCGCCAACTCCACGCCGTTGCTCTTCGTCGCGAACTTCCTCGCGCAGCTCTACCAGCATTCGCGCAGCGACCGTTTCGCGTGCACGGGTGGGAGCGACGCACACATCCTCAACGTGATCGGCTCATCGCGGACCTACTTCGCGGGCGAGACCGCTGCCGATCTCCGCGTGGCGATCGAGGAACGCACGTCTCGCGTCTCGCGTCCCGGTTACAGCCCTATGCGCCAGATGCGCTATGCGCGCAACGTGCCGCACATCATGGCGCGCGACCGCGAGCGCAAGGCCCGCGAGGTCGAGGCGGGCATCCGGGAACCGAAACCCGAGAGGCGAGAGACACGCGCCGAGAGGCGCAAACGCTAGCGCTTCCGCCGGGCCTCGCGGGCTTCGATCGCTTCCGTCTCCGAGTACCTGCACCCGCAGTAGTTCTGACGGTACATGCCGAGTTCCCTGCTGCGGCGCGTGGCTTCCCTGTAGCGATCGCGGAAGTCGGTCACCACGAACGCGACACCCACCTCGGCGCACACATCCTCGCCGACCTCCCGGATTGAATCGGGGTCCTGATACGGGCTGACCGCGAGCGTCGTCGCGACGGCGTCATACCCGAGTTCGGTAGCGTGACGCGCGGCCGCTCCCAGGCGCACGCGGAAGCAGGCGCGACAACGCTCGCCGCTCTCGCGATCGAGGCCCGCCACCGCGGCCTCCCACGCGTCCGTGTCGTAGTCGAGCTCGTCGACCACGACACCGTTCTCGGCGGCGTACGCGAGCAGCGTGTCACGCCTGCGCTCGTACTCCGCGCGCGGGTGGATGTTCGGGTTCGCGTAAACGACGCGCACCTCATGCTCGGCAGCCAGGGCGTCGTACGGCTCGAGCAGACAGGGACCGCAGCATGCGTGGAGGAGCAGCTTCATCAGTTACCTCATGTGCCGGCGACACGGCGCGCGGGACTCATGCGCTGCCAACGAACGCCGCAACCAGCGAGGCGACGCCGAATAGGATGAAGATCACACCGGAGATGCGGGTGATCAGGCGCTCAGGTAGCTTCTTCCCGAGCACCGAACCCACGATGATCGCGACTCCATCGGCGATCATCATCCCGACGGTCGACCCGAGCCATACTCCCCAGAAGGTGTCGCCACTCGTGAGGCCCTGAGCAGTCAGTCCGATCGACTTCAGGGCGCCTGCGATGGCCGGACCGGCGGAGCCGAACGTCCGAAGGACCGCAGCGGGATCAGCTGCGATGGTCATCGTCATGATCTGCGTCTTGTCGCCGAGCTCTGCGAGGAAGAATGCGATGCCGACGGTGACTATCGGTCCGAACTTCGAGGTCCGTGCTCCGTCGTCGTCATCCTTGTCACCGCGCAGCGTCCAGATGCCGAAGCCGATGAACAGCAACCCCGTGACTATCGAGAGCCACAGCTTGGGGATCACATCGCCGATCAGCTGTCCGGCGACGGTAGAAAGCAGGTGGATGGCCAGCGTCGCGACAAAGATCCCCACGAGCACCTGCCATGCCTTATAGCGGCACGCGAGCGCCAGCGCGAGCAGCTGCGTCTTGTCGCCGAGCTCCGCAAGCGTGATGAGGATCGTCGCTACCACGAACGCGTACAGCACTCGTGCTCCTTGGTCGCCTCGGTCAGTGCCTCGATACGTGCGAGAGTCCTATGCGGTCTGTATCTCCGCAGCGGCCGCCGTGTTCGACATAAGCATCGCCCGCGTCATGGGACCTACTCCACCGGGCACCGGTGTGATCGCCGAACAGATAGGCGCCACGGCCGCGAAGTCGACGTCGCCGACCATTCCCGCGTCCGTGCGGTTGATGCCGACGTCGATAACGACGGCACCCTCGCGCACGTACTGCGCACCGATCATCATCGGACGACCGATCGCGGCCACCAGGATGTCCGCCTCACGGCACACGCCCGGGAGATCGACCGTGCGGGAGTGACAGTAGGTGACCGTGCAATCACGCTCGAGCAACATGAGCCCCATCGGCTTGCCGACGAGCAGCGAGCGACCGATCACGACGGCGCGCTTGCCTTTAAGCTCGATACCGTAATGGTCGAGCATGCGCATTACCCCCCAAGGCGTGCAGGCGCGGTGACCCGGAAGACCACGCATCAGGCGACCGAGGTTCTCCTGATGGAAGCCGTCGACATCCTTCACGGGCGAGACGCGCGCTACGACGGCCTCGACGTCGAGATGCCGCGGGAAGGGCTGCTGAACCAGGATTCCGTGCACGTGCGGATCGGCGTTGAACCCGTCGATGACGTCGTGCAGGTCGGCTTGCGAGATATCGGCAGACAGGCGCGAGTCGAAGCTGCGGATGCCGATCCTCTCGCAGTCGCGTTCCTTCATCTTCACGTAGGACTGCGAAGCCGGGTCATCTCCGACGAGCACGACGGCGAGACCCGGTATCACCCCACGGGCCCGAAGCGAAGCGACGCGTGCCGCGGTCTCTATCTCGACCGCTGCAGAGACCGTCTTGCCATCGATGATCATGGGCGTCATGAGGATGAAGGTCCTTCGTGCGCAGGGAAAGGACGGAGCACTCGCAGGGTAACCGCTAGAAGAGGCCGACGATGTTGCCGTCGGCGTCGATGTCCACCTGCTCACCCGCGGGACGACTCGGCAGACCGGGCATCGTCATGATGTCACCGCACAGCGCGTAGAGGAACCCCGCACCGGCGGACAATCGGATGTCGCGCACCGGCAGAGTCCACCCGCGAGGTCTACCCTTGCGGTCCGCGTCGTGGCTGAGCGACAGGTGCGTCTTCGCCATGCAGACCGGAAGGTGTCCGAAGCCCATCTCGACGAAGCGCGTGAGCGAGCGGATCGCCTCCTTGGAGAACTCCACGCCGTCCGCGCCGTAGACCCCGCGGGCGATCGACTCGACCTTCGCCTCGACCGGGTCCTCGTCAGCGTATGTCAGCGTCAGCTGCGAAGAGACTGTGCACGCGCAGGCGACCGCTTCGGCGAGCTCGATGCCGCCGTCGGCACCGTCCGTATGCATCGTATGTGAGACGGCCCGGATGGCGCCGGCTTGCAGTGCCGCGGCCTTGATCAGGTCGTGCTCGGCGTTGGTGTCCGACGGGAATCTGTTCACGGCGACCACGACCGGGACACCGAAGCTCGCGACGTTCTCGATCTGCTTGACCAGGTTCGGCATGCCCTCCCGGACCGCCTCCAGGTCCTCGTACGCCAGCCGCGGATCGAGCGGTTTGCCCGGCTGCACCTCGTAGTGGCCGGAGTGAGCCTTGAGCGCCCTGACCGTGCACACGAGCACCGCGCAGTCAGGCGCCAGGCCGCTCGTCCGGCACTTGATGTTGCAGAACTTCTCGAAGCCCATGTCCGCGCCGAAGCCGGCCTCGGTCACCGTGTAGTCGGCCAACTTGAGCGCGATGCGATCGGCGATGATCGAGGAGTTGCCATGTGCGATGTTGCCGAACGGGCCCGCATGGACGAAGACCGGGCCGCCGTCCATGTTCTGGAGCAGGTTCGGCATGATCGCCTCGCGCATCAGAACGGTCATCGCGCCCGCGACCTTCAGTCCCTCGGTCGTGACCGGCTTCCCCGACCGATCGGTGCCCACGACTATGCGCCCTATACGCGAGCGCAGATCTTGGAGGTCATCGGCAAGCGCCAGTACCGCCATCAGCTCGCTCGCGGATGTGATCTCGAAGCCCGTCTCGCGCGGAACACCACCGAACCGCCCCCCGAGTCCGATGACCACATCGCGAAGTGCGCGGTCCGAGATGTCGAGAACCCGCCGCCACGTGACCGCGTACGGATCGAGATCGATCGCGGACCGGTGGTGCAGCGCGTTGTCGATGAAAGCTGCGCACAAGTCGTGTGCGGTGGTCACGGCGTGCGCATCACCGGTGAGATGCAGGTTCAGGTCGGTCATCGGCAGCACCTGCGAGTACCCACCGCCGGCCGCGCCGCCCTTGATGCCGAAGACCGGCCCCAGTGACGGCTGCCGGATGCACGTGAAGGCGCTTCGCCCGGTCCTCGCAAGCGCCTGACCCAGGCCCACCGTGGTGAGCGTCTTGCCTTCGCCGAGAGGCGTAGGCGTCATCGCCGTCACGACCACGTACTTGCCATCGGGCCGAGCAGCGAGGCTCTCCCCGATCGACAACCGGACTTTCGCCTTGTAGACCCCATATGGCTCGATGAACTGCGCGGCGATGCCCGCGCTGTCAGCGACCTCTGTGATCGGCAGGAGTTCCGCCCGCTGGGCGATCTCGACATCTGAAAGCACGTTGTTCCCTTCCACTATCTATGGCCGCGCTCGGCGTACAGACGACGCCGTGGCCCGCGTGGCATTCTATCTTGGTCCGCACAAGGCAACATGCGTCGTGCCGTGCCGGGTTCGGGTAGACAATACCCGTACGCGAACGACCTTGGATTCGATTCCTCTTCTGTCAGGAGATCTCATGGCCGATGCCCCGCTCATCACGCTCGTCGGCGATTTCGCCGCGGCAAGCGATTTCGAGAAGAAGCACACACCCTTCATCACGCTGGCGCCACAGGGCGAGGGAGTCCTCGTCAACATCGAGGTCGGGCACGAAGTGCCGCACCCCAACGGGACCGACCACTACATCACGTTCATCGAGCTATACGCGGGGATGGTTCCGATCGCGCGACTGGACGTCTCCCCCATCGTCACCCGACCACGCTTCTGCGTGCCGGTCGACCTTCCCGCCGGCACAGTTCTGCGCGCCGTATCGCACTGCAACCTTCACGGATGGTGGGCGTTCGAGGCCACGCTGTAGTAGACCGTTCGCGAACAGGAAGAGAGGGCGCCTGCCGGGTGGTGGGCGCCCTCTCGATGTGCGCGATGTCCGGCTAGAACAGACCGCCCTGACCCTCCGCGGCACCCCCGGGAAGCTTGAGCCCGAGGTGCTCATAGGCGCGCGGGGTCGCCTGGCGGCCCTTGGGCGTACGCATGATGAACCCGAGCTGGAGCAGGAACGGCTCGTAGACATCCTCGAGCGTGTCCGGCTCCTCACCCACGGAGGCGGCGAGTGTCCCGAGGCCGACAGGCTTGCCCGAGAACTTCGTCGTCAGCGTCTCGAGTATCCGCACATCCATCTTGTCGAGACCGAGATGATCGACTTCGAAGAAGGCCAGCGCCTCGGCCGCGATGTCTTCCGTCACATGACCGCTGTGGCGGACCTGTGCGTAGTCGCGCACCCGCTTGAGCAGGCGGTTAGCCAGGCGTGGCGTCCCGCGGCCTCGACGTGCGATCTCGGCCGCTCCCGCCTCATCGATCTGCACACCGAGGATCCCGGCAGAACGTCGAACGATCGCCTCGAGATCCTCGGTCGCATAGTAGTCGAGGCGGAACGACATCCCGAACCGGTCGCGCAGAGGGCCGGTGAGCAAGCCCGTCCGGGTCGTGGCACCGACGAGCGTGAACCGCGGGATGTCGAGCCGCAGCGAGCGGGCGGCGGGGCCCTTGCCGATGACGACGTCAAGGACGAAGTCCTCCATGGCCGGGTAGAGGACCTCTTCCACCGAGTGGTTCAGCCGGTGTATCTCATCGATGAACAGCACGTCGCGCTCTTCGAGGTTCGTGAGTATCGCCGCGAGGTCGCCGGGCCGCTCGATCGCGGGGCCGCTGGTCGTGCGCATCGTCACGCCGAGCTCGTTGGCGATGACGCCCGCGAGCGTCGTCTTGCCCAGCCCGGGAGGGCCGGAGAGCAGCACGTGGTCGAGCGGCTCGTTGCGGCCCGACGCCGCCTCGATCAGCACGGAAAGCGACTCCTTGACCTTCGCCTGCCCGAGGTACTCCGAGATGCGCTTGGGCCGCAGCGAGCGGTCGATCTCAAGATCGTCGGTCGTGTAGCGGGCCGAAACCAGGCGCTCGTCGGCGTCCCCCTCGCCCGCGGTCCACTCCGATGAGACGGGTTCGGTCATCAGCGGCCTCCCAAAGCCTTGAGGGCCAGCCGGAGCAACTGCTCCGCGGTCGCACCCTCATCTGCATCGCGCAGCGCCGCTGCCGCCTCGACAGCGGTGAAGCCCATGGACAGAAGCGCGTCGCGCGCCTCAGCGACGGCCGCTGCGCGCGGACCGCGTGCTCCTGCGGCCAGGTCCGGCAGATCGAGCTTGTCCTTGAGCTCCAGCGCGAGGCGCTGGGCCGTCTTCTTGCCCACGCCCGGCACGCTTGAGAGCACGGCGACGTCATCCGACGCGACCGCCGATCGCAAGGCGTCCGGCCGCAGGGCCGAGAGCACGGCGAGCGCCACCTTCGGTCCGACCCCGCTCACTCCGATCAGGGTCTCGAAGAGCACGCGCTCGTCGTCGTTCTCGAACCCGTAGAGCGTGAGCTCGTCCTCACGCACGTGGAGGTACGTATGGACAGTGACGCTGTCACCCTCCGCGGGGAGCGACGACAGCGACCGCGTCGACATGAGCAGTCGGTAGCCGACTCCACCGACATCCAGAAGAGCCGAACCGGCGCTCTTTCCCGCGACCCTGCCGGTCAGAAACGCGATCACGACGCCTCCTTTCCGCGCGAGCGAGCGCGCGCGATCCGCTGGTTCGCATGACAGATCGCGGCCGCGAGGGCGTCCGCGGCGTGGTCGGGCTTGGGATCGTGGTCGAGCGCGAGGATCGTTCGCACCATGTACGTGACCTGCGCCTTGTCAGCGGAACCGGAGCCGACGACGGCAAGCTTGATCTCACCGGGGCCGTACTCGCCCACAGTGAGTGCGGCATCGGCGACAGCAACCAGAGCCGCGCCGCGGGCCTGGCCCGTAGCCATCGCGGTCGCGACGTTGCGGTTGAAGTAGATGTTCTCGAGCGCAGCCTCGGATGGCCGGTGACGCACGATCACGTCGGTCAGGCCGTCGCGCACCGTCTTGCATCGACGCGCCAGGTCATCCTGGGAGTTGCTCCGGATGCATCCGTACGCCAGACAGCGGAACCGCGGGCCATCGACTTCCACGACCCCCCACCCCGTGTTCGCGAGGCCGGGGTCGATCCCGAGTATCACCACAGGCACGAGACTCCCCCGCAGACGTCGGCAATCGAACATATGTTCAGTCTACGGCACGGCACCGACACAAAGCAAAGCGAAGGGCGCCCGTCGCACGGGCGCCCTTCGCGCACACCGGAATACGGTCGAGGATCAGTCGGCGTCGAGCGCTGCTGCGATCTCCTCTGTCATCTCCATGTTGTGGTAGACCTCCTGGACGTCGTCGCTGTCCTCGAGGTTGTCGATGAGCCGCATGACCTTGCGCACCGTCTCGAGCTTCACCGCGACCGGCGTCAGAGCGCGCATCGACCACTCGGCGCCCTCCACTTCGATCCCGGCCGCCTCGAGCGCGTTCTTCACGCTCATGAGATCGTTCGCCGCCGTCACGACGATGAACTCCTCGTCGTTGTCCTCGAGATCCTCCCCGCCGGCCTCCATGACCGCCATGAGGAGTTCTTCTTCGTCCGGAGCGCCGGCCTTGGCGACCACGATCTCACCGCGGCGCTCGAACTGGAACGCGACGGATCCGGTCGCACCGAGCGAACCGCCAGCGCGCGTGAACGCAGCACGGACGTCAGCGGCGGTGCGGTTACGGTTGTCCGTCAGCGCTTCCACGTAGATGGCCGTTCCGCCGGAGCCGTAGCCCTCGTAGATGACCTCTTCGTAGTTCGCGCCGGCGCTGGCGCTGAATGCCTTGTCGATCGCGGTCTGGATCTTGTCTTTCGGAAGCGAATAGCCCTTCGCCTTCACGATGGCGGCGGCCAGTGAGGCGTTGTTCTCAGGCTTGGGGTCGCCGCCGGTCTTCGCGGCGACGGTGATGATGCGCGCGAGCTTGCTGAAGAGTTTGGATCGCTTGGCATCCACAGCACCCTTGCGGTGCTTGGTGGTCGCCCACTTGGAGTGTCCCGACATGCGCGGCGCCTCTCTCTCTTCTTCGAACGCGCGCATGCGTGCGCGCGGGAGGATGACCGTCGACAAGGATACCCGAACGCGAGCGATGAGGCGGCGCGAGACGCTCGGTGAGCCGCGGCGACTACGCCCGGGGCGATCCCACGACCTGCTCGACGAACAGCCGGTGTATCCGGGGATCCCCGGTCAGTTCGGGATGGAACGTGGTCGCCATCAGATCGCCCTCGCGCGCGGCGACGATGCGTCCGGCATGCCGCGCGAGAGCCTCGACGCCTTCTCCGACGCTCTCGATCCACGGTGCGCGGATGAACACACCCGTGTAGGGACCGCCCGAAAGCCCGGAGACGTCCAGCCCGACTTCGAACGACTCGGACTGCCGGCCGTAGGCGTTACGCCGAACGGCGATGTCCATGAGCCCGAGAGTCCGCTGCCCCGGAAGCGCATCCAGCACGCTGCGCGCGAGCAGTATCGCCCCGGCACACGTTCCCCAGATCGCCATTCCCTCTTCGTGGCGGCGCGCCACGGCCTCGTAGAAGCCGTATGTCTCCATCAACTTGCCGATGGCGGTCGACTCCCCGCCGGGGATGACGAGACCGTCGCAGCCGTCCAGTTGCTCGGGCAACCGGACCGCGAGCGCAGTCACACCCAGCGCCTCGAGAGAGACGATGTGCTCGCGAAAGGCTCCCTGCAGCGCGAGGACGCCGACCTTCACGCTACCAGCCACGCTCCTGCATACGCTCGGCGGGCGGGATGTCGGAGATGTTGATGCCGACCATGGCCTCGCCGAGGTTGCGGGAGACGCGCGCGATGATCTCAGCATCCTCGAAGTGCGTCGTGGCCTCGACGATCGCCTTGGCGCGCTTGGACGGGTCGCCGCTCTTGAAGATGCCGCTCCCGACGAAGACGCCGTCGCAGCCGAGCTGCATCATGAGAGCCGCATCGGCGGGGGTCGCGATCCCACCGGCGGAGAAGTTCACGACCGGCAGCTTCCGGTTCTCGGCGACCCACTTCACGAGATCGTACGGAGCCTGAAGGTCCTTGGCCGCAGCGAAGAGTTGCTCGGGACGCAACCCGGAGAGCCAGGAGATCTCATCGGTGACGGCACGGATGTGCCGGACCGCTTCGACGACGTTGCCCGTGCCGGGCTCGCCCTTGGTGCGGACCATCGAAGCACCCTCACCGATCCGGCGCAGCGCCTCGCCAAGATTGCGGCATCCGCACACGAACGGGACGGTGAAGTCCCACTTGTTCACGTGGTGCTCTTCGTCGGCCGGGGTCAGCACCTCGGACTCGTCGATGTAATCGACGCCGAGCGACTGCAGTATCTGGGCCTCAACGAAGTGGCCTATGCGGCACTTCGCCATGACGGGAATGGAGACGGCGCCCACGATCGCCTCGGTGATGGTCGGGTCGGCCATGCGGGCAACGCCGCCGGACGCGCGGATGTCGGCCGGCACGCGCTCCAGGGCCATTACGGCTACGGCGCCCGCATCCTCGGCGATCTTGGCCTGTTCGACGTTGACGACGTCCATGATGACGCCGCCCTTGAGCATCTCGGCGAGGCCGGTCTTCACCCGCAGGGTCCCGGTGGTGGCGTCACTCATGATTCTGGATCTCCTTCGTGACTGGTCGCTTCCAACGCGGCGTTCGCGTCCGATCACGGCCAGGTCGCTGTCGGGCGAATGGATATGTCAGTCTAGCGCCCGCCTCCCGCCACAACAACCGCCGCGCGGACCCCGAACCGCACCAAAGGACGCGGGAAGCGCGCTACTTCGACGAGATCGCCTGCGTGGTCGAGATGACCTGGATCCACGTGTTGCCGGGATCGAGCTTGATCGTGGAACCGTCCGCCGCCACGAAACGCGGGGGCGCATCCGTCCCCGCCGTCCACGTGCCGTCCACGCGCTGGCCGCCGATGAACACCGCGGCCTTCCCGGTTCCTGCGAGCTTGATGTCGACCACGTTGTGCTTGTCGCCCGGCCACGGCGTGATCTTGGCCCAGATCACGACCAGATTGCGAGCGGTGAGCTGCTTCCCCGAGACCGCGTCCTTGTGGGCCTTACCGTTGATCGACCGCGCGTAGGTGCGCAGCGCGGTGTCATAGCGCCACGTGACCGTGTCCATTCCCGACATCGGAACGGTCACGAGCTTCACGGTCGGAGTCGCCGTCTGTGACGCGGGAGCGAAGTCGAAACCCATCACGGTCTCGGTCGCCGCATATCCGCGCTTGCTCACGGCGAACCCGCGGAGCTTGGTGATGTCCAGATACATGTTGTGCGGTGCGGCGCGGTCCTTCGATCGCGAGTACGACGCAGGATTGAAGAACTGGTCCATGTCGTTGTACTTCGTCTTGTCCGACGCGAGGATCGTGCGCACCGACTGCGGACCGCCAACGTGGGCCAGGATCGAGTGGTACTGCTGGATCAGGAACAGGTCCGGCGGGCGGCAGGAACGGACGGGACCGACGACCGGCGGGACCTGCGACTGGAACAGCGCATGGAACCGGGTGATGCCGCCCTCGGCGATCACCTCGTAGACGACGTCGGCCTTGTCGAGCCCGGTCTGGGGACGCGCCGCAGGCGAGTTCTCGATCTTGACCGAAGCCACTCGGATCGACACTGCCTCAGCGGACGGCGCGGGAAGACCGGTCAACGGCCACTTGAGCGTGCCGGCGGGCTGCGGGACCGTGCGTTCCGCTGTGGCGGTCGGCCAGACGGCCTCAACGGTCTTCGGCGCCTCGCACCCGGCGAGAAGCACGAGTGCGAGAAGGGCTGAGAGTGTGGTCGCGATGACGCGGCGGCTCATGATGGCTTGGTCGCCTCCGGAAGAGTCGGGGTTTTCCGCAGGATAGCACGCACGCCTACGCTCGTACGGCGGCCTTGCGCATGCGGGATTCCGCGCGGGTCGCCCGCACGATGAGCCAGACGCCGACGACGACCATCGGCACGCTGAGCACCATACCCATGGTGACGTCGCCCGAATGCATGCCGAACTGGCTCGCCAGCGGTCTGAAGAACTCAACGAGCTGCTGATCCGGCTCACGGAAGAACTCGACGAAGATGCGGAAGATGCCGTAGAGCGTGAGCATCCATCCCACGAGGAGACCGTCCACGCGCCGCTTGCGCGCCAGGTAGAGCATCACGAGGAAGATCACGAGCCCCTCGAGGCCTGCCTCATACAGCTGCGACGGATGGCGCGCGCCGGGGCCGGCTCCGGGGAAGCCGGTGACGCCCCAGGCCACATCCGTCGTTCTCCCCCACAGCTCGCCGTTGACGAAGTTGGCCAGGCGACCGAAGAAGATGCCGATGGGCGCGCCGACCGCGCCGAGGTCGCACATCGTCAGGAACGAGACCTTGTAACGCCGCGCGAACCAGACGCCCGCGAGGAGTATCCCGACAAGCCCCCCGTGGAACGACATGCCGCCGTCCCATACCGCGAAGACTTTCAGGGGGTCGGCGAAGTACTTCCCCACGCCGTAGACGAGCACGTAGCCGAGTCGACCGCCGACGATCACGCCGGCGACCGCAACGAGTACGGCGGTCATGAGCTTCTCGGGGCCGAGCCCCAACTTCCAGCGCTTGTCGAGGATCCCGGCCACCCACCATGCGGCCAGGAAGGCGACGACGTAGGCGAGGCCGTACCAGCGCACCGCGAGCGGCCCCAGCGTGAAGGCGATCGGGTCGATGTTCGGGTAGGCGAACGACGCCATCGCAGATGACCCTTCGGTCCGACGCGGCTAGAGAGTGACGGTGACCGGTTCGGAGGCGCTGGCCTCGATCTCGAAGTACGTGCGCTCCTCGAAGCCGAAGGCGCCGGCGATGAGGTTGGCGGGGAACTGCTGGACCGCCATGTTGAGAGTCATCACGGCGTCGTTGAAGAACTGGCGCGCGTAGGCGATCTTGCCCTCGGTGTCGACGAGCTGCGACTGGAGCGCGAGGAACGACGCATTGGCCTTCAGGTCCGGGTACGCCTCCGCCACCGCGAACAGGGACCGCAGAGTCGCCGTCAGGTGGTTCTCGGCGACCGTCCTGCCCTCGACGCCCGTGGCGTCCATGGCGGCCGCGCGCGCGGCGGTGACCTGCTCGAGCGTCTCGCGCTCGTGCGCGGCGTAGCCCTTGACCGTGGCGACGAGATTCGGGACAAGGTCGTAGCGGCGCTTGAGCTGGACGTCGATCTGCGCCCACGCGTTCTCGCACCGATTGCGCAGCGTGACGAGGCGGTTGTACGTCAGGGCCAGGAACGCCGTCCCCGCGAGGACGATGATCAGCGCACTGACGACTACAAGAGTCAGATCCATGAGAACGTGACCTCCTGGGTCGCTTCCTGGCGGGATCGAAGAGGAGCGCGGGCCACTCGGGCGCTCGGCGCGACTAGGATACACTTCCCCCCGACCTTGAGAGACGCCCGCCGCGCGCAGCGGCGAGAAGAGGCCCGTGTGTTCCCACTGAAAGACGAGAACCCGACCTCGCGCACCGTCCTCGTGACGTGGCTCATCCTCGCGGCGAACGTGGCCGCCTTCCTGTGGGAGCTGTGGCTCCGGGCCAACGGAGGGGAAGCGGCACTGGCCGCCTTCATCCGGCAGTGGGCGTTCGACCCTTCGGCGCTCGCGGCATCGCCTCTGTCGCCCGGCGTGTGGCTCACCGTCCTGAGCTCGATGTTCCTGCACTCCGGATGGGTGCACATCGGCGGGAACATGCTCTATCTCGCCATCTTCGCGAACAACATCGAGGACCGCCTCGGCCCGCTGCGCTTCCTCGCGTTCTACCTCGCGTGCGGCGTCGCGGCCGCACTCGCCCAGGCAGCGGGGTCGGGTTTCGCGCCCACTCCCATGCTCGGCGCTTCGGGCGCTGTCGCCGGCGTCCTTGGCGCCTATCTGTTGCTCTTCCCTCGAGCTCGTATCCTCACAGCCATCTGGGTGTTCGTCTTCGTGGAGCTCGCCCGCCTGCCGGCCTGGATGCTGATCGGGCTGTGGTTCCTGATACAGCTCGGTTCCGGGCTTGCGACGATCGGGCCCGCAGCGAGCGCGGGCGGCGGCGTCGCGTACCTTGCGCATGTCGGCGGGTTCCTCGCGGGCATGGCGCTCATCGCCCCCGCGTGGCTGAGCGCGAGACAGCGAGGCCGCTTCATCGCGTGGCGATGATGGCATGGTATCTTCTCGCGCATGTCTGAGACGCACCCGGATATGACCGTACCCGCGCCCACAGCGAGCTTCGCTCGCGGCGTGAAGCTGGGTATGCCCGTCTTCCTCGGCTACATGGCCCTCGGCGCGGCCTTCGGGCTCATGGCGGTCTCGGCCGGCTTCTCGGTGCTGCAGGCCACCGCCTGCTCCGCGCTCGTCATCGCCGGTGCGGGCCAGTACCTCGCCATCCGCATGATCCCCGCAGGGGACCTCGCCGCGACTCTGCTCGCAACGGGCGTCGTCAACATGCGCTATCTGTTGTTCTCTGCCACGATGGCGCCGTATCTGCGAGGAGTGCCGCGCTGGCACCAGGGTCTGCTCGCATTCACCCTCACGGACGAAACCTTCGCCATCAACGCCGCCGATGCGCGAGCGGGCCGGGCCGACCGGTTCTCGATGCTCGGCGTGGGAGCCATCTCATGGCTCGGCTGGACACTCGGCACGTTGACCGGCTCGCTCGCGGGCAGCGCGATCGGTGACCCGAAGTCGTGGGGCGTGGAGTTCGCGCTGCCGGCCATGTTCATCGCACTTCTCATCGGTCAGCTGACCGGACGTCGCGAGATCCTCGCCGCCGGGCTTGCAGCGGTCGTCGCGCTGGCCTTGTCGCTCGTCGTCCCGCGGGACTGGGCGCTGGTCGCGGCAGCGGTAGTCGTGGCGACCGTTCTGACGGCGGTTCGGTGATGGATCCCACTCTGGTCTGGGGACTCATCGCAGGCATGGCGATCACGAACATCGTGGTTCGTGCGATGCCGATCGCCGTGATGTCCCGCTTCGAGTTGCCGGAAACGGTCAGGCGCTGGCTCTCCTACGTGCCCGTTTCGGTCATGGCGGCGATGGTCGCGCTCGAGGTGGTCAAGCCGGGCGACCGGTGGCAGATCACGCTCGCGAACCCCTATCTGCTCGCCGCGATCCCCACCGCGCTCGTCTATCGGTTCACGCGCAGCTTCCTCGGAGCGACCGTTGCCGGCATCGCCTCGTTTCTGGCGTTTCGATACCTGCTCGGGTAGGATTCGGGCACACTGAGGCGCCCGCGCGCCCTGCCGCTGGAAACCGAAGAGACGAAGAGGCATCGTGACTCGAATCCTGCCGTTCCGCGCCGTCCGCTACCTCCGACCGGACGGAAGCGACCTCTCATCGGTCGTGGCTCCGCCCTACGACGTGATCACGCCGGACGAGCGTGAGACGCTCCTTACGCGGGACGCGCACAACGTCGTCGCCCTTGAGCTGCCCGAGGGTTCGAAGGATCCGTCGGAGCCGGGGAATCGATACGAGACGGGTGCCCTGCGCTGGCGCGAGTGGATCGCGGGTGATGTTCTCGCCTTCGATGCCGCACCGGCCGTGTACGTCGCCGAGCAGCGGTTCATCGTTGAGGGACGGGAGGTCGCGCGGCGCGGATTCGTGGCAGCGGTCGGACTCGAGCCGTTCTCTGCGGGGGTCGTCCTTCCCCACGAGCGCACGCTTCCCAAGGCCCTCGACGACCGCCTGAGGCTGACGCGTTCCACGGCCGCCAACCTGAGCCAGGTCTTCGGGTTGTTCTCGGATCCGGGCCGGCAGACCGATGCGCTCTTCTCCGCGGCGATGGAGCAGCCGCCGCTCGCGACAGCGGAACTGGACGGCGTCACGTCGACACTTTGGGCGCTTCGCGATCCCGCCGCCCACGCGGAGCTCGCCGCGTTCCTCGCCCAGCGGCCCGTCTACATCGCCGACGGACACCATCGCTACACCACCGCGCTCGCCTACCGAGACGAACGGCGAGCGGCAGAAGGAGAGCAGGCATCGCCGGACGCGGCCTTTGAGACGGTCATGATGGCGCTCGTGAACATGGACGACCCGGGCCTCGTCGTGCTGCCGACCCATCGCGTGGCGGATGCGCCCGGCGGATTCCATCCGGATGCCTTCTGGTCCGCCCTCGCGGGACGCTTCGAGCTCGCCGACCTGCCCGACGGCGAACACGCCACTGCCGCTCTCGCGGCCGCGGCCGACCGTCCGAGCTACATCATCCGTACCAAGGACGGCACCACGCGACTCGCCCGCCTGCGCTCCGACGTCGACTTGTCGGAGGCGTATCCCGCCGAGTCTTCGAAGGCGTGGCGGACGCTCGACGTGGCAACGCTGCAGGAGCTCATCCTCTCGCCGCTGCTCGACATCCACCCGGACCGTCCCGCCACGCTCGAGCGGGTCAGCTTCGTCAAGGACGCCCACGCCGCCCTGGCCCTCGCGGGACAGCACGACGTCGCGTTCGTGCTCAACGCGACGAGGATGGAGCAGGTGGCCGCGGTCGCTCTGCGTGGCGAGACGATGCCGCAGAAGTCGACCTACTTCTATCCGAAGTTGACGTCGGGACTGCTCTTCAAGTCGCTCGATACCCTCTAGGCGGGCGTCACCGGCCCGGCCTTCGGGCCGCGGCGCGGAGTACCCACACCCTCTACGGAGCGCGTGACCATTCGCGGACACACCGAACCGATGCGACACTCGCCGCAGCGCGGCCTCGCGGGATGGCACCACTGCCGACCGATGAGCCATGTGGGCAGATCGAGTCTGCCGGGCGATACGGGCAGCGCTCGGGCCGCGGCCCGAGCGACC
>JANYLP010000031.1 GCA_025361445.1 Coriobacteriia bacterium
CACCGCCGCTCCCATCACGATGGCGCTCCCGTCCGGGTGCAGCAAGAGTCTGTCGAGGGTGCCGAAGACCGAGCCATCCGGCCCGGTCAGCGTGCGTCCCTCGACCTCACTCGCTCGAACCATCAGTCGTCATCCTTCGTCAGGTGCAACAGGACCGGCCACCGTAGGCGCGGCGACCGGTCCGGGAGCTTCTCAAACGCGATCGGCGGGGCTTATGACGTCGGTTCCGGAGCAGCCTCGACGACGGGAGCGGCCGCGGCCTTCTCAGCCACGAACTCGAGCGCGTCCTTCGTCTTCTCAGCAGCGACGTCGATGCCCGTTTTGGCGGCCGCAGCACCGGTCTTGATGCCCGCGGATGCGCCCTTGCTGAGGTCCTCGACCTTGGCGCCCGCAACGATGGAGGCCTCGTCGACCTTCGACTTCAGCGTCTCGTTGAACGAGTCGACCTTGCCCTTGAGCTCCTCCGCGCGCTCGGCGGTGGTCCCCTTCGCGACCGAGTAGGCCTCGATCAGCTTGTCACGGCCCTCGTCGTAGACCCCCATCGCGGAATCCATGTAGTCCTGGCCGCGCTCGGCGAGCATCTCGCGCGTCTCCTTGCCGGAGCGCGGGGCGAACAGCATGCCGATGAGCGCGCCCAGAAGACCGCCCAGAACGAACGCACCAAAGCCGCTGCTACGTCGGTAGTCGTACATCATGCCCACCCCAATCGAAAGGTTCGTCTCACGGTCGCGCGCCGGTCCGCAAGCGGTTCTGCGCGCAATGAATACTGTACCCCTACTGCCGACGTCCGTGCGCCGCGCGCACCAATCGGTCGACCAGTTGCGGGAATGTGACCCCGGCCGCCTGCGCCGCCATCGGCAGGAGCGAGACCTCCGTCATGCCGGGGCTCGTGTTCACCTCGAGCACGAACGGCCGCCCCTTCTCGTCGACGACCATGTCACACCGGCTCACATCCCGGCAGCCGAGCAGCGTGTGGCAGCGTGCCGCGAGCGCCCTGACCTCCGCCTCCACCGGCGGCTCCAAGCGCGCCGGACAGAAGTACTCGGTCTCACCGGCCGTGTACATCGCGGAGAAGTCGAACAACCCGGATTTCGCCACCATCTCAACCGGCGGAAGCACTTCGGGCCCGTCGGGGCCGTCCAGCACCGAGACGGCGATCTCCACGCCGTCGACCCACTTCTCGACGATCGCGGCGTCGCCGAAGGACAGCGCCCCGAGCAGCGCATCGGCAAGCCCGGCTGCGGAATCCACCTTGGTCAGCCCGAGCGCGGAGCCCTGCTTCGTCGGCTTCACCACCAGCGGTAGACCGCCAACCGCGGCGGGCACCAGGTCGAGAGCGGTGGCCGCGCCCATCTCCTTGAACGCGTCCTTGGTGAAGGTCACCCACCCCGGCGTGGGAATGCCCGCCTCCGCGAACAGCCGCTTCGACAGGCTCTTGTCCCACGCGAGCGAGCTGGCGACGACTCCGGGACCCGTGTACGGGATCCCGAGGAACTCGAGCGACTCCTGCACCGTGCCGTCCTCGCCGAATTTGCCGTGCAGCGCGATGTAGACGGCATCGGGCTTCTCGCGGCGTAGCGTCTCCACGAGATCCGGCGTGACGTCGAGCGCCAGCGCCCGGTAGCCGAGCTCCTGCAACGCCGCGAAGACGCGCTCGCCGCTGCGCAGGGAGACTTCACGCTCGAGCGAGCGTCCGCCCATGAGCACCGCGATCTTTTCGTTCATCGGTCCACCCCTCTCCCGACACAGGCCGATTGCGGAAACGCACCGGCCGCCGCGAACGCACGGTAGAGCCCGAGCGTGTCGTCCAACACTTCTGCGATCCTGCGCACACCTTCGGCGATCTTGGCCGGTTCCTCGTAGCAGAAGGCGAGGCGCAAACTGTTCGCGCCGCGACCCGCCGGGAAGAAGTCGCTCCCGGGCACGAAGGTCACGCCGCGCTCGACCGCCTCTGCGAGCAGCGGCCGCGTATCGACGTACCCGGGAAGCGTGACCCACACGAAGAAGCCGCCCTCGGGGTGCGTCCACGTGACGTCGGCCGGGAAGTATTCGGTGAGAGCGTCGAGCATCGCGTCTCGACGCTCGTGGTAGGTGCGGGTAAGGTCGGCTAGCACGCGCCGCCATGTGGTACCGGTCATGTAGTGCTCCGCCACCGACTGGGCGAACGACGAGCCGCACAGGTCGGCCGCCTGCTTCGCGAGCAGGGTCTTGGCCAGTATCGGGCGCGGAGCGGCCATCCACCCAAGGCGCAACCCCGGCGCGAAGATCTTCGAGAAGGTCCCAAGGTAGATGACGTCGGCGTCGAGCGCCTTGAGCGGCAGGATGTGGCCGCCCTCGTAGCGCAGCCGGCCATACGGGTCGTCCTCCACCACGGGGATGTCGTACTCGTGTGCGAGTTCCAGCAGACGGCGACGGCGTTCGCCCGTAAGCGTCACGCCCGCCGGGTTCTGGAAGTTCGGGATCGTGTAGATGAACTTGGCGCCGCGTGGCCCGACTCTCCGAAGCGTCTCCTCCATCAGATCCATTCGCATACCGTGCTCGTCCATCTCGATGCACTCGATGCGCGGCCGATACGCTGAGAACGCCTGCAGCGCGCCGACGTAGGTGGGGCCTTCGCAGATGACGACGTCGCCGGGGTCGAGGAACACCTTCGCCAGTAGGTCGAGCCCCTGCTGCGCGCCGGCGGTCACGATGATGTCGTCCTCGGAGAGACGCACGCCCGTCTCGGCCATGAGGCCCACGATCGTGGACCTGAGCTGCACGCGGCCGGTGCTGGAACCGTACTGGAGCGCGGAGGCGCCGTCATGCTGCATCGCCTCGCGGACCGCGCGCTGCACGGCGTCGTGGGGGACGCGCCGCACGTCCGGCATGCCGCCGGAGAGCGAGATCACGTCGGGACGCGAGGCGGCGGCGAACAGGTCGCGGACTGCCGAGGAGCGGACCTCGGACATGGCGGTCGAGTACCGGCCGTCCCACTTGTCGAAGATCACTCGCGCAGTGCCCATGACGCTCACCCATCTTCCGCGCCGTCTCCGGTAAGCGTTCCCCGGAAACACAAAGACGACCCCCCATATCAACAGGGCGAGGGTCGTCTCTCGCGGTACCACCTGTCTTCGCCCCCGCGCACGCGGCGTGGGTGACCTCATGACCCCGGTGCGATAACGGTCCGGGAGACCGACCGGCTTCCTCCGCCGCTTCGTGCGGCGGGCTGGCCGGGGACATCGGAGGGGTGGCTGGGCGCTTGTTGCGTCCTCTTCCCTCACGTCCGTGATGGCGTATGTGAAGCCCGGCGGGTCGCCCCGCGGGTAGGCGCGTAGGCTACACCGCCGATGGGGCGCAGGTCAAATGCGGTGCGCTCCCTAGTACCCGAGTTCCTTCATGAGCGCGTCGATCGTGGCTCTGCTGTCGACCGGCCCCGAGACCGCGGTCATCACCGCGCCGTTATATGCAAGCGTGTAGTAGACCGTGAGCGGCTTGCCCCTGTAGTCGGGATACTTCTTGACCAACCACAGGGTCCGCACCGTGCCGACTCCCGAGGTCTTGAACTCATCCTTGGCCGCTTCGGCTCGCTTGACTGTGGCCTCGAAGTCGGCGAGAGCGTCCTCGGCACTTTGGAAGACGGTGCAGTCGGCCGTGAAGTCACCGGAGGTGAACGCGGACCTCGCCGCGTGTCCCGTGTCAGTCGCCGTCGTGATACCGGATGCCTCTATAACTGCCCGAAACTTGGTCATGGATGCGTCACGCGCGCGGTCCGGGTCCAAGTACCCGAGATCGACAAGTAGAGGGTCGAGGATGGCGCGCCGCCCCCAGGCCTCGAAACGATACGCGCCGAACTGTACGTCGATCGAGCCCACGCCTGCGTTCGCCTGCGATGCGTCCATGAGCGTGGTCGTGACCCGCGTGGTCCCGCTGGTGACGTCACTGTAGCCCGGGTAGCCCGCCACCTGCTGTGCGCGAACGTCTTGAGCCGATCTCGCCACGCCTTCCCCCGAGTACTTGATCAGCTGGACGAATCCCCCACTATCGAGCTTGTACTCGGAGTGGGCGACCCAGAAGGACGGCTCGGACTCCGCCGACACCCAGCCCTTGTTGTCCATAACCGCACGGAACTTCGGCAGAGGGTCGACCTGCGCTACGTTCTGGCCAGCGGCGAGCCAAAGGTATCCGCCCACTCCCAAGAGAGCGACCAGGACGAGCCCGAGCGCCAACACGTACATGCGGATGCCGCGTCCGGAAGGCGACGGAGCGCCGGGCGCGGATTCCGTAACGCCCGGTGTGGTCGCGTTCCGGGCCGTGAGCGCCTCGGCCGGGACGAGGGCCGGGACCTCGATCGGCTGTCCGCAATCTAGGCAGAGGTGCTGATCGCCCTCAGTCGTCGCCCCGCAGTTCCCACAGAATCCCATCATGCCCCCTCTCGCGCCGCCCCTTGATCACGTTGTCGAGCAGTTTGATCTCGTGTTTCTCCCGTGCAGCTGGCAGCGCCAAGTCAGCCATTCGAATCCCCGTCTCTTGGGTATTCGTGACCTTGCACACCGGGACGTTACGGCGCCCTGTCCAGGAAGTGTGCAGTCCCCCGTGGATCTGCCGGCCGACGCGCCGGAGATCCGGGCAGACTTCTACGAACCCCCGATGCCAGAATGCATCAACAGCGGCGCGAAGTCATTCGCAACGGCCCTGCGATCAAGCCTCAGAAGCGGATCCCCCCGGTCATTATCACCAGCCCCGTTCCGAACGACAGCGCGTTGGCGATGAGTGAGGTGACCAGCGCCCGGCGGTTCGACCAGCCCAGCACCCAGCGCAAGACCCGCCACTCGACGGCCGCCACGGCGAGCTCGACGACGCCCACCAGCACGAACGGCATGACGCTTACTCCCGACGTGAGCGCGGGGACCGCCAGGAGCAACACCGTCCCGACGGCGACGGGATTGGTCAGGGTGTTGACCAAGACCGCGGCCTTGAAGGTCCCCTTCGCGCCCCTGCCGGCGATCAGGATGACGGGCACTTCGATCAGAAGCGTCAGAAGCAGCGGACCGATGAACACCATGCTCTCGAGCAGGTACCAACCGAGGTTCTGCTCCGGTGAGTTATTGCGGGACGCCCGTCCCGCCCAGTACGCTGCGCCGGGTCCCTGGGTCGTGGCGACCGTCGCGGTGGCCGTCTGAAACGGCTGCCCCTGATTCGGTGTCGGAATGAGGTCTGCGAGCGCGACGCACGGCGCGAGCGCCCCGACGAACAGCCATGTGACGAGCATGAGACCGAGCAGCCGCGAACTAGTTTTCATCGTGGCTCTCCGTTCCCGGGACGACACCGGTCGCCGCCTGACGACGGCGCGCCATACGCCCAAGCAGGAAGAACGACACCCCGGACACAAGAACGACGAACAGGCCGGCGATCCACAGCATCGGGCCCTGAGCGGACGTGCCGGGGAACGACACGGCGTCCGCATAACAAGGCGTCGCCTGCACGAACGCACCGAGCATCGTCAGACCTGCGAGAGCCACGATCCTGTTGCTGTGCTTCATTCAGACCTCCTCGGTATGGGAACGCATTACGGCGGGAGCGGAGTGTCCGGACGGTCGCCAGGTCAGCCCTCGCCACAACAGCGCGGCCGATCCCAGCACCCACAGGACGGCGAGAACCGGCGTGATGGTTCCCGTGAGGTGCAGCATCACGGGCAGGCCGCCCATGATCAGAGCCAGACACGTGAGACCGAACGCGAAGCCGGGCTTTTCCGGCATCAGGTCGGCGATCGCCACGAGCGTGACCGGCATCGTCATGTTGAACAGGAACATCCCCGCGATGCCCGCGGAGGCGGAACCCGGTGCGAGAGCGAGAAGGGGCGCCGACAGGACCAGCGCGCCGACTCCGACCGGCACGCGCCCGTAGCGGTCGGCGAGTACGCCTCCCGCCGCCTTCCCACCCACGATCGCCGCGGTAAGACCGGCGAGAAGCCAGGGCTCGATCCGCCACGGCAGCGCGATTCCTGAGCTCACGAAGGCGCGCATTGCGACGACGGCGAACAGGAGCCCTGTCACAGCCATGAACACAGGGATCCCGGCGTGTGACTGCTGGGGCAACCGCCCCGCTGACGACGGCACTCCCCGCAGAAGCGGGACGATGATCAGCAGTACGAGTCCCGGCAACCATGCGAACCATTGGTTGGACCCCATCCAGACACCCGCTGCCAGTCCCGCCGCGCCGGGGGCCACGTAGAGCCCGGGGATCGTGGCCCTTCCCGGCTGGGCCTGAAGGGCCAGTACCCCGCCGCCGAGGTGGAACACGGCGTTCCCCAGACCCGCAAGGACGATGGCGGGCCATATGCCCATCTCGGTCATGCCGCCGAAGAACGCGGCGACTGTCGCGAGCGCGCCGACCCGCGCCCACTTCCGCGCGGTAGATGCATCGTTGACGAACCAGCCGAGGACCGGCTGGGAAGCGAACGCGAGCAGGTTGTACAGGACGACTGCCACGAGCGCGACAGCGGCAGGGATCCGCCCGGCGGCGCTCGCGGAGAACACGAGTGCTGCACACGACGCGTCCACCAAGGCGTGGGCGGCACAGTACGCGCCGATCGGCGCGAGGCTCACACGCTCAGGGTGTGACACGTTCTCCCCCCTCCATGACCCTCAGCGGACCTCCCCATGTCCCCCACAACCCCACAATGCGCCATAACCCGCGGGAAATCACCTGCGCCCGCCGCGGTGTTACCAGCCCCGCTGCCTCCGCGCCCACGCCTCCGTATCGGGTGCCGCGTCCCCGTGTGCGAGCGCGCGCACGAGCTCGCACGCGGTCGCCAGCGCGTCGCGCACGAGTGCCTCGTGCTCGAACTCGATCCGGAGCCGGAACACGCCGCGACCGTCTGATGCGAAGTCCCAGCTGGTCCGGCCGCGCAGAGAAGTCGGCGCGCCCGACATCGCCATCAGCTCGAGCGTTGCGTGTTCGACGAGATGCGCGAGTTCCGTATCCGCCATCTCGTCCGCGAAGGTCAGGCCGGCGTCGTTGTCACACCGGTGGCCGCGAAGGCCGGGTAGGGCAGCGACGGCCGCGACGGCCAGACCGGGTACCTCGGATGTACGAAGTGGCTCGCCGGTCACGAAGACGACGCGCGCCGTCAGGACGCACTCATCGACGACGACGCTCGCCAGCTCCATGCTGCGCGTCAGCGAACCGGCGGCTCGGCCGCGCGACGTCCGGCGCGCGAACCGACGAGATACGCGATGCCGACGACAGCGACGAGCGTGATCACGCCGACGGCGATGAGCTGGTTGCGCTTCTCCTCGACGCGTCCGGTCACCTTGACCTTGACCTCATCGCGGATCCTCAGCGCCTTGTTGCGGATCTCGTCCAGTGTGATGGGGGAACCGGAGGCCTCCTGAGCCGACACGCTGATCTCGCTCATCCCTGCATCGACCTCACCTTCCGCATGGTGAAGATCGCGGCGCCCAGAATGAAGGTCGCCCCGATGCTGAAGAACGCCCACGGCACGCCGAGCCACTGCGACAGGGCCACGATCGCGGCCACCGCCAGGAAGATCAGCCCGATGACCAGCAGTGTCGCGGCGGCAAAGGCGGAGGCGACCGTGATCCCCATCTTCTGGAGTGGCGGGACGATCTTGTCCTTGACGACACTCTCGGCTTCCTGACGCACCCAGTCGCGCGCCGTCTGCGCCAGATCGACCAACTGGTCGAGGATGCGCTTCAGGAAATCGTCGCCGCTCGCGCCCTGCCCGGGTACGCTTGTCGCGCTCTCGTCAGGCGCAAATGTCTCGTCGCTCATCGATGCTCCTTCGGGGCGCTGGCGGCCACTTTCGCTTGCCCGCATGAACATACCCGAAACGCGAGCCGGCCGCCTCCCGAGGTGAGCGGGAAGGCGGCCGTTTGCAGCGGTGGAAAGGATCCGAGAACTCAGTACCAGTGGTGCGACATCCAAAACGCCTTGGCCTTCATGACCCCGCCGTAGCGACCCTTCATGTACCGGATGGCGCGCTTGGTATTCCACGCCGCGTCCTTCCACGGGTGCCCGCCGGCCATGCCCCGGGACAACTGGAACAGTCCGTAGCAGCCGCCACTGGAGACGCTCGTGGGATGGTAGTTCGACTCCCGCTTGGCGATCCACAGGAGCGCATCGATCTCGGACTGTGACAGTCCGCGCTCGCGGCCCACCTTGGCGATGGTCTGGCGCACCGTCGGCTTCTTCGCGGGAGCCGCCGGAGCGGCCGGAGCAGTGGCGCTCGAGGACAACGCATCGGGGGCGACACCGGCGGTGTCAGTCGTGGCGGGAGGCGACGAAACGACCGGAGCCGCTGCGTCCGTGGAAGGAAGCGGAGTCTCCGCCGACGCGCTCGACGCCGAACCGATACCTATCACCATGGCTGCGACCAGGGAAGCGGCTGCTATGCCGCGCGTGATCGCACGTGAATCGAGCGGATTGCGAACCTTCAAAGGGACCTCCCGAGCCGGATACAGGACTGGCGGCGGGCGCGAAGGGGCGCAAGTGAGGCACGCACTGGGCATGCGTCAAGACAGCTGAGGGGTGGAGAGTGCGTCCGGAAAGCGACGCGGAATGGAAGCCAGGAAGATCGGCTGCCTCGCACCTTCGGCTCACGTGCGGGCCGTCATCGGGCCGCCGCCGTGTGCCAGAAATGAGCACGAGTATGCGTTTTTCCGAAGCTGGGACCGATGCTCTCGTCTCCTGGAACGCCGCTCTGCTCGATCGTGCCGTGTGAAACCCATCGAGCGGCATACCTAGTCCGATTTCGCGCTCCGGCGCCGATCCCTGCGGCCTGCCTCTTCTTGAGGCGGCAGCACGCCAACGGAGCACCTTCCGGCGGGCCGATGTGGACCGCACGAGGTCGTACCCTATCACAGACGACCTGATCACGCCACCCTGAACGGTCGGCAATGATGTACGAGCGGAGACCGCAACACCCCATCGGTGCACTTCTGGCGATGGTCGGATTCTTCGGGGCTGTAGACGGCAGGCGGCAGAGGTCCTATTTCGTTGGAGTCGTCACCTGCGACGCCGCTGCCATGCGGTCGAGCAGCACACCGAGTTGCTTCTGGTACGTGCCGTAGGCCGCCCAGTCGCCCGCCTTCTGTGCAGCCAGCGCCTTCGCGAACAGGTCCTGCGCGGCAGCGACATCGCCGGATGCGATGGGAGGCACCGTTCCTGTCGGCGGGACGGATCCCGTCGTGCCCGTCGAGGCCCCGGCCCCCGCACCCTGGCCGAATACCTTCGCGAGCGCGCCGGCGAGGTTCGTGTCCATCGCGATCCGGTCCGAGTACGCGACGATGACGCGCTTGAGCTCGGGCATCGGAGACTGCGAGGCCTGGATGTAGAGTGGCTCGACGTAGACGATCGAGTCACGGATCGGAATCACGAGCAGGTTGCCGAAGATGACGTTGCTCCCCTGCTGGTTCAGCAGCGTGAGCTCCTTGCTGATGTCCGGTTCCTGGTTCAGGCGCGCGCGGATCTGCTGCGGCCCCATGACGAGCCGCTGCTTCGGGAAGTTGTAGACGACGTGCTGACCGTAGGTGCCCGGATCTGACTTCGCCGCCATCCAGCCGATCATGTTGTCCTTGCTGCGCGGAGTGAACGGCTGCATGAGCAGGAAGTCCTCGGCCGCGTCGCCGGGGAGCTGCATCAGCACGTAGTAGGGCTCCATCGGGTTGTCGGTGCCCTCGCCCGGGATCGCCCACTGGTCCTCTTTGTTGTAGAAGACCTGCGGATCGAGCATGTGGTAGGTCTTGTAGACCTCGGCCTGCAGACGGAAGAGGTCCTCCGGATAGCGCAGGTGGGCGCGGATCTCTGCCGGCATCTCCGAGGCGTCCACGAACAGGGTCGGGAACAGCTCTCGATATGCGGCGAGTATCGGGTCCTTCTCATCGAACGCGTAGAAAGTCGTCTTCCCGCTGTATGCGTCGACAGTCACCTTCACGGAGTTGCGGATGTAGTTGATGCCCGTGGCGCCTTCGCGCTGCGAGTACGGGTAGTTACTCGACGTGGTGAAGCCATCGAGGACCCAGACGATGCGCCCATTGGCGATCACGGGGTACGGGTCCTTGTCGAGCGTCAGCCACGGTGCGAGTTCGGCCACGCGATCGGTGATGGTCCGGCGATACAGCATCCTGCTGCTGGGCGTGATGGCGCTGGAGAACAGGATCTCCACGTCTCCGTTGACGATGGCGAACGCAAGGCGGTCGCCGAAGGAACCGATCGGGACGCCGTTGCCCCCCTCGTAGGCGGTCGTCGCGTTCTCCCCTCCCACCGGGTAGTCGAACTCCTTCTGCGTGGTATCGACGATCGCGTAGTCGCTCGTCTCCTCGCCGAAATAGATGCCGGGGACGGTCACCGTGATGTCGGTGGATGACTTCGGGGGCAGATCCTTGATGAAGAACAGGGGAAGGCCTTCGTTGCTGACCTCGTTCACCGGACTGAGCACGACACCGTAGCCGTGCGTGTACACGAGATGCCGGTTGATCCACGTCTTGGCCGTCGCATCGAGCTGCGCGACGTTCATCTCACGGGCCGAGATGAGCGCCTGGCGCCGGACGCCGTCGATCACGTAGCGATCGATGTCGACGTCCTGGAAGTCGTAGTAGAAGCGGATCTCCTGCAGCTGCTTGTAGGAGTTCACGACCACGTTGGGATCGAACAGGCGGATGTTCTTGACCGTAGAGGTCGCTTCCGCCATGTTCGCGGCGGTGAGGTCGGCTGCCGCGGGGAAGTTGGTTGCGACGATCGACTCGAGATCGAAGCCGGCCCGCGTTCCCGTGATGTTGCGCTGGATGTAGGGCTTCTCGAAGGCGAGCTCGTTCGGTGCGACCACGAGCTGCTGGATCACGATCGGATACACGGCGCCCACGAGCACGCTCGCGCCGATCCAGACACCGAGGCCGATCAGCGGCAGCTTCCATCCCTTGTAGCGGATGTTGAGGAGCAGAAGGACGCCGACGACGATCGCGATCACTATCAGGATCCAGTAGGCCGGGATCTGCGCGGTCACGTCGGTGTAGGAGGCACCGAGAACCTGTCCCCGCGGAGAGAAGTTCAGCTCGTAGATCGACAACCAGTAGTCAAAGGCCTTCGACGCCACGATGATCCCGAGAAGCACCGAGATGTGGGCTTTCACGTGGGGATCGAAGCCCTGGAGGCGCTCGACGGGGCGGATCCCGCCCTCATACAGGTGCACGATGACGGTAAGCAGGAGCGTCAGCACAAGAACGCCGAACAACCAGTCGGAGACGAGGCGCAGTGCCGGGAGCGTGAATACGAAGAAGCCGGTGTCGAGCCCGAACTGCGGATCCACCACGCCGAAGGGCCTGGCGGCCAGCGCGAGTCGGAAGACCTGCCAGTCGCTCGCCATCGTCACGCCGCAGTTACGCGGTCGCGCACCGGCAGGACGAGGCG
>JANYLP010000035.1 GCA_025361445.1 Coriobacteriia bacterium
GGTCGATTTCGGCACTGCCACGACGATCGACGTCATCGACGCCGAGGGCGGCTACCTCGGCGGGACGATCGCACCGGGCCTCGAGACGAGCGCCGAGGCGCTGTTCCGAAAGGCCGCGCGCCTCTCCACGGTGGACCTGATCGACCCGGGTGCGGTCATCGGCCACAACACGCGGTCGAGCGTCCAGGCGGGTCTCGTGCTCGGACAGGCGGCGATGGTGGACGGGCTCGTGCGCCGCACGTGGGCCGAGCTGGGTTTCGAGACGCGAGTGGTGGCGACCGGCGGGCTGGCCGAGCGCATGTCCGCGCTGTGCGAGACGATCACCGACGTGGACGCCGACCTTACACTCAAGGGGTTGCTGCTCGTCTACAAGCACAACCGCTAGGGGCGCGGCGCTTCAGGCGCCGGGTTGCGGCGCTTGCTTCGGAGCTTTCGCTGCGTCATCCGCCGCTTTGAGCGGACTGTCGCTTTCGAGGTGATGCAGCACGAGGTCGCGCACCGCGTCGCGGCGGGCGACGGGCCAGCGCAGATACAGCGCGGTGCGTTCCACGATCTCGGTGCCGATCCGCTCGTGCTCGACGTACACGGCCCGCCCGGGCTTCTCCACTCGCGCGTACGGCTTGCCGACGTCGTGCAGAAGCGCCGCCCACCGCAGCGTCACATCCTGCGGCACGCCCTCCACCACACCGAGCGTGTGCTCCCACAGCGTCCGGTCGTGCCAGCGCGTGTCCTGGTCGTAGCCGATCTGCAGCTGCAACTCGGGGAGCAGGTAGCGCAGCATCCCGCTGTCCGCAAGCAGGCGGAGGGCACGCACGGCGCCCGGTCCCACCAGCAACCGGTCGAGTTCAGCCATCCAGCGCTCCCGCGCCACCGTGAGGATCCGGGGCGCGCCGTGCCCGATGGCGGCAGCGGTCGCGGGTTCGACCGTGAAGTCCAGTTGCGCGGCGAACCGGGCCGCGCGCAGCATCCGCAGCGGGTCCTCGCGGAAACGCTCCTTCGCCTCGCCGACCGCCCGGACGATGCGTGCCTCGATGTCGCGCCGCCCCTCGAACGGGTCGACGATCGACTCGGCGTGCATGGCGATCGCGTTGATCGTGAAGTCGCGCCTCGCCAGGTCGTCGCCGAGGTCCGCCAGATAGGAGACGTTGGGACGCCTCGAACCGGCGTCGTACGACTCGGCGCGGAAGGTGGTCACTTCGACCAGATGCCCGTCCAGTTTGAAGGCGACGGTGCCGAACTTCTTGCCCACGAGGTAGGGACGTCGGCCCGCTGCCCGGACGCGCTCTTCCACCTCGTCGGGATGCAGCGGCGTCGCGAAGTCGTAGTCGGCGCTCGCGCGTCCCATGAGCAGGTCGCGCACGGATCCGCCGACGAGATAGACGGGGTCTATGACCGCGGCAACCCCCGCGAGCATCCGAGCGGTCCGCCCGGCATTCTCGTTACCCTGAGATGTGTGTCCCACGAGCCACCCCTCGGATCGCGTCGTCCCCCTCACCACGATACCCCGTTCGACGACTCGACCGCTCATCCCCGCTAACCGCACGAACATGCGCCCGGATGGCACGTCAGGCACGCCTGATGCTACACTCAACCCCGTTCAGGCAGGCAGGTGCGCGGGGCGTGTGACCGTCCGGTTCTCCGGTGCGGCCCCTTGCGGTAGGCGAGGGGCGGGCACGGGCCGGGGTCCCTCGAAGCGCTCGCGCCCACTTCAGGCTCGAAAGGACCGCATCTTCATGAACAAACGTGCTCGCAACCGCCTCATCGGCGTCACCGCGATCATCCTCATCGTCGCATTCGCGTTCGTCCCGCTCATGATGACCGGTGGTGCGAAAGAGACGCCGGTCAAAGACCTCGCCGCCGGAGGCAACGCCACACTCGTCGGCGCTCGCGTGAAGGTGACCGGAGCCGTCGTCGCCGGATCGTGGGACAAGAACACCAACCCGATGGTCTTCAAGATCCGCGCCGAGGGTGCGACGTCCGGCCCCGAGGTCCTCGTCACGTACGACGGCAGTGCGCCGAACACCTTCGGCAGCGATACCATCGCGATCCTCACGGGCACGCTGTCGGAGCTTGGGTCTCTCAAAGCCAGTGAGATGATCACCAAGTGTCCGTCGAAATATGAGACGTCGTCGGCATCCGACACCATCGCCGAGGCTCTCGCGGCCCCGCCCGGTTCGCCGATCCGCGTGCAGGGCTTCATCAAGCCCGGCTCTCAGGGTGCCGCCAATGCCTCGGAACGCTTCGTCCTCGCATCCAAGGCCGACGGCACGGGCGATTCCTTCCCTGTGGCATTCACGGGCGCGATGCCGTCGGGCGCCAACGACGGCGTGAAGGTCATCGTCTTCGGGAAGCTGGAGAACAGCATCTTCGTCGCGACAGACGTGGCGGTCTCGACCAACTAGCCCGCACCGCCCTGCACCGACCGCAACGGGCGCGACGCGCTCGCCGCCGATAGGAAAGGTCACCGGAGAACCCATGGTCCAACTCGGAACGTTCCTGCTCGGTCTGTCGCTCCTGAGCGCCGTCGTCTCATTGGGCGCCCTCGTGTTCGGACACTCGATGGGACCGAAAGAGGGCTCGACCGTAACCAAGATCGGCTATTTCGGCACTCTGGCGGTATTCCTGACCACCACCTTCGCCACGTTGCTCCTTCTCGTTGCGCTGATGACGAAGGACTTCTCGTTCCTCTACGTCATAGAGAACCACTCGCGCGACGTGTCGAGCCTGTCCTGGCTCTACAGCATCTCGGCGCTGTGGGCCGGTCGCGAAGGTTCGCTGCTGTTCTGGGCGTGGCTGCTGTCATGCTTCACCGCATTCATGGCGTGGCGCCGCATGTCGGATAACGACCCGGTCAGCAACCTCGGGATCGCAGTCCTGAACTTCGTCCAGATCTTCTTCCTGGTCGCACTGTTCTTCGACACCAACAACGCTTTCGTCGCGGCTCCGGCCAACGCCGTTAACGCCGCCGGTGAGCTGGTCGGCAAGTTCGCACTCTCCGGGATGAACCCCCTGCTCCAGCACTGGGCGATGATCCTGCACCCCCCGACGCTCTTCCTCGGCTACGCAGGACTCACGGTGCCGTTCGCGTTCGCGCTCGGCGCGCTGTTCGCCGGTGACGGTTCGAAGAAGTGGGTCGAGATGGTCGACCGTGTGACCGTCTTCTCGTGGCTCATGCTCGGCATCGGCATCGGGCTTGGCGCCGTCTGGGCCTACGTTGTACTCGGGTGGGGCGGCTACTGGGCCTGGGACCCGGTGGAGAACGCTTCGCTGCTGCCGTGGCTCACGGGCGTCGGTCTGCTGCACAGCTTCACCGTCTACCGCCGCCGTGGGACCTTCAAGAGCTGGGCGGTGATGATGTCGGCGGTGTCGTTCGTGCTCGTACTCCTAGGCACGTTCATCACCCGCAGCGGCGTCATCTCGTCGGTCCACGGATTCGGTGAGGATCCGCTGTCCCTATGGTGGTTCCTCGGGATGATGGCGCTCAGCCTGATCGTCCCGGCGCTGATGCTCTGGAAGCGCTCCAAGGAGTTCAAGAGCGACAACGAGTTCGAGTCGGTCGTCTCCAAGGAGGGCTCGTACTACTTCAGCAACCTGTTCATGCTCTTCTCGGCGCTGCTTGTCGCGGCACTCACGCTGTCGCCCGCCAAGATATCGATCCCGTTCACGACCATCGTGCTGCAAGGGCCGACGTTCAGCGGCCCCGCGTTCGACCTGCTCGCGCGCCCGGTCGGCATCATCTACGTGCTGCTCATGACGGTGTGCCCGATCCTGTCGTGGGGTACCACCGGAGCGGCTGCATTCTGGAAGCGTGCGAAGTGGCCGCTCGTCGGCACTGGAGTGCTCGGCGCGGGGTTGCTCGGCATCTGGTACACGGCGATGCTTCCGTTCTACCAGACGCTGCACAACGCGGACGGCTCGGTCGTCGCGAAGGGCCTGCCCGGGATCGCTGCGGCGCAGGCGGGCATCGACCACGCGGAATCGATCATCGGGCTGCTGGTGGCCGCATGGGCCATCGCGCTGCCGATCTACCTGTTCGTCGAGGGCAGCCGCGCTAGGGCCAAGTCGCGCGGCGAGAACCCGCTGGCGGCGTTCTTCCACATCCTGTTCAAGTCGCGCACGCAGTCGGGCGGCTACCTCACGCACCTCGGCGTCGGGATCGTGCTCATCGGCCTCATCGGCTCCTCCATGTACGTTCAGACTGCCATCCTGTCGGTGAAGGACGCCCCGGGCACGCCGCTCACATGGGTGCCTGACGCCGGTGTGGCCGCGACCACCGACGTCACCGGGTACTCGTTCGTGTACCAGGGCTTCGACGAGGTCACACTCCCGCCGAACCGCGTGGGCGCCGAGGGTGACATCGTCCAGACCGTCAAGATCGACCTGCTGCAGGGCGGGCAGAAGATCGCCTCCCTGACGCCCGGTCGCGTACTCGTCAACGCCAGCTCAGGCGAGAAATCGTCGCAGCGCAACAACGCATCACTGGAAGTCACCCCTCTGCGCGACATCTTCATCGCCTTCCAGGGCCCCAGCCAGAAGACGGGCCTTCTGCAGTTCGAGGTCAAGATCAACCCGATGATCTCGTGGGCCTGGGTCGGCTTCGCGATAATGATCCTCGGCACGGGTATCGCGATGTGGCCGAAGAAGCAGCGCGCGCTCGCCGCGGTGCCGATGCCTGCACCCAAGAAGAAGAAGTAGAGGCGAAGGCGACCCACGTGACGCCCGATATGACAGCAGCATTGGAAGTCGAGGGCCTGACGCGCGTGTTCGGAGCGCGCAAGGCCCTCGACGGCGTGCAGTTCTCGCTGCCGGTCGGCGCGTTCCTGTCGATCTTCGGTCCCAACGGCGCCGGCAAGACGACGCTGCTCCGCACGCTGACGACCCTGCAGAATCCGTCGTCCGGTACCGCGAAGGTGCTGGGGCTCGACGTGGTCAAGGACGCCGTCGAGCTTCGCAGCCGCATCGGGTTCATCTCGCACAACCCGCTGCTGTACCCGGATCTGTCCGCGGAAGAGAACCTGATGTTCTTCGCGGACATGTACGGCGTCGAGGACCCGAAGGCGCGCGTGGCCGAGCTGCTCGACTCGGTAGAGTTGGCGCACCGACGCTTCGACCTGGTGCGGACGTTCTCCCGCGGCATGCTACAGCGCCTCTCGA
>JANYLP010000083.1 GCA_025361445.1 Coriobacteriia bacterium
CTGCGAGAATCACGACCCCGCATCGCCGACCTTGTGCGGACTCGGTCGGTCGCGTGCTGCGTCGCCCTTGACGACAGCGGTGGTCGGAACGCCGAGTGCCCCGGTGTCGTTGCCGTCGACAAGCACGTGATCGATCACAAGGCCGAGCCCGTTGAGCGCGCGCGACCATGCCAGACGCGTCGCGTGTCCGATCCCGAAGCGGTCGATCTCCTCCGGGCTCGCGTGGGCGACGCAGCACGCGACCGACCGAGTCCGCACAAGGTCGGCGATGCGGGGTCGTGATTCTCGCAGGATCTTCTTGGAGTCGTTCAGCCCCTCGATCCGCGCCGTGGACTCCAGGATCACCGCACAGGCGGTCACGGGTCCCGCGAGCGCCCCCCTGCCCACTTCATCGATCCCCGCCACGACGGAGATCCCAAGCTCATGCAGCGCCCGCTGGCGCGCGGCAAGCGCGTCGAGACGCGCGTACTCGGCATCCAGGCGCTCCAGCCGGGCCTGCGCCGCGGCGGCCAGCGCACGCACGCCGCTGCGCGGATCCTTGGACAGACGACGGATCAGCCCCTGCAGGCGCTCCGGTGGGCACGAGGCGAGCATCGCGCGCGCATCGGTGACCGTTGCAGGAGGACTCGGCATGGCGATCGCCTACGCCCGCGAGGTTCGCGCGCGCTCGGAAACGACGAAACGCCCCCGGCCCGTGTGGGGCGGAAGCGCTTCGGTCGAAGGCGACACGAGCGAGCGAGGCATGGAGCGGCTCCTAGAAGCGCTTCTCCTTGAGACGGGCCTGCTTGCCGATCTTGTCGCGGAGGAAGTACAGCTTGGAGCGACGGACCTTGCCGCGGCTCACGATCTCGACCTTGTCGATCTTGGGCGAGTGCACCGGGAACATGCGCTCGACGCCAACCGCGAACGAGATCTTGCGAACGGTGAAAGTCTCGCGGGCACCGGCGCCGTGGCGGCGGATCACGACGCCCTGGAACACCTGGATGCGCTCGCGGGTACCCTCGATGATGCGGTAGTGCACCTTGACGGTGTCACCGACCTGGAATGCGTCCATGTCCTCGCGCAGCTGCTGCGCTTCAAGTGCCTTGATCGGGTCCATGTGTTCTTGGTCCTGTCTGCTCATCTTCAACGGTGCACCTGCGGCACCGGCGGTTGCGACACGAGTGGATAGTATAGCGGCGGCCTCGGGGCGGGGCAACGCCTCAGTTTCGCCGGTTCGAGGCGCCGGCCGGTCCGTACTACTTGAGTACCCCGAAGCGGCCGATAGGCCAATACGTGAAGAACGCCTGTCCGTGCACCGCCGAGATCGACACCGGCCCGAACCATCGGCTGTCCTGGCTGGAGGTGCGGTTGTCACCCATGAGCCAGATGCTGCCGACGGGGATGTCCACCGGAAAGACGATCCTGCTCATCTCAAGCTTGTCGCTCGGCTGGCCGTACGTGTAGGGCTCAACAAGCGCCACTCCGTTGACGAGGACCTTGCCGTCCTTGAGGTCGACCTGCTGGCCACCCACCGCGATGACGCGCTTGATCAGCGTGTCCTCGCCTCGCGAGGGGATCGGGTTGTCGAACACCACGATGTCGCCAGCCTGCGGGGACCGGAAACGGTAGACGAACTTGTTCGCCAGTACCTGGTCGCCAAGCTGGATGGTGGGAAGCATCGATCCCGTCGGGACGACATAGGGCTGTATGACCCACGTGCGAACAGACTGGGCGACAAGGAATGCTATCGCAATAGTGAGCACGAATTCGATGGCTTGCCGCGCGAAGGAGTGCTTCTTCGACTTCGGCGCCTCCGGTGCATCGGTGATCGTGGGCGTGTTCGGGGTGTCGGTCACTCGTCCTCCGTGTTTGCTTTGAGCACCAGATCGGCCGCGGTGCGCATCTCATCGGTCATGTCGTCCCACGCCGCGGCAAGAAGATCGGGCCGCCTGCGTGCGGTGCGTTCGGCGGCCTGCGAAGCGCGCCACCGCTCGATCCGTGCGTGGTCACCGCTGCGCAGCACCTCAGGGACTTCCATCCCCCGGTACTCGGCTGGTCGCGTGTAGTGAGGATACTCGAGAAGTCCCGCCGTGAAGGACTCGTCCTGCGCCGAGCGGTCATCGCCCAGCACGCCGGGAAGCAATCGCGTCACCGCATCCGTGATGACCATCGCGGGAAGTTCCCCGCCCGTCAGGATGTAGTCGCCCAGGGACAGCTCCACGTCAGCCAGGCTGCGGATACGCTCGTCGTAGCCCTCGTAGCGGCCGCAGACGATGATGAGTCGCTCCAGGCCGGCAAGTGCCTGCGCACGCGCCTGGCCGAAGCGCTCCCCTTGCGGAGTCACGAGCACCACGAGCGGGGGACGCGTGTCCATGGCGCGCACCGAATCGAGCGCCTCGAACATCGGCTCGGGGCGCAGGACCATGCCCGCACCACCGCCGTAGGGTGAGTCGTCTACCTGACGGTGCACGCCGGGAAGCGCCCACTGCCTCAGGTCATGCGTGAAGAACTCCAGAACGCCACGCTCGCGCGCGATCCCGAGCATGGAGGATCCGACGACGCTCTCGAAGACGTCGGGGAACAGCGTGATGACGTCGATGCGCACCGCTACCGTCCCTCCTCGATCAGGCCCGGGAGGAGCTTGACCCGGGCGGTCATGGCGTCTTCATCGACGTCCAGGACGACGTCGCAGATGACCGGGATGAGGACCTCGCCGAACGGCCCTTCGACGACCCAGACGTCGTTCGCGCCGGTGACGATGACATCCGTGACCCTGCCGAGGTCGCCGCGCTCGTCGTCCGTGACCGAGAAGCCCACGGGATCGAACTCAGGTTCCATTTCCGGGATGTCCTCGGCACGAGCGAGGACGAGGCGGCCGCGCAGTGCGTCGGCGGTGGTGATGTCATCAACGCCCTCGAAGGCGAAGAGCGGCCCCTTGGGACCCGGTCGGATGCCCTCGATACGCGAGGTGCGCACGGCGTGGGACGGCGGAACGAACCACACCGCGACCCCGGGCAGACTTTCGAAGGGGAGGTCACCGGTCACTATGACCGAGACCTCCCCGTTAAGTCCGTGCGTCTTGGTGACGCGGCCGATCTCGACGAACGCTTCCGCGTCCATGGACTCGCGCTACCCCAGGATCTCGAGGTCGACGTGCTTCCCATCGGCCGAACCGGCGGCGCGCAGAAGGGTGCGCAGCGCCTTGATGATGCGGCCCGAGCGTCCGATGACCTTGCCGACATCGTCGGCGGCCACTGTGACCTCGTAGAGTTCCCCGCCGGCCGTCTCCGTACGCTTGATGGAGATGGACTCGGGTTCGTCCACGAGTGCGCGGACAAGATAGTCGATCAGGGCTGCGGTGTCTGCAGCCATGGGTTACTCGGCGCCGGCTTCTGCGTCGGCGACGGGCTCATCGGCAACGACCTCGTCGGCGACGGGCTCCTCGGCAACGACCTCGATGGCGACGGGCTCCTCGATGGCGACGTCCTCGACGACAGGCTCCTCAACGGGAGCCTCCTCAGCAACGACTTCCTCGACAGGAGCTGCGGCGGCTGCGGCGGCCTCTTCGGCGGCCTTCGCCTTGGCGTCGGCGGCAGCCTTCTTGGCGTCGTCAGCGGCCTTCTTCTCAGCCGCTGCCTTGGCAGCGACTTTCTTGGACGGGCGCGCCTCGACGGCGACGACTTCCTTCTCGCCGCGAACGATGGCGATCAGCTTGCCGGCTGCCTCGGTCGGCTGGGCACCCTTCGCGATCCAGGCGTCCACCTTGGCCATGTCGAGTTCGACGAACGACGGCTGCGTGCGCGGGTTGTAACGGCCGAGGATCTCGAGGAACCGACCGTCACGCGGTGCACGGCCATCGGCCGCGACAACGCGGTAGAACGGCGCCTTCTTGGCGCCAGCGCGCGCCAGACGGATCTTGACTGCCAAGAACCTTCACCTCCGGGTAAGAGCGAGCCCGTCTTGTACGAGCATCGCGGATTCTGCGTACTCATCGCAAAGCGACTGCTCATGATAGGGCATGCCCGGCGCCGTGTGAAGTTCGGGGTTGGCGGAGGACATGGCTGTACGGGCAGTGCAGCTAGAACGGCATCTGCGGCATCCCGCGGCCTTTGCCCTTCATCTTGCCCATCTGCTTCATCATCTTCTTCATCTGGGCGAACTGCTCCAGAAGACGGTTGACCTCCTGCACGCTCGTGCCGGAGCCCCGCGCGATGCGCACCCGCCGGTGCCCGTTGATGAGCGCCGGCTTGCGTCGCTCCTGCGCCGACATCGACTGGATGATCGCCTGGGTGCGGTCCAGTGCCTTCTCGTCCACGTCCGCGTTGGCCACCTGCGCGCGCTGAGCGGCCCCCATGCCCGGGATCATGCCGAGAACGTCCTTGAGCGACCCCATCTTGCGGACCTGCTGCAACTGCTGAAGGAAGTCGTCGAGCGTCAGTTCAGAAGAGCGCAGCTTCTTCTCGAGTTCGGCCGCATCTTCGGCGGCGACAGTCGACTGCGCCCTCTCGATGAGCGAGACCATATCGCCCATTCCGAGGATGCGCTGCGCCATGCGGTCGGGGTGGAACGGCTCGAGCGCGTCGAGCTTCTCGCCCACGCCGATGAACTTGATGGGCTTGCCGGTGACGGCGCGCACCGAGAGCGCCGCGCCTCCGCGGGAGTCGCCGTCGAGTTTTGTGACGATGACGCCATCGAAGTCGACACGCTCGGCGAAGGCCGTGGCAGCCGTGACCGCGTCCTGACCGGTCATCGCGTCTATGACCATGAGCACCTGGTCCGGGCGGACCGCGTCCCGGATGAGCGCTGCTTCGCCCATCATCGTCTCGTCGACGTGCAGACGGCCGGCGGTGTCGACGATCACCGTGTCGCGCATGTCGGCCACCGCGGCCTTGACGCCGGCTTTGGCGATGTCGACCGGATCGGCGCCCTCGACGCCACGGTAGACGGGAATACCGAGTTCGCGGCCGAGCGACTCCAGCTGGTCGATCGCGGCCGGGCGGTAGACGTCGCACGCGACCATGAGCGGGCGGCGGCCCTGCTTTCGCAGTAGGTTCGCGAGCTTGGCAGCCGCGGTCGTCTTGCCGGAGCCCTGAAGCCCCACGAGCATGATCACGTTGGGGAAACGGCCGGAGAACGCGAGCTTGCTCTCCCCCGCTCCCATGAGTGAGGTCAGTTCGTCCAGGACGATCTTGATGACGGTCTGGCCCGGTGTCATCGAGCGCAACACGTCCGTACCCAGTGCCCGCTCGCGCACGCGTGCGACGAAGTCCTTCACCACGAGGAAGTTCACGTCGGCCTCGAGCAGCGCCACACGCACTTCGCGCATCGCCGCGTCGATGTCAGCCTCGGACAGCCGGCCCTTGCCGGTCAGCTTGCCGAAGACGTCCTGGAGGCGTTGTGAGAGGTTCTCAAACACAGGAGCGGTCCTTCCGTGGGTAACCGGACGATCAGCGCGCGGGAGCTGGTACGGGCCCGACTCGCCAGATGGGAGCATAGAGGAAGACGACCCGTCCCCTGATGGCTGAGAGCGGGAACGTGCCGACATAGCGGCTGTCCTCCGAGACGCCGCGGTTGTCTCCCGCGAGAAACACCTCGCCCGAGGGGACGGTCAGATGCCCGAGCGGTCTCGTATCGCCTGACGCCGTGATCAGGTGGGGAAACACGGTCTGATCCGGGATACCGTTGATGGTGATGCTGTCTCCGACGAAGTCGACGACGTCACCGCCCAGAGCGACCACTCGCTTCACCCACTCCTGGGGCGCTCCCTTGAAGACGACGTTTACGATGACGATGTCGCCCCGGTGCGGTTCCGCCAGGCCCTTCGTGAGCAGGACGTAGTCGTAGTCGTGTAGCGTCGGCAACATGGACGGACCGATGATGGTCGACGTATCGAAGAAGACGAAGAAGACCAGCACCAAGGCAACGAGCAGTGTCGCCAGTGGTCCCACGAGGAACAGAGCGACCTTGCGCGAGAGGACGTCGTCGCGCAGCTTCCTGGTCCTGGCGCGCGACCCCTTGGCCTCGGCCACGTCGGGAGTGTCCATCTAGCGTCCCAGGATGAGCGCCCGCGCGAACTCGGTCGCGTCGAAGGGGCGCAGGTCTTCGAGCGACTCTCCCACACCGATGCGGACGATAGGCAGGCCGAGTTGCGTCGCGATGGCGACCGCGATGCCGCCGCGCGCGGTTCCGTCGAGTTTGGTGAGGATGATGCCGTCGAGTTCGAGCGCGTCGTGGAAGGCGCGCGCCTGCGCGATGCCGTTCTGACCGGTGGTGGCGTCGATCACCAGCAGCGACTTCACCGGGAAGACGCTCTGCGCGCGGGCGACACGCTGGACCTTCGCCAGTTCCTGCATGAGGTCCGCGGAGTTGTGCAGCCGGCCGGCGGTGTCGACCAGGACCAGGTCGCTGCCGTTCTCGCGGGCGACCGCGAGGGTGTCGAAGACGACGGACGCCGGGTCGGCGCCGCGTTCGCGCTCGACGATCGGGACGGATGCCCGGTCCGCCCACACGCGTAGCTGCTCGATCGCGGCGGCGCGATACGTGTCCGCCGAGCCGATGACGACGTTGCGGCCTGCGCCGGCGGCCTCCGCGGCGATCTTGCCCACCGAGGTGGTCTTGCCCGTGCCGTTGATGCCGACGAACAGTACCGTCAGCGGGGACTCGGCCAGCGGATCGGGGTGGACGGGCATCTGCGCCGCGATGAGATCGACGAGCGCCACCTCCACCGCGGCCGCATCCGGAAGGTCCTCGCGGCGCGAACGGGACTTGAGCGCTGCGGTGATCGCAGAGGCGGGCCCGGCGCCCATGTCGGCGGCGATCAGCGTCTCTTCGAGTCCGTCCCAGAACCCCTCGCCCACCTCGGGTCCTCGGCCGACGAGTTCCGCGATGCGGTCGCCGAGCTGTTCACGCGTGCGGGCGAGCCCGCCGCTGAGGCGATCGAGCCACGACGGACTCACGCGACGTCCTCGACGTCGACTACGCGTCCTGTCGACCGGTCGAGCTTCTGGCTGACGACCTTGCTCACGCCGTCGGACTGCATGCTGACGCCATAGAGCACGTCCGCCATCTCCATCGTGCGGCGCTGGTGCGTTACGACGATGAACTGAGTGTGCGAACGCATGCTGTCGAGGAACGAGACGAACCTGCGGAGGTTCGAGTCGTCGAGCGCGGCTTCGACCTCGTCCAGGATGTAGAAGGGGCACGGACGAGCGCGGTAGAGGGCGAACAGCAGCGCGATGGCCGTGAGGGACTTCTCCCCGCCCGACATCAGCGTCATCTTCTGGAGCTTCTTGCCGGCCGGCTGAGCGACGACTTCGATGCCGGTGGTCTCCGGATCGTCCGGGTCCGTCATCGCAAGCTCGGCGTGCCCACCCGGGAAGAGAACCTGGAACACGTTCCGGAAATGGCCGTCGACCTGCTCGAATGTCTCGAGGAAGCGGTCGCGCATCTTGCGGTCGATGGCGCGGACGACCTTCGTGAGCGCGGTGCGACTCGACGCGAGGTCATCGATCTGTGTCGAGAGATAGGACCGCCGGCTCTCAAGAGAGGCGTGCTCCTCGACCGCGAGCTCGTTGACCGGGCCGATCTGGGCGAGCTGCTTGCGCAGCTTGTGCGCACGCTCGGCTGTCGCCTCGCGGTCGTCGACAGGCTCGGCCTCGAGCGCGCGCTCGATGGGGACGCCGTACTCCTCGACGATGCGCGTGAGCGCGGTCTCGATCTGGACCTGCATCTGGCCCTTGACCACACGGAGGTCGGAGAGTAGGGCGACGCGTCCGTCGACGTCCGTCTGCGCCTCGCGGACGGCGTCCTGCGCGTTGCGGATCGTGTCGCGGAGCGACTGTGAGTCGGCCTGCTCGAAGCGGGCGCGGTCGCGGAGCTTGACCGCCCACTCTTCCGTGCGCTCGATCAGCGAGGCGTACAGGTCGTGCACCGGTTGGATGCGTTCGCGCAGAAGCTCAAGCGACTGTTCGGTGCGCTCGGAGGAAGCGAGCGTCTCCCGGATCTCGTTGAGGTCCGCTGTGGCGGCAGACAACTGGCGCTTCAGGTGGACTTCGCGCTCGGATACCGTGGCTATATCGACCTGACACGTGCCGAGACGGTCGGAGATCACCGTCTCAAGGCGGAATCGGTCGTCGCGGAACTCGCGGCGGACCGCCGACTCTTCTTCAAGGCGCTCCAGCTCGGTCTCGAACTCGACAAGGCGCGCTGCCGCCCGGACTCGAGCGGGTAGGTCCTTGGTGTTGCGGTCTAGGATCGCGGCGGCACGCAGCGCGAGGGAACGCGCCTCGTTGTCGAGGTCCGTGAGCGCGGCCTCGAGGCGGCCGATCTCCTCGCGCTGCGACCCGAAGTCGCCGGCGTGCGTGGCCTGCTGCTGTCCGAGTTCGAGAGCGTCCTGCTGTGCTGCGCGCAAAGCGTCCTCGGCCTCGGCCAGCGCGGCCTCGGACTCGCCCACCCGGCTCGACGCGGCGTGCTCGCTGTCGCGGAGCTCGTTGATGCGCCGCTTGCGCTCCAGGATCGAGGTGGTCTGGTCCAGGCCCGGACCGAGGGTGACCTTGCCCGACGGCCAAACCATGTGTCCGTCCGCCGTGGCGAACCGCGCGCCCCTGAATCGCTGAGCGCCGTCGATGGCCTCTTCCAACGAGGGCACCAGGTAGACGTCGCCGAGTACCGCCTCAAGGGCACCGCGGACTTCGTCGGAGCAGGTGACTGCGTCCGAAAGACGGCGCCCCGCCGTGGACGAGACGGAAGTGGAACGCGCCGAGTCGAGTGCGAGAACGGCGATGTCGCCGGCCTGATGCTCGGCAAGAAGGGCCAGCACGCCGTCACGCGCCGGCGCATCGGAGACGAGGACGCAGAAGAGGTCGGATCCCAGAGCGAGCTCGACCGTGCGCTCGAGACCGGGCTCCACCGTGATCAGGTCAGTGACCGGGCCCAGCAGGCCGGGAACCTTGCGCTCGGAGGAGAGCACCCACGCGAGCGCCGGTGTCGCCGTGGCGAAAGCGCGGTCGACTTCCTCGAGGCCGATCGTCTCGGCACGGACGTGCGTGAGGGCGTCGCGAAGCTCGTCCGTGTCCTTGCGGCGCGTCTCGACCACGCGGACGCGGCGATCGACGTCCGAGTCCGCGAGCGCGATCTGCTTCTGGATGTGGGCGCGGGCCCGTTCCGTCTCATCGAGGCGGGAACGACGGGCTGCAAGCGACGCGAGGAGCGACTGACGCTGCGACTCCAGGACCGTGGTGCGGTCGGACAGCAACGTCTCTTCAAGCGCGAAGGCCGACAGCGACTGGTCGAGGCCCGCCAACTCCGCACGGACATCGTCCGTCTCCTTGCGCAGGCGGCGGATCGCCGTGTTGGTCTCGGTCAGCGCAGCTTCGGCCGCAAGGCGTTCCTTGCGCGCGGCCTCCGACTCACGCCGGACTTCGCCAAGACGCTGGTAGAGGGCCTTGAGCTGGCCGTCGGAGGAGGTGCGCTCCTCGGTCAGGCGCGAGATCTCCTCTTCACGGCGGGCGCTGCGCCCCTCGGCCCCGTGCACCTTCGCGCGGAGCTCGGACAGGCGCTCGATGAGGTTCTTGCCCTTCTCCTCGAGCAGCAGGAGACCGGAGTTCAGCCGCTCGAGGACCTTCTCGAGGCGCCGACGCTGTTCGGAGAGGTCGCCGACGAACAGGCCCTTCTCCTCGAGCAGCGACTGGAACGTCCCGAGCGCCTTTTCCTTCTCGGCGAGGCGGTAGCGCGCGAGCTCGATGTCGGCGTCGTGCTCGCGCTCTTCCTTGCCCAGCGCGTCCCATCCTTCACGCTGGGCGCGGAGGTCGTCGACCGCGAGTGCGACCTCGACCTCGCGGAGCGCTGAGGTGAGCGAATCGTACTGCCGCGCCTTGTCCGCCTGGCGCTGCAGCGGGCGCAGCTGCCGCTCGACCTCTCCGAGCACGTCACGGGCTCGCTCGAGGTTCGACTCCATGGAAGACAGTTTGCGCAGCGCGCGTTCCTTGCGCTTCTTGTGCTTGAGAACTCCGGCGGCTTCCTCGATGAGAGAGCGGCGGTCCTCAGGGCGCGAGTTCAGTATCTCGTCGAGGCGTCCCTGGCTGATGATCGAGTGCGTGTCCCGGCCAAGACCCGAGTCGTGGAGGAGGTCCTGCACGTCCATGAGCCGGCACGGGGAGTTGTTCAGCAGGTACTCGCTCTCGCCGCTGCGGTACATGCGGCGCGTGACGGTGACCTCGGAGAACTCCAGCGGCAGCGTGCCATCGTGGTTGTCCAGCACGAGGTCGACCTCGGCGACACCCACTGCCTGCCGGGCGGAGGAACCCGCGAAGATGACGTCTTCCATCGAGTTGCCGCGAAGCGACTTGGCCGACTGCTCACCCAGCACCCACAGGACCGCGTCGGAGATGTTGGACTTGCCCGAACCGTTCGGGCCGACGACAGAGGTCACGCCGGGCTCCAGGGACATGTAGACCCTGTCGGCGAACGATTTGAAGCCCTTGATGGTGAGCGACTTGAGGTACACGGATCCCCGGTGCGAAAGGTGGCGGAAATGCGGGTGCGAAACGGCCTTTCAGGGGCGGTCACGCACCGGAGAATGCTACCACAGCGTCTCGCACGCGTACGGGCGCGCGAGCGTGGGCGTCAGCGTCCCGGGCGACGCTTGGGCGCGAGTCGGGCGAGCGCGGCAAGCGCCGCCTCGCGCTCCGCCGACTGCTTCGAGGTGCCGCTTCCGGTCCCCAGCACGCTCTCACCGACCATGACCTCGGCGGAGAAGACGAGCTCGTGGCCGGCTCCTTCCGTAGACGTGATGCGGTACGCCGGCAGCCCCAGGGCCTTGGCCTGGGCGAGCTCCTGCAGTTCACCCTTCGGATTGACGACCGAAGCGGTGGACAGTGCCTGCTCGTCGAGGCGATCACCGAGCGAGCGGATGATGAAGTCCCGCGCCATCTGCAGGCCCGCGTCGAGGAACACGGCTCCGACGACGGCCTCGAAACACGCCTCAAGGACGGAGTCACGCTGCCCGTCGTGCGACGCACCCCGGCCCACGCGGATGTAGGACCCGAGGAGGAGCGAGCGGCCGACGGAGGCCAGCGCACTCCCACACACCAGCGCCCACTTCATCTGCGTGAGCTCGCCCTCGGCTTTGCCGGGGAAGCGTGAGTACATCAGATCGGCGACCACGAAGCCGAGAACGGAATCGCCGAGGAACTCGAGCCGCTGGTAGCTCTCGCCACCGTTCTCCTCGGTCCATGACGGATGGGTGAGCGCACACCGAAGCAAGTCGCGGTTCGCAAAGTCGACCCCGAGGCGCTGCTCAAGCTCCTCGAGCGGCGCGGTCACCTGTCGGCCCGGCCCAGCACGATCGTCGCGTTGTGACCGCCGAATCCGAACGAGTTGCTCACGGCGATCACCGGATCGACCTTGCGCGCGACGTTCGGCACATAGTCGAGGTCGCACGCCGGGTCGGGAGTCGCGTAGTTGATCGTGGGAGGCAGGATGCCGGTCTCCAGCGCGCGGATGCAGGCGATGGCTTCGAGTGCTGCCGCACCGCCCAGCAGGTGCCCGGTCATCGACTTGGTCGAGGAGACGGGCGGTGCCTGGTCACCGAAGACGGCCCGGATAGCACCGCTCTCGGCGGCGTCCCCCAGTTCGGTGGACGTTCCGTGGGCGTTCAGGTAGCCGACCTCTCCGAGCTCGATGCCGGCCTGTTCGATGGCAAGGGCCATGGCGCGGCGCGCGCCGTTGCCGTCGGGCGCCGGGGCGGTCATGTGGTATGCGTCGGCCGTGGCGCCGTAGCCGAGGACCTCGGCGTGGATCCGGGCGCCGCGCGCGACGGCGTGGTCCCACTCCTCGAGGATGAGCGCTCCCCCACCTTCACCGATGACGAAGCCGTCGCGGTCCAGATCGAACGGCCGCGAGGCACCCTGCGGGTCGTCATTGCGCGTGGAGAGCGCACGAGCGGCGCAGAAGCCCGCGAGTCCGAGCGGCGTCACACCGGCGTCGAACCCGCCTGCGACGATGACATCGGCACTCCCGCGACGGATGACCTCGAACGCCTCACCGATGGCGTGGTTCCCGGTGGCGCACGCGGAGACGACCGCGAAGTTGACGCCTCTGAGGTTGTAGCGGATGGAGATGTGCCCGGCAGCGAGGTCGACGATCATCCCGGCCACGAGCATGGGGCTCGTGCGCGAGGGGCCACGCTCGGCCAGTTGACGGCTCTGCTCCTCCATGAGCTGGAGGCCGCCGATACCGGAGCCAACGATGACGCCGCAGCGCTCGGACTCCTCACCCTCCATGCGGCCGAGACCTGCATCCGCCATCGCCTCATCTGCAGCGACGACCGCGAATTGCTGGAAGCGTGACATGCGCCGCGCTTCTTTGGTGTCCAGCGATGCGGAGGTGTCGAAGTCCTCGACGGTGGCGGCGAAGCGAACCGGATAGTCGCTCACGTCGAACGAGGTGATGGGGCGGACGCCTGAGATACCGGTGGTCAGCGAAGTCCACAGGTTCTCGACGCCGACGCCGACCGGGCTGACGACCCCGATACCGGTGACGGCGACTCTCCTCATGCGGTTCCTCCCTCGGTGGCGACGCGGTACTCCGCGACAAGCCGATCCATCAGCTCCCTCACGGACGGGATGTCGTGGATCCGTGCGACGCCGCCGCCTGTGAATACGAGGCCGTCCTCCACGTCGCCCGACTGGGCCTTCAGCAGTTTGTCCATGATGCAGAACTGCTTGCCGCACTTCTTCAGGCACACGACGCAGCGCTCGATGCGCGGCTCGATGCCGGCGGCGAGACGATCGGTCAGGGGGTTGCGCAACGAACGTCCGGGAAGCCCCACAGGGCTATCAACGAGAACGACGTCATCATCGCTGGCGTCCACGTACAGCTGCTTGAACGCGTCGGGCGCGGATGACTCAACGGTCGCGGCGAAGCGCGTGCCCATCTGGACCCCGGCGGCGCCGGCAGCCATGAGTTCGTCGATGTCCGCGCCCGTGATGATGTTGCCAGCGGCGATCACGGGGATCGATACGGCCTCCAGGATCGACGGCAGCAGCTCCCGCACCGGCAGGACCGCCCCGAGGTGACCGCCCGCATCCTGACCTTCGACCACGACAGCCGCTGCCCCGAACTTCTCGGACAAGATCGCCACTCGAGCGGAGCCGACGATCGGGACCATCGCGATCCCGGCCTCACGCGTCCACTCGAAGACGTCCCGCGAGAAGCCCGCACCAGAGATGACCAGGTCGATCTTCTCGTCGATGGCGGCCTTCACAAGCTCCGCGAAGTTGCGCACGGCGACCATGATGTTGACGCCGATGACTCCGCCGTCGGCACCGGCCCGCGCGTCGCGGATCTCCTGGCGAAGCTCATCCGGAGACAGTCCGGATCCGGCGATGATGCCGATACCGCCGGCTTTCGCCACGGCGGCAGCGAGCGGCGCCATCGATATTCGCACCGCCATGCCGCCCTGGATGATGGGCAGCCTTGATGTGACCCGGCCTATGGTCAGGGACGGCATGTCCACGCGCATCGTCCTTCGATTCGCAGTCTGATCGAGCGTGCGCGACGCGAGACGCCGCGGCTGCGCTGTGCGGCTACACGTTCTCCGAGATGAAGTCGACGGCGTCGCCGACGGTCTTGATCTTCTCGGCGTTCTCGTCGGGGATCGAAACGCCGAACTCCTCTTCGAGCGCCATCACGAGCTCGACGATATCCAGCGAATCGGCGCCCAGGTCGTCGACGAACGCGGCATCTTCGGCCACATCGTCCTCATCGACGCCGAGCTGCTCGACGATGACACCCTTGATCTTCTCGAACAGTTCGTCACGGTCCATGGTGGCTGGTAGTCCTTCCTTCTTCGTGCCGGGCCCGTCTGCGCCCGGCTGCTGAACGCAGTCTAGGCGAACGTCATGCCTCCGTCGACGGCTAACACCTGACCGGTGACGTAGGACGCGTCGTCGCTTGCGAGGAACGCCACAGCGGCGGCGACGTCCTCGACCGTACCGAGCCTATTGAGTGCGACCGCGGACGTGACAGCCGTGCGCTGCGCCTCGGAGAGTGCGGCCGTCATGTCGGTCTCGATGAAGCCGGGGGCGACCGCGTTGCAGCGAACGCCCCGAGGGGCGAGCTCCCGCGCGACGCTCTTGGTCAGCCCGATGACCCCGGCCTTGGCGGCGGAGTAGTTCGCCTGCCCGGCGTTGCCGGAGATACCGACGACCGAGGTGATGTTGATGATCGAACCGGCTCGCGCCTTCATCATGAACTTCGTCGCAGCGCGTGTGACCGAGAATACGCCGGTCAGGTTGGTGGAGATGACCGAGGCCCAGTCCTCGTCGCTCATGCGGACCAGCAGGCCGTCGCGGGTGATCCCCGCGTTGTTGACCAAGATGTCGAGCGCACCGAGTTCGGCAACAGTGGCCTCGACGAGCGCGGTGGCGGCAGCCGGGTCCGAAACGTCCGCTTGGAGCGTCACGGCGCGGCCCCCGGCAGCCTCGATCGCTGCGGCCACTTGCAACGCCGCGTCGCGTGAGCCGGCGTAGTTGATGGCCACGGCGGCGCCCTCAGCGGCGAGCCTGAGCGCGATGGCTGCGCCGATGCCGCGTGAGGCTCCCGTGACCAGGGCGCACTTGCCTTCGAGTCGTGTCATCGGTCGCTCCCCTGCATATCGGTGATGGCGGCTATGCCGTCCTGCTCCGCAGATCGGGCCGTCAGCCCGTCCATGCGCTTGGCCAGTCCGGTGAGGACGGCCCCGGGGCCGCATTCAAGAAGCGTGTCGCACCCGTCAGCGAGCAGCGCTCGCATAGTCTCGGTCCAGCGGACCGGCTCGACGATCTGCGCCACAAGACGACGTTTGAGGTCCGCGGCATCCAGCGACGCGGTCGGCAGCGAGTTGGAGTACACGGGAAGCGCGGCATCCTGGAAGACAGCCTGCTCGAGCAGCTGCGCGAAAGTGTCGGCAGCCGGCTTCATGAGCGGCGTGTGGAAGGGACCTGCGACCGAGAGCGGGATGATACGCCGCGCACCGGCCACCGCGAGCGCTTCAGTGGCCGCCGCCACGCCCGCGCTCGTACCCGAGATGACCACCTGTCCGGGGGAGTTGTCGTTGGCGATCCAAACGCCGGGGGTCGCGCCGATGGCCTTCTCGATGTCGTCAGCGTCGAGCCCGAGCACCGCCAACATGCCACCGGGAGTCGCAGCAGCACAGTCCGCCATGAGCCGCGAGCGCTCGATTACAAGCTCGAGTCCTGCCTCGACGGAGAACACACCCGCCACCGCGAGAGCTGCCAACTCGCCCAAGCTGTGACCTGCGACGGCGCTGGGGATGATGCCGGCATCCAGGGCGGCGCGTGCCCAGGCCCAGTCTGCGAGATAGAGCAGCGGTTGCGCGACTCGGGTGTCGGTGAGCTGCTCGCTCGTGCAGGATTCAGCGAGAGTGCGCAGGTCGAGGTCGGACAGCGCCTCGGCGGCGTCCAACAGCCGCGAGAGAGAGGATGTCCGCGGCAACGGCTCGAGCATGCCGAGACGCTGTGAACCCTGACCGGGGAAGACGAACGCGACGTTCACGGTCACTGAGCCACCCTAGTCGCCATCGAGAGCATGACGGTCTCCGCTTCGGCCAGCAGCTCGGCGATGATCTCCGCGGCCGGCTGGATGCGATCCACCATCGCTGCGCACTGCCCGGCCATGAGCGAGCCGTTCTCGCAGTCGCCGTGTCGCATCGCCAGCGCGAGCCGTCCGGCGCCGAGCGCCTCGAGCTCCTGCGGCTTGTTGGCCTTGTCGAGCTCCACCAGCTCCTTGGCGAGCTTGTTCTTCAGCGCGCGCACCGGATGCCCGGTCGAGTATCCGGTGATCAGTGTGTCGCGATCCTTCGCCTTGATGAGCCGCGCCTTCACGTCGGGGTGGATGGTGCACTCGGTGGCGCACATGAAGCGCGTTCCCAGCTGCACGCCCTCGGCACCGAGAGCGAAGGACGCAGCCATGCCGCGGCCGTCCGCGATCCCGCCTGCCGCGATGACCGGGAGCGACACCGCGTCGACCAGCTGAGGAACGAGCACCATGGTGGTCAGCTCACCTATGTGGCCGCCCGCCTCCATGCCCTCGCCGATGATGGCGTCGGCGCCTCCCTGCTCCAAACGCCGCGCGAGCGCGGTCGACGGAGCGATGGGAAGAACCTTGATCCCCTTGTCCTGCAGCGCCTGCATGTACTTGCCGGGATTGCCGGCACCGGTCGTGACCACCGCGACGCCCTCGTCAAGCACCATCTGGACGAGTTCATCGATGTGCGGGGTCAGCAACATCAGGTTCACGCCGAACGGCTTGTCGGTAGCCAGCTTCGCGCCGCGGATCTGTTCACGCAGCAGGTCGGTGGGCATCTGTCCCGCGCCGATGACGCCGAGTCCTCCCGCGTTGCTGACCGCAGCAGCCAGTTCCCACGTCGCCGTCCACGCCATCCCACCCTGGATGATCGGGTGCTCGATGCCGAGCAGGCGTGTGAGCCGTGTGTGAAGCGCCATGCGGTCAGGCCTCCTTGAGAGTCCAGCGAACGATCGCAGCACCGTACGTGAGGCCGGCGCCGAAGCCGACCAGCGCGAGAACGTCTCCGGCGTGCAGCTTCCCGGAGCGCTGAAGGTCGTCGAGCGCGAGCGGGATCGACGCGGTGGACGTGTTGCCTGTCATCGCTATGGCGTTCACCACGCGGTCGTGCGAGATCCCCAGGCGCTCCCCGACAGTCAGCGTGATGCGTTCGTTCGCCTGATGTGGCACGAGCCAATCCACGTCGGCGAGCGAGAGCCCGGATTCAGCCAGCGCCTGCTTCGTGACCCGCGGGATTGCGCGCACCGCGAACTTGTAGACCTCATTGCCGTTCATATGGATGTACTGGGTACCCTGGGAGAGCAGTTCCGCGGTCATAGGAAGCGCACTGCCACCGCCGGGGACGGTGAGCAGATCCGCGCCACCGCCATCGGCTCCGAGATGGACGGACAGCACGCCTGCCTCATCGGATGCCTGCACGACGACGGCGCCGGCTCCATCACCGAACAGAACGCACGTGGTCCGGTCCGTGAAGTCGAGGAGGCGCGTGAGGACTTCAGCCCCGATCACGAGGACCGTCGTAAGGCGGTTCGCCTCGATCATCGACGCAGCGAGTTCGAGCGCATAGATGAACCCGGTACATGCCGCGTTGATGTCGAACGCCGGGCACGTGAGACCCATCTTCGCCTGGGCGAGACACGCCGTCGACGGGAAGGCCATATCGGGAGTGGATGTGGCGACGATGAGCATGTCGACGTCACCGGGCGCGACACCCGCGCGCTCGAGCGCGAGCGCACCGGCACGAGCGGCGAGGTCCGATGTGGCGTCAGCGTCGTCGGCCACGCGGCGCTCCGAGATGCCGGTCCGAGTGCGGATCCATTCGTCGGAGGTGTCGACCATACGCTCAAGATCGGCGTTGGTCAGGCGTCGCTCCGGCAACCAGGACGCGACCGAGGTGATGGCGGCGTAGGTCATTCGTTCACTTCTCGCAGGAGGTCGGTTTACGGTTCGTGGAATGGTACACGACCCTTTCGGGTCACGCACCCAGCTCGCCGAGGGACTCCGCGACCCGCTGGACGAGGCCACCGCGCACGGCCACAGCACCCACGCGCAGTGCCGAGGCGACCGCACGCGCGCCCGAGGAGCCGTGTCCGATGAGCGCCAAGCCGGCGACGCCGAGCAGTGGAGCCGCGCCATGGACGTCCGGGTCGAGCTTGTCACGAAGTCCGTTGAGCGACGGCTTGAGGACCGCCGCGGCCACCTTGCTGACAGCGGAAGCCGTCATCGCGCGCTTGAACTCCCCTAGTAGGTGCCTGCTCATACCTTCCATGAGCTTGAGCGCGACGTTGCCGGTGAAACCGTCGGTGACGATGACGTCGGCTGCGCCCGCCGGGATGTCACGTCCTTCGACGTTGCCCACAAAGCCCGGCACGCGATCCTGCATCAGCACGTAGGCCTCTTGTGCAAGGACCGATCCCTTGGCGGGCTCCTCTCCGATGTTCAGGAGAGCGACGCGCGGTGACTCGACCCCGAGGACGCTTCTGGCGTAGGCGGCACCCATGGCGCCGAACTGGGCCAGATGCTCAGGCTTGCAGTCGGCATTCGCTCCGACATCGAGAAGCACGCAGGGTGCGCCGGCGGTCGGAAGGACTGCGGCGATCGCGGGACGCAGCACGCCCGGGACGCGGCCCATCATGAGCGTGGCCGCCGCCATGGTGGCTCCGGAGTTCCCGAGTGAGAAGAAGCCGTCGGCTCTCCCCTCCTTTACGAGGCGGCATCCGACGGCGATCGAGGAATCCTTCTTCGAACGCACGGCCACGGTCGCGTGCTCGTCCATCCCGACCACCTCTGTGGCGACGACGGCCTCCACGCGCTCGCGGCCTTCGGCGAAGGAGGTGACGACGTCAGCCGGTCCCACGAGCATGACGCGCAGAGCAGGGTCAGCGGCGAGCGCTGCAATGACGCCTTCGAGAACGACGTCCGGCGCGTGATCACCACCCATCGAGTCTACGGCGATCGTGACGAGGCTGGCCGAGGTCATGTGCGGTCCTTCCGTGAGGCCGAGCGGTCTGACCGGGAGACGTGAAGCGGCACCCGCCGCAAGAGCGACGAGTGCCGTCATGATAGCGCGTGGCGTGAGCGCCGCGACCTAGTCGGTTTCGACGATCTCCTTGCCCTTGTAGGTCCCGCAAGCGGGGCAGACCCGGTGGGGCGGCTTCGGCTTGTGGCACTGGGGGCACAGCGAAAGCGAGGGCGCCTCGAGATGATCGTGGCTGCGGCGGCTGTCGCGGACGGCCTTGCCGGTCTTTCTCTTCGGGACAGGCATGGTGGTTCCTTACTCTCATGTCGTGTGGACCACGTCGCCCCCTGCGTGCGGGCGGGTTTCGTCGGTACTACGATCCCGGTCGTGCGCATGCAGGGACACGGGGACGGATTCTAGCACACGCCGTCAGCGACGCGCTACGAGGGGTTCTCCACATCGAGGTCGAGGCCCTTGAGCGAGTCGAACGGCGAGGGATGTCGATCCACAGCGCACCCGCATTCGGCGACGTTCAGGTCGCCGCCGCAGACCGGGCAGATGCCCCTGCATTCCGGATCATGCAACGGAGCGAAAGGCATCTCGACGACGATCGATTGCGTGATCGCCGGCTCGAGGTCGATCGTCGAGTCATCGGCGATGAACTCGACCTCCTGCTCCTCGGGGAACTCGTCAGCGTTCCCCGGACGGACGTAGAAGCCCTCGACCTCGGCCTCTACTTCGACGGCAAGGTCACAGAGGCAGCGCACGCAGGACGTCTGCACGAAGGCATGCGCGGTGCCCGATGCGACCACGCCCGCACCGGCGTTCGTGAGCGTGATGTCGAACTCGACGGGCCCGTTGAAGCGATACGACTGGTCGCCAAGAGCGACGTCCGGAACGCCGAACGAGCCGCTGACTTCGCGCGATGCGGACAGCGACTCGAGGATCGAGCGGATCTCGACTTTGTACGGCATGTGACAGCTCCGAAGGGCGCCTACTGGCGCGCGTTGACCTTGCCCTGGAGCCGGTCACGACCGCGCTGGACGGCGGTCAGCAACTTGCCGAGGTTGACCTCGAGGTTGGCGAGCATCTCATCGGCATAGTCCTCAGCGCCGAGACGGATCTCGCGCTCCTGAGAGCGGGCGTCGTCCAAGATCCCGGCAGCCTGCTCGTTCGCGCGGCGGACGACCTCCTGATCGGAAGCCATGGCCTCGGCGCGATCGCGCGCCTCCTCCAGGATGCGGTTCGCTTCCTTCTCGGCCTCTTCGAGCATCTCCTGGCGCTCCTTGACGATCCAGCGCGCCTGCTTGAGCTCGTCCGGGAAGTTCGCGCGGACCTCGTCGATGATCTCGTAGACCTTCTCCACGTCGACCAGACGGCCGCGCATCAGCGGGACGGAACGCCCGGAGTCCATAGACTCTTCGATGCGGTCGACCAGGGCCAAGATGTCCATCGCTTCGGTCCTCTCCTACCGCCCCTTGCGGAGACGCTCCACCAGACGCTCGTTCACGTTCGCCGGTACAAGACCCTCGACATCGCCTCGGTGCTCGGCGATCTCCTTCACCGCTGAAGAACTCAGGTACATGTACTCCGGGATCGCCACGATGAACATCGTCTCGATCTCGTCGTTGATGCGGTAGTTCAGCTGGGCCATCTGGAACTCGCGCTCGAAGTCCGTGACAGCGCGCAACCCCTTGACGATGACCGTCGCCCCTACGTGCCGCGCCAAGTCTACCAGAAGCGAATCGAATGGGCGCACGCTCACATTCGGAAGATGCGCGACCGCGGCGCCGACCATTTCCACGCGCTCATCGATGGAGAAGAGCGGTCCTCCGCCCTTGTCTGGCGAAAGCGCGACCGCGACGATCACCTCGTCGAAGATGCCCGACGCACGCTCGACGATGTCGAGGTGTCCGTTGGTCATCGGATCGAACGTCCCCGGGCAGACTGCGCGCTTCACGGTGGGCGTCACTCCTTGCCGTAGAAGCGAAGCAGCGTCACCGCTGTGTCGCCGTATCGGTACGTGCGTTCCTGAGCGAAGCCGGCCGGTTCGGGCACGGCTCCTCCGGCGGAATGCTCCCATACGAGAGCGGCGCCGTCGGCGAGCGCACCGGATTTCCCGAAGGCCTCGAGTGCGCGTCCGACACTCTCCTGGCTGATTCTATAGGGCGGGTCGCAGAAGACCAGACCGAAGGGACCCATGGTGCCCGCGCGCTTCATGCCGTTGGTGAGGGCATCACTTCCGACGACCGTCACCCGGTCCTGAACGCGGAGCGCCTCTGCGTTGGTAGAGATGGCCTGGAGTGCTCCGCGGTCCTTCTCCACGAAGACCACGCGTGACGCTCCGCGTGACAGCGCCTCGAGGCCGAGCGCTCCCGAACCGGCGAACAGATCGAGCGCCGCACCGCCGCCGAGATCGGCTCCCAGGCGGTCGACAAGAAACGACATGAGTGCTTCCCGCACCCGGTCGCTCGTCGGGCGCGTGCCCTCGCCCTTCGGCGCCACGAGCAGACGCCCTTTGAGCTTGCCTCCGACGATCCTCATCCCGCTCGCACCCACTCCCAGTCGCGTCCAAGACTTCGCCGCATCTCCTCGAGCAACAGCGCATCGCGCGCGTCGCTCAGATGCGGATCCCGGGACACGATACCCTGTGCGTCCAGTCGGGCTTCAGCGATGAGCTCGGTATCGCGTGCGATCGACGCCAACCGGAGTTCCGGAAGACCGTGCTGGCGCTCTCCGAGAAGCTGTCCCTCGCCGCGCAGGAGCAGGTCGCGTTCGGCCAGCTCGAAACCGTCCGTGATGGCAACGAAGGCATCCATGCGCTCACGCGCCTCGGATGTCTTGGGGTCTGCGAAGAGAAGCACTTCCCCGCCGTGCCCACCTCGGCCGACGCGCCCCCTGAGCTGGTGGAGCTGCGCAAGGCCGAAACGCTCGGCGTCCTCGACGATCATGATCGTAGCGTTCGGAACATCGACGCCGACCTCGATGACCGTGGTGGCGACGAGCACGTCGATCCTGCCGGAACGGAAGTCGTGCATGGCCGCGGTCTTCTCGGCGGGACGCATCTGCCCGGTCAGCAGACCGACCCGCAGATCCTTGAAGACACGCGTCCGCAAGCGCTCGGCCTCTCGGGTCGCGGCCTTGGCCTCGGTGGTCTCGGAGTCGTCGACGAGAGCGCACACCACGTAGGCCTGCCTCCCCGCCCCGACCGCTGTGCGGATCACCTCGTACGCTTCGTCGCGGCCTGTCCGCGCAACGATCCGGGTCAAGACGCGCTGGCGCGCACCCTCGCGCGGATGCTCGCGCAGGTAGCTCGCGTCGAGATCGCCGTATACGGTCAGGGCGAGCGAGCGCGGGATGGGAGTGGCGGTCATGACCAGCAGGTCGACCGCCGTGCCCTTCCCGCGCAGGGCCAGGCGCTGTGTGACGCCGAATCGATGCTGCTCGTCGACGATGGCGAGAGTCAGCGCGGCGAACTCGACCTGATCGGTCAGAAGCGCGTGTGTCCCGAAGGCCACCTGAACCGCACCGGATGCGAGTCCCGCGAGGATCTCGCGACGCTCGGGCGCGGAAGTCGAGCCCGTGAGCAGCCGCCAAGAGACGCCGGCGGCATCCAGAAGGGGTCCGACTGCGCCCGAGTACTGACGGGCGAGAACTTCGGTAGGGGCCATCATCGCTGCCTGAGTGCGGGAGTCTGACACCGCGGCGAGGGCGAGAGCGGCGACGGCGGTCTTCCCGGTGCCCACATCCCCGAGCAACATCCGGTTCATCGGCCGAACCGAGGACATGTCCGCGAGGACCTCCCGCAGCGCCTCGTCCTGGTCGCCGGTCAGTGAGAACGGCACCGCGGACTTGGCAGCGCGGAACGCCGTCCCGTCCATACAGTGAGCGAAGCCCTTTCGCTCCTCGACGAGCGCATGGCGTCGGGATGCCATCCCCAGTTGGAGCATCAGGAGTTCCTCGTACGCAAGGCGTCGCCGCGCCGCATCGCGGGCGGCGATGTCCGGCGGGAAGTGGATATCGTGGAGCGCCACCGACAGCGGCACGAGCGACCGTTCCATCCTCACGATGGCCGGCAGCGGGTCGGGCACGTCACCGAACTGATCGAGCGCCTCCGAAACGAGACGCCGTATCCAGTTGGAAGAGAGGCCCTCTGTCGCGGGGTGCACGGGCAGGATGCGACCGAGCCAGGAGGCGTCCTCGGCGGACCCGAGCCGTTCCACGAACGGCGTCTTCATCTGCCGCAGCCCGAACTCCATCTGGACGACGCCGGCGAACGCCACGCGGTCACCCGGACGGAATCGCTGTGCAAGATACGGCTGGTTGAACCACACGCCGACGAGTACGCCTGTTTCATCCGTGATGGCGACCTCGGTGATGCTCAGACGCGGGCGCGGACGCTTGACCACGACCTCATGGACCACCCCGACTGCGGTGGCGTCCCGACCCAGGGGCAGACGAGCGAGCGGAGCGGTCGTACGCAGATCCAGCCAGCGGTTGGGATAGTGGCGCAGCAGATCGCCGACCGTTGCGATACCGAGCCGCCCGAGCGCCTCTGCCCGTGCCGGATCCACGAACCGCACCGCAGTGACGGGCTCCGCGTGCGCGGCGAGCCGTTCGGCCCTGTCGGGGGCGGGTCGGCTCACGTCCGGGCTCACCCCGCGGGTGCGTACGCCACGCCGACCGCGCGCGGCCCGACATGCGTCCCGATGACCGAGCCGATCTCGTCGCACGAGAGCGTCGCGATCTCGGTGCCGGCAGAGCGGATGGCGTTGGAGAGCTCGTCTGCGAGGTTCTGCGCCACGGCGTGAACGACGACGATGCGCAACGGGCCGAGCTTCTTGGAACGATCGGCGACGTGCTCCGCCATCTCGCGGATCGCCTTGGCGGTCCCCTTCGACTTCTTGAACGGCTCGATGACGCCACCCGTCACCTGCAACACGGGCTTGATGTTGAGAAGCGCGGCGGCGAGGCCTTGCGCCCGACCGGCCCGACCGCCCTTGACGAGGTAGTCGAGGGTGTCGAGCACGAAGAACAGCTCGGTGCGCGAGGCGCTCTCGGCAGCGGCCTTCTCGACCGCGTCCAGGTAGCCGTCGGCGTCTCGTACGGTACACGCTGCGTCGATGGCGAAGTCCATGCCGCACGAGACGAACGCGGTGTCCACAACGCGGACGGGCACCGGTGCGGTGCTCGCGGCCATGATGGCCGACTCGCACGTTCCCGAGAGTTTGGCCGAAAGGTGGATCGAGACGATCCCCTCTGCACCCTCGTCCGCAAGTCGCTGATAGACCTCGGCGAACTCGCCCGGTGTCGGCTGTGATGTCGTCGGAAGCTGCGCGGCCGCGCGAAGACGCGGGTAGAAGGCCTCAGGCGTCAGATCGGTCCAGTCACGGAACGTCTCATCTCCGAAGTGCACCTTCAGGGGAACCATCGTCACACCGAGCGCGGCAAGAGCCGCGGGCCCGCGGTCACAGGTGCTGTCGGTCACGATCGCGATGCGGGGCATGTCCGGTGCCTCTCTACTCGACGGCCATGATAAGCGGATAGAGCGGCTGCTCTCCGCGATGAGCCTCGATCTCAAGCTCGGGATGTGAGAGTTCAAGCGTTGCGACGATGCCGGCGAGCGACTCGTCGTCCAGATCCTCGCCGGCGAGCAGGGTCATCGTCTCCCCTCTCGGGGCGATGAGGTCCGCCAGATGCGCGGCGACCTCTGCGACTTCGCTTCCTATGACCTCGATCTCGTGATCGATGATCCCGATGACCTGACCGGCCTTGATGACTCCGGCCTTGCCCTTCGAATCCTTGATGGCAGTGGTGATCTCCGCGGTGGTGACGGCTTCCGCCGCCATCGTCATGTCGGAGATGTTCTGTTCCAGCGGTGCGGAGAGGTCTGCCGTGAGAAGTGCCGCGAACGCCTCCGGTACCGAGGTGGTCGGTACGACGGCCACCGGCTTGCCGGCGATGCCGACGGTCTGGTTCGCCGCCAGGATGATGTTCCGATTGTCCGGGAAGACGATCACGGCCTCCGCGGGCACGCGCTCGATCGCCTGAAGCAGCTCGGCCGTGGACGGGTTCATCGTCTGTCCGCCTGAGACGACCTCATCGACTCCCAAGCTGCGCAGGATGGCCGCAAGGCCGGCGCCCGCCGCCACGGCAACGAACCCGAGCGGCTTGATGGGGGCCTCCCCAGCCCGAAGAGCCTCGGCGCGCGCCTCTGTCTGGATTCGCATGTTGTGGATGTGGACGTCGGAGACGTCACCGAGTGCGAGACAGTAGGACAGCACCTCGTTGGGTCGATCTGTGTGCACGTGGATCTTGAGCTGTTCCGGGGAGCCGACGACCAGCTGCGAGCCACCGAGCGTCACAAGGAAGTCCTCGATCGACACCCGGTCCAGATCGGACCCGTACAGCAGGAACTCGGTGCAGTACAGGTACTCCTCGTCGTCCCAGTCGTTCTCGGCGTCGGAGGCGACGATCGGGGCAGCGGTGACCGTCACGTCGAACTCGCGCAGTGAGTGACCCGAGAGTCCGGCCGTGAATCCCTCGAACAGGATGGCGAGGCCGTAGCCGCCTGCGTCGACGACGCCCGATTCCTTCAGTACGGGCAGAAGGTCGGGGGTTCGCTTGACCGACGCGTATGCGGCTTCGACGACGACGTCGAGGATCTCGTCGATCGACATCCCAGCATCAGCCGCCGGCCGCGCCGCCTCGCTCATGTCCCGCAACACCGTGAGCATGGTGCCTTCGACAGGACGACGAACCGCCTGGAAGGCGACCGTGACGGCCCGCTCGAGGCAGAGTGCGACGGTGTCCGCGTCGATGTGGTCGACCTCGGTGAGCGGCTCGCACAGGCCGCGCAGCATCTGGCTGAGGATGACGCCCGAGTTGCCGCGAGCGCCCATGAGCGACCCGTGCGTGACTGCGTGCGCGATCCCGGCAGCGGCCGGCGACGCTCCAAGCCGCGATACCTCGGTCAGGACGGCGTCCATGGTGAGCGACATGTTCGTTCCGGTGTCCCCGTCGGGTACCGGGAACACGTTCAGCCGGTTGACCTCTTCGCGCCGTTCCTTCAGGGCCGAGGCCGCTGAAGCGATGAGTTCGGTAACGGTCGGTCGATCGGAGGAGGCGGCCGCCGTCACTTGCGGACCTTGAGGCCCTGGACGTGCACGTGAACGGCGTCCACGCGCACCTCGGCGTTGCAGCCGACCAGGTACTTCACGCGCTCCGACATGTTGTGAGCGACCTCGGCGAGGTTGGTGCCGTACTCGGCCACGACGTAGAGGTCGAAGACGACGCCCTCCCCATCGGAGGTCACGCGTACTCCCTTGCGAAGCTTCTCCTGCGAGAGCATCTGAGCGACTCCGTCGCGAAGAGTCGGGCTCGCCATGGCTACGATGCCGTAGCACTCAAGCGCGGCGAATCCTGCGATGTCGGCCAGGACGTCGTTCCCTATCTGGATGGTGCCGGTGGCCGGTGCGCTCATGCGCCCACCTCGCTATCTGTGTCCGTGAGTGAGTTCAGGTCGGCGAGCAGTTCCCCCAGGGGGATCTCGTGCATGGTGGCGACCGACGAGAGGGTCTCCATGTCGGCGCCAAGGCACGCCGCGCAGGCCAGTCCGTGCTTCTCGAAGACCGAGGCAGCCTCAGCGTGAGCGGTGAGGACCTCGCGGATCATGGTCTCGTGCGTGTATGCCATCGATCCTCCAGCGAATCCCGTCCGGACTGCGTGAGTCCGGCGCGGCCGTGTCACGTGGTGGTGCGGTGCTGAGTATAGCCGCCAGCAAGGGCGGTCTGCATCAGCGTATCGCGTCCGGGAAGCATCTCAAACCGAGACATTAGGCCGCCTCGGTGAACCGTGATCCCCAGTGATCGTTCCATGTCCTGTTGTAGCGCAGCACCTTGAGCTTGACCATGCCCTGGGCTCCCGGCTTG
>JANYLP010000095.1 GCA_025361445.1 Coriobacteriia bacterium
CTCGGGCGCCCTTGCGCACATCTCGCCTCTCCGAGTACAATAGTCCCCATGCTGATTCACGCCCATCGCCATCATGCCCATCACCACGGAGTTTCCGGGGCGGTTTGATGTCGTGTTAGCGTGCAGCTGAGATCGCGCAACCATCAACGCCGGCCCCTTGGGCCGGCGTTTCGACTTTTCGGAGTCCGACGCGCCTCCCCTTGGGGCCGCGGAGGACGATGTGACACCAGTAGATGCTGGCCAAGCGCTGCGAGTCGCGCTTCCGAAGGGACGGATGCAGGCAGAGGTGTTCGCGCTGCTCGAGGCAGCCGGGCTGAAAGTCCGGGCCGGCAGCCGGGAGTACCGGCCCACCATCGACGGCAGCCAGTACAGTGTGAAGATCCTCAAGCCGCAGAACATCGTCGAGATGCTGGCGGCGGGTTCGCGCGATGTCGGCTTCGCGGGTGCCGACTGGGTGGCCGAACTCGGCGTCGACGTAGTGGAGGTGCTGGATACCAGTCTCGACCCGGTGCGCCTGGTGGCAGCCGCTCCCGAAGCCCTGCTCGACGCGGGGCAACTCCGGCGGCGCGATGGATTGGTGGTCGCCTCCGAATACCTGCAGCTGACACGATCGTGGCTCGGGCGCGCCGGACTCGACGCTCGGCTGGTCCGGTCCTATGGAGCGACGGAGGTCTTTCCTCCCGACGACGCCGACCTGATCGTCGACAACACTGCCACCGGGGCGACCCTCGCCGCCAACGGCCTGACGATCATCGGCACCTTGATGACGTCGTCGACACGACTCTTCGCCAATCCGCGCGTGCTCGATCAACCCGTGCGCCGGGCGGCGCTCGATGACCTGAAGATGCTGCTCGGCTCGGTACTCGAGGCACGCCAGCGAGTGATGCTCGAGGTCAACGTCACCAGCGATCGGCTCGAAACGGTGTGCGCCATCCTCCCCTGCATGCGGGAGCCGACCATCGCGATGCTCCACGGCAACGCCGGCTTCGCCATCAAGGTGGCTGTTCCGCGGCGCGACCTGCCGCGACTGGTGCCCTTGGTGAAGGCCTCCGGCGGAACCGACCTGGTTGTCAGCACACTGTCGCAGATCGTCCCGTGACTGACACGCTCGATCTTCCCTCGGGGCTTCGCGTGGCGCCTGCCGTGGCGAGCGTGTCGGCGTACGCCCCGGCCCGTCATCCCGCACCGACCGACCTGGACCTTTCGGGAAGCGCTGGGTCCTCAGCCGACCCGGGGGCCGATTTCGCAGGCATCGCAGGGGAGTTGACGCGTCGCGCGGCGAAGTATCCCGAGGTCGCGCAGTTGACGGCGCGACTTGCCAAGCAGATCGGGGTGCCCACCGAGCGGCTGCTGATCACCGCCGGTGCTGACGACGCGCTGGAGCGGGCCTTCCGCTCGGTGCTGACGCCGGGGCGCGAGGTGCTGCTGACCACACCCACCTTCGAGATGCTGCCACGCTACGCCCGGCTCACCGGCGCGACCATCCGGCAGGTGGCATGGCCGTCGGGTCCGCTTCCCACGCACGAGCTGGTGGCAGCGATCTCCCCCGAGACCTCGCTGGTGGCGATTGTATCGCCCAACAACCCGACCGGCGCCGTGGCGTCGCTGGCAGACCTGCTCATCCTCACGCGCTCGGCACCGAATGCGCTGCTGCTGGTTGACCTCGCGTATGTCGAGTTCGCCGACGCGGACCCGACGCGTGAGCTGCTGCGTGAGCCGAGAGTCCTGGTGACTCGCACCTTCTCCAAGGCCTGGGCGCTGCCGGGGCTGCGGGTTGGCTGGGCCGCGGGGCCTCCCGAGGTGATCACGTGGATGCAGCGAGCCGGCAGCCCCTTCCCCATCGCCGGCACGTCGCTCGCGCTGGTCGAGTCGGCTCTCGAGCGCCTGGACACGCCATCCGCCACCGTCTCTGCCGTTCGAGATGCTCGCGCTCGCCTGACAGCGCTCCTCGATGCCCTCGGGCTCGATCCCCTGCCCTCACAGGCCAACTTCGTGTGTGTTGCATCCACGCAGGCTCCCTGGGTCCGTGACGCACTCGCCGGTCAGGGCATTGCAGTACGGTACCTCCCAGACCGCTACATCGATCGTCTTCGCATCGGCTGCCCGACGGGAAGCGCGCCATACCAGCGACTCGCGCACGCCCTCACGACCAGCGTCGCCCCCGAGGGATTGATCTTCGACATGGATGGTGTGCTGGCCGACGTGAGCCGCTCCTACCGCACCGCCATCATCAACACGGCCGCTACGTTCGGCGTCACGGTGACCACCGACGAGATCCGCGATGCCAAAGCGCAGGGCAACGCGAATGATGACTGGCAGCTCACCGCGGCGCTCCTCGCCGCACACGGCACCTCGCTCCCACTCGAAGAAGTGACGATGGTGTTCGAGGCCATGTATCAAGGCGGCCCCGGGCGTCCCGGGTTGCGCGAGATGGAATCGCTCCTGACGACACCTGAGCGACTCACGCGGCTCGCTTCGCGCTACCGCCTCGGCATCGCCACTGGCCGACCCCGTGCCGATGCGGAGCGCTTCCTGGCGCGCTTCGGAATCCGCCGGCTGTTCGCCTGCTGCGTCACGAAGGAGGACGGCCCCGGCAAGCCGGACGCCTTCCCCATCACGGAAGCGATGGAGCGATTGGGCGTGACCCGCGCCTGGATGATCGGCGACACGCCCGACGACATCGGCTCGGCTCGCGCCGCCGGGGCCTTGCCCCTCGGCGTGCTCGCGCCGCAGGACCACAGTGCCACCATGAGCAGCGCGCTGTTGACTGCCGGCGCGGCTCGCGTGCTGACCGGACTTGACCAACTCGAGGAACTCCTGCCATGACCGAGCGCAGCGCCACCATCACCCGACGCACCCGCGAGACCGACATCTCTGTCCGCCTCGACCTCGATGGCACGGGCGTCGTCGAGGTGAAGACGGGCATCGGTTTCCTCGATCACCTCCTCACCGCCGTCGCCATGCACGCCGGCTTCGACCTCTCGCTGGTGGCACGCGGTGATCTGGAGATCGACGATCACCACACCGCCGAGGATTGCGCCCTGGTGCTCGGCGCCGCCATCGACCAGGCCCTGGGAGAGCGCCGCGGCATCACCCGCTTCGGCGCGGGGTTCGCGCCGCTCGACGAAGCGCTCGCGCGCGCAGTGGTGGACTTCTCGGGCCGCCCGTTCGCCCGCATCGCCCTCGGCCTCACGCGCGAACGCCTCGGGGAACTGTCGTGCGAGAACATTCCGCATGTCCTCACGTCACTGGCGATCGCAGCGCGGATGACGCTGCACGTCGACGTCCTCGTCGGCGAGAATGACCATCACCGTGCCGAAGCGGGATTCAAGGCGCTGGCACTGGCGCTGCGTGCGGCGGTCACCGTCACCCGGAGTAGCGCGGTCCCGAGCACCAAGGGCGTGCTCTGATGCGCGATCGCGCGGTGAACATCATCCCGACCGGAACCGCCAACCTGGCCTCGGTGATGGCAGGGCTCCGCCGCGTCGGCGCCGAGCCGCTCATCGCGGCCTCCGCAGAGGAAGTGCTCCGGGCGCCGCGCGTGGTCGTTCCGGGTGTGGGATCGTTCGGCGCCGCCCTGGCCGAGGTGCGCCGCCGGGGCATTGACGTCGCCTTGCGCGAACGGCTGGAGCGCGGCTCCCCGACGCTGCTCATCTGCCTCGGACTCCAGCTGCTCGCGACGGCGAGTGAGGAGTCGCCGGGCGAGCGGGGACTCGGCATCATCGCCGCCACGGTGAAGCGACTGCCACCCGGGGTGCTGCGTCCCCAGCTCGGCTGGAATCAGGTCACCACCGGAGCAGGCGCTCGCTGTGTCGCGCCCGGGTACGCCTACTTCGCGAACTCGTATTGTCTCTACGAAGCGGACAGCTCCTGGACTCTCGCCTGGAGCGATCACGGGGGACCCTTCATCGCGGCCCTCGAGCGCGGACCGCAGCTCGCCTGCCAGTTTCATCCCGAGCTCTCCGGCGCGTGGGGCCTGCGGCTGCTCGACGCGTGGTGTGCCGCATGCTGACCCGCCGGCTGATTCCCTGTCTTGACACCCGCGGCGGCCGGGTCGTGAAGGGACGGCGCTTCGTCGACCTGCGCGACGCCGGGCTGCCGGCCGAGCTGGCACGGCGGTATGACGAGGACGGCGCAGACGAGCTGATCCTGCTCGACATCACCGCAACGCCCGAGGGCCGCGCGAACGCCCTCGCGACGGTGCGCACCGTGCGCGACGCGCTGACGATTCCACTCACCGTCGGAGGGGGAGTGCGCTCGATCGCCGACGCGGAAGCGCTGCTCACGGCCGGCGCGGACAAGGTCGCGGTCAACACGGCCGCGCTGGCCGATCCG
>JANYLP010000005.1 GCA_025361445.1 Coriobacteriia bacterium
TTCGCGGCTCTTCCCGCGGATCTGGCGGCTCGGTATGAGGCGGTTCGTCAGGCTCATCACGGATTCGGCGTCGGCGCGCTCGCCGACTCGATGTGCGGAGGATGCCGTGTCACCCTTCCGGCGGGGAAGGTGCAGGCGCTCCTTGACGGTCCGGACATCGCCGTATGCCCGAACTGCGGACGCATCCTGATAGTGAGAGGGGCGTGACGGTGTCCGGTCGCTGGACGCTTCGCACGGACGGTGGCGCGCGGGGACACCCCGGGCCGGCCGGTGCGGGCTTCGTGCTCGAGGACGAAGGCGGGACGATCAGGCGCTCAGGCGGGCGGTTCCTCGGAACGCAGACGAACAACGTTGCCGAGTACGAGGCGCTGCTCTGGGGCCTGCATACCGCGATCGATGAGGGCGTTCGCGACCTGTGCGTCTGTGCCGACTCAGAACTCGTCGTGCGTCAGCTCACCGGCGTCTATCGCGTCAAGAACGAAGGCCTGAAGCCCCTGCACGCTCAGGCAACGGTGCTGATGCGTCGCTTCGAGTCGATCAGGGTCATGCACGTTCGGCGCGAGCAGAACGTCGCCGCTGACGAACTCGCCAACATCGCCATGGACGAAGGGCGCACCGTTGGCAACGGAGTCGAGATCGACACTCCCGAGCAGCCTTCGCTGTTCTGATCCTGGAGGCAACCTGTGTACTCCCTGACGGTGAAGGACCACTTCGACGCCGCTCACTCGCTGCGAGGCTACGACGGCGAATGCAGCCGGCTGCACGGTCACACATGGGACGTCGAGGTGACGGTCGAGGGCGAGACCCTCGATGGCGTGGGTATCCTGTACGACTTCAAGCGGCTGAAGGCCGACCTCCGCGAGGTCCTGGATGCGTACGACCACCAGCACCTGGACGAGGTGGCGCCGTTCGACGCTATGAACGCGACGGCCGAGAACCTGGCCCGCGTGGTGTTCGAGCGCGTCCAGGTCGTCGTTGCGACGGGCGTCAGAGTCTCGGAAGTGGCCGTCTGGGAGTCCCCGATCGCCCGGCTCGTCTACCGTCCATAGAGATCGTGAGTGCGCCCGGACAGTGAGTGGTGAGTCCCCTCGCGATCCGGCAGGCGACAGACGGTGAGTCACCGCTAGGGGTCACGATAGGTCCGCACATACGGCATGTGCGACCCTTCAGCGCGAAGTTCAGCAAACGCCGAAAACGCCGTTGACGACGATTCTGCGTACCTGTAGGGTGTGTCTTGTCCCGAGAGGTCGGACCGAGCAGGCTTTGAAAACCGGAGTACCAGCTGCTGCCCCACCCGGGCGGGCGTGAAAGGGTCTCAGTCGCGAGGCTGATCCGATTACCGCTTCTTGGGGAAGGCGTGAAACGGGAATCCGGCTACTAGATGCTTCGCCAGGCGAGGTTTCTCGGGACAACTTTGTGTTCTGGATGCGGGCGCCGCAATGCGGCGCCCGCTCGCATGTCCGGTGGCACCTTGTTCGCAGTGGCGTCAGCTATACTCGCGGTGAGCGGTCACGGTGAATCGGACCGGCGATGACGGGGGAGCCGAGAGTATGCCGAGCGCGACGATCCAGGAGTACCTGGAGGCCATCTACAAGCTCTCTCTCAAGGGCGAAGTGCGCCCGACCCAGATCGCTGACGTCCTTGGGGTGTCCGGACCCACAGTCACGGCGACCCTCCGTCGGTTGGAATCAGCCGAACTGGTGACCCGCCCGGCTGGTGGAGTCCAACTCACCGAACGAGGCACGCGCGAGGCCCTCGAGGTCGTTCGCCGTCACCGCCTCGCCGAGCGCTTCCTAGTGGACGCGCTCGGTCTTCCGTGGGACTCGGTGCACGAGGAGGCCTGTCTGCTCGAGCACGCGATGTCGCCGCGTGTCCTGGAGGCCATGGAGACGTTCCTGGACAATCCGTCCGTCTGTCCGCATGGACACCCGATCCCGACCATCGAAGGCGTGCTCCCTGTACTTGCCGGCATCCCCCTTTCGGGATTGCCCGCAGGTGCTGAAGGATTGGTCGTGCGGGTTTCCGAGGACGACGATCGAGTGGTGTCGTACCTCGGTTCGATCGGCCTCGTTCCATCGGTGAGCGTGCGTGTCCGCGAGGTCGCGCCGTTCGACGGACCGATGCTTCTGGCGGTCGCCGGGGCGGAGCATGCCGTGTCTCTCGAGGTCGCGAAGTGCGTCTTCGTGGAGGTCTCTGAGGGCGCTGCGAAGAGCTGAGAACGAGTAGTGCGCTCGGTCTCCAAGTCCATGGGCACCGAACGGTATCGTTTCCACTGAACACTGATTCTGCGCCGTTGAGATGCCCATTGTGACCCTGTGTCGCAATAGTGGGAAATCGCAGAAATGCCCGTTGACGGGGTTTGAGGGGTTCGCTAATGTACCTCTTGTCCCGAGAAGTCGGACCGAGCGTGCGTTGAAAACCGGAGTACCAGCTGCTGCCCGACCGGAGTGTCCGGTGTGTGAGAGTGTCGTCGCGAGGCGGTCTTTCCACTCGGAGTCCGGGGAGGCGTGAAACGGGAATCCGGCAAGTAGATGTCCCCGCAGGCGAGGTTTCTCGGGACAACTTTGTGTCCTGCTAAGAAGCGCCATCCGAGCGATCGGGTGGCGCTTCTTTCGTACACCTCGAGGTTTTCCGCAAACGACAGGACGACACGTGCACGTATCGTCCTGGAGCGACCCGTCGAGCACTCTATTCGGCCGCCGGTCGGGCGATGTCACCCCTGCGTTGTATACCGAACATATGTTCGGTATTGTCCTGCGTGAGAGGGCGCTCGTGCGTCCTCTTCGACAGCCGCAAGGGAGCACGCGCGAACCATGGGACACAACGCAGCGATCAGACGTTTCGACGCCAAGAAGGCCGGCCAACCCCTCGACCTGTTCGAGAGCGCGAGTCGGCTTCCTATCGTACTTGAGCTGTTGTCGAGCCCATGGATCCGTCGTGGGTCGCAGGTCGACGGCCCTCGGCGCGTGGAAGTCGAAGTCCCTGTGGTCTGGGACGCGGAGCGCGCCCGACCATGCTCATTCATCTGGAAGGAGAAGCGCTACGTCATCGATGCGCTCGTGCAGCAGTGGGCGGTCGAGTCGCTGTGGTGGGAGCGATCGCGAGCACGGTCACGACGTTGCTTCCGTGTGATCGCTCGAGGTGGCGTCTACGACCTCGCCTACGACCGGATCGGCGGGCGCTGGTTGCTCGTCGGCGTGGTCGACTGACGCCCTCGACCTCCACTCAAGCCGATGAGCGGATTCGTACACCTCCACGTCCACTCGACGTTCAGTTTCATGGACGGCGCCATCCCGCTCGATGGCCTGATAGAGCGTGCGAAGCAGCTCGGGATGGATGCGTGCGCGCTCACGGACCATCAGGGTCTCTACGGTGCGATCCGGTTCTACCGGAAGGCGCGCGCTGCAGGTGTGCGTCCGATCCTCGGCGCCGAGATCGTGGTCGAGGCGGCGGGCGTCTTCGGGCAGGAGGCCGACCTGCCGCCGGACGCACGCTTGCCGTCACCGCTGCCGGTCGGATCGGCCCGCGCGCGGGCCGCGGGCTTCCATCTGACGCTGCTCGTGCGGAACATGACCGGTTACCGGAACCTGTGTACGCTGCTGTCACGGGCCCATCTGCGTGCCGGTGACGCGAACGACGATCTCGGGGGCGCGCGCTCTGTGGTGACGCTGGCGGATCTTGCGCGCCTCAGCGAGGGACTCATCGGGCTGTCAGGGTGCACCAACGGCGAGGTCGGCGCTTCCGTGCTCGCCGGAATCCGTTCGCGGGCTCGCGATGCCGCCCGGCGCCTTGCTGGTTGCTTTGCTCCGGGTGACTTCTACGTCGAGCTCGTGCACACGATGACGCCTGAATCACAGCGCTACATCGCGTCACTCGCAGATCTGGCGACATCACTCGGCCTTCCCGTCGTGGCCACGAACGACGTCCACTACCTGAAGCGGACGGATGCGCCGCTCCACGACGTGTTGGCGGCCGTCGGTGCGCGATCGGCACTGCCGAACCCGTACGGGCGCACCAATGCCGAGCTCTACTTCAAGTCGGCAGCGGACATGCGACGCCTGTTCTCGAGCTATCCGTCCGCCTGCGACGCGACGCTCGAGATAGCGGCCCGCTGTGACCTGGATCTCGGACTCGGACAGTTCCACTTCCCGGGCGTCGAGGTGCCGCGCGGCGAGACTTCCTACTCGGTGCTGTCGAAGATGGCGTGGCGCGGTCTGGAAGAGCGCTATCGGCCGGTGACGCCTGAATCAGTGCGCAGGCTGCAGCACGAGATGGCCGTCATCGAGCAGCTCGGCTTTCCCGAGTACTTCCTGGTGGTCAAAGACATCGTGGACTTCGCGCGCAGCCGGGGCATCCGCTATTCGGGACGCGGCAGCGCGGGGGATTCGATCGTGAGCTACGTGCTCGGCATCACCGACGCCGATCCGATCGCGCATTCGCTTCTGTTCGAGCGGTTCCTGAACCCGTCGCGCCGCCAGATGCCCGACATCGATGTGGACTTTGATTCCGCGCGTCGCGACGAGGTCATCGCCTACATCTACAAACGTTTCGGTGCCCGGCACGTGGCGATGGTGGCCACCGTCAACACGATGACGGCCAAGAGCGCCGTGCGCTGCGCGGCCAAGGCGCTCGGGCACAAGGCCGACACGATCAACGCGATGTCCCGCCACCTTCCCTGGGTGAGCGCGCGCAAGATCCGTGACGTGCTCGCCACCTACCCGGAGTGCCGGAGCCACCCGCTGCGCGACGAGGCGCGCCACGGGTTGTTGCTCGACCTGACCGAGCGGCTCGACCACTTTCCAAGCCATCTGGGCACGCATCTGGGAGGGTTCCTCATCACCCGCGAGCCCGTGGACACGTGGTCGCCGTTGCAATGGGCGGCGAAGGGCACCGTCGTCTCCCAGTACGACAAGGACGACATCGAGGCACTCGGGCTCGTGAAGATGGACATCCTGGGTCTGCGGATGCACTCCGCCATCTCGGAGACCGTTGAACTGGCGCGGGCGCGTGTGGGTGCGGACGCGGTGCCGGAACCGTTCCTGCTGCCGCACGACGATCCGAAGGTCTACGCGACGATCGCCGCGGCGGACACCGTCGGGATGTTCCAGCTGGAGAGCTCGGGGCAGCGTAACCTTGCGATGCGGCTGCAGGAGCGCACGTTCGAGGACATCATCGCGGCGATATCGCTGTTCAGACCCGGCCCGCTCGAGGCGGAGATGATCGTGCCTTTCATCCGGCGCCGGCACGGGCTCGAGCCCGTGATCGTGCCTCATCCGGCGATGGGACCGGTGCTGGCGGACTCCTACGGCGTCATCGTCTACCAGGAGCAGGTCCTGCAGGTCGCGCAGGGCGTGGCCGGATTCACGCTGGCGGAAGCCGACAGCTTCCGGCGCGCGATGACGAAGGACCGCAGCCGCGAGGAGATGGAGTCGCTCCACGGCGAGTTCGTGCGCCGCTCCGTTGCACTCGGCGCGACGCCGGAAGTTGCCGAGGAGGTGTTCCGCCAACTTCAGGGCTTCGCGGCCTACGGGTTCAACAAGGCCCACGCGGCGTGCTTCGCCGTGGTGAGCTACGCCAGCGCCTGGCTCAAGACGTACTACCCGGCGGAATTCGCCGCCGCGATCGTGAACAACGAGCCGATGGGGTTCTACAGCCCACGCCTCGTGCTCGACGACGCGCGGCGGCACGATATCGCGTTGCTGCATCCGCACGTGAACGTCTCGAGCGCCGCCTGCACGGTGGAGCATGACGGGCGGGCGATCCGGGTCGGTCTCAGGGGACTGCACAACATGAACTCGCGGCTGCTGCGCGCCATCAGCGACGAGCGTGCGCTCAGGCCCTTCGACGACCTCACGGACTTCCTGCGACGCACGCGCGCGGAGGTCGACGCGGCGGAATCCCTCATCCGCGTCGGTGCGCTCGACTCCCTGGGCGTGACCGACGCCGGTCGGCCACCGACCCGCGACGAGCAGCTGGCGCTCCTACCGGAGCTCAAGGCGGTGCTGGGGCGCGAAGGGAGCGCGGGGGAGCGCGCGCTCATGCTGGCACCATCGCAGGCACGGGAGGCCACGGATCTTTCGCATCCTTCGGGGTGGGACGTCGTGCGACGGCTCGGGGCCGAACTCGAGCTCACCGGCCTGGCGATCACCTGTCACCCGCTGGAGCTGGCCGCAGCCGACCTCGAGGCCCGTGGCGTCACCTGGGCGAAGGACCTGGCGCGCTGCGAGGATCGCACGCGGATATGCGTGGCCGGTGTGCGAGAGCGCGCACAGACACCGCGGACGCGTTCCGGCAAACGCGTGTGCTTCCTGACGCTCGAGGACCACACGGGCCTGCTCGACGTGGTCGTGTTCCCGGAGGCGCTGCAGCGCAGCGGCGAGACGATCGTGAAGCACCGCTGCTACATCGTGGAAGGCGTGCTCCAGAACAACGCGGAACGCGGGATCGCCGTGGTGGCCGACATCGTGCGTCCCTACATCGTGCGCGCGCCGGGTGGCGCGGCGGTGCGGCTGCGTAGAGGCGTCGGCACCGCGCCGATGGGGCCGTTCCGCGGGAGCGCCGGGCACACCGACGAGGAGGAGTGGGAGATCGCCGGGAGGGAGCAGGACGCGAAGGTCGGCGCGGCGGAACGCTAGGCTAGCGCGGCACGGCCCAGCCGATGACCACCAGTGTCGCGACGATCGTCTCCGGACCGGCCATCCGGATCGAGATGTCCCCCGCAAGGCGTCCGGTCACCTTCACGAAGGCGCCCCTCAGCGCGGCGATCTCGGCCTCGGTCACAGTACCGGGCAGCAACACCGTCAGGATCTTAGGCTGGACCTGACTCGAGGGACCCACAGGGACGTCCTGGATCGCCCAGAAGCCGCCCTCGAGCTCAGAGCGCACCACGTACCCCGTTGCCTCCACCGAGCCGTCTACGCCCGCTGTGTAGCCCGAGGGGGCGGCGGCAGCCGGCGTCGCGGGCGGAGGAGGGAAGGCGGGGACGGAGCAACCCGCACCGACGAAGGCGAACGCAACGAGCGCGACAGCGAGTATGCAGACGATACGGTCTCGAGAGACGGACTCGATCTTCACCGACGTGCTCCTGTCGTGACGGCCGACTGTGTCGTTCATTCGGACGACGCCTTCCGCTGCATGGTTCGGCCCTAACCCGGTCCGTACCGGTCACGCGGATCGCGTGAGGCCGAACGCCGAACGCCGAATCGGACTGCGTCGGGGCCGAATCGCTCACGCAACTCGTCCACGGCGCGCTCGATGATCATGCGACGCTGGTCCACCGCCGCCTCATCACTCGGGATGCTGAGCTGGAGCGGCTCGTGGCCGAAGCCGGACACTCCGACCCCGAGCAGCCTGACTCCCACTCCGGGCGCCCAGAGCGACTCCAACAGACGGCTTGCGCAGACGAGCAGCGTGTTGGTCGAGTCGGTCGCTTCGTCGAGCGCCTCCTGTGCGGTGCGGGTGGAGAAGTCCCCGTACCTGACCTTCAGGTGGACGGTCCGACCTGCCATGCCGGAGCTCCGCAGCCGCCCTCCGACGCGCTCGGCAAGGCCCGCGAGCGCGGCGCGGACCTCCTCACGATCGCGGATGTCGGTCCCAAACGTGCGCTCATTGCTCACGGATTTCACCGCCTCGCGCTCCCGGACCGGACGCGAGTCCAGGCCCTGCGCGCGGCGCACCGCGGCAGGACCGTGGTTCCCAAGCACCTGGAGGGCGGTCCGCTCATCGAGGGACGCAAGGTCCCCCAGCGTGCGCACGCCGAGCGACACGAGCCGGCGAGCGGTGGTGGGGCCGATCCCGGGCATCGTGCGCACAGGCAGCGGCGCGAGGAACGCCGCCTCACCGCCCGGCATGATGACGGTGATGCCGTGGGGCTTGTCGCGGTCGGATCCGATCTTGGCAACCGTCTTGTTCGATGCGATGCCGATGGAACACGACAGGCCGAGGGCGTCCACGGCCTCCTGGATGGATCGGGCGACCTCGATGGGATGCGGTCCACCCGGAGCGGCGCTGATGCCGAGATACGCCTCGTCGATCGAGGCCTGCTGCACTTCGGGCGTGAACCTTTCGAAGATCTCGATCACCTGCGCCGACATCTCGCCGTAGCGGTCGAAGTCGCCTCGGGTCCAAATCGCTTCAGGCGGAAGGAGCCGCGCGGCCTGGGCCGACGGCATCGCGGAATGGACGCCATAGCGCCTCGCTTCATAGGAGGCAGCTGCGATCACGCCGCGTGAGTCCGGCGATCCGCCGACAACGACGGGGAGACCGCGCCACTCGGGGTGGTCCAGCTGCTCGACCGACGCGAAGAAGGCGTCCATGTCCACGTGGAGAACGGCGCGACCGGTCCACGAGGCGAGTGCGCCGGAAGGAGGGCTCTCATGAAGGGGAGTGGTCATGGCAAGATGATAGCCGCACGCTCGCCGGCCACCCACGAACGGGGCAGTCCGCATGATGCGTATCGGTGCGCACGTTCCCACAGCGGGAGGCCTGATTGCCTCGGTGGAGTACTCGACCGCCACCGGCTGCGAGACGATCCAGCTCTTCGCGAAGAGCCCGAGGCGTTGGTCGGGACCCGCGATCGACGCGCGGGCGGCCACTGACTTCCGGGACGCCTGCCGTACCGCCTCAGTGGGTCCGGTATTCACGCACGCGAGCTACCTCATCAACATGGGAGCTGAGAGTGACGAGCTGTGGGAGCGTTCCACGGCCGGACTCGCTGACGAGCTCATGCGCGCGGCCGAGATCGGTGCGGCCGGTGTCGTCATCCACCTGGGACGTCGCTTCTCGGATGACGATATCGAGTGCCTCGATCGGGTCGCTCAGTGTGCGGTGAGGGCCACCGCGCTCGCGGGTGATCGCTGCGTTCCATTGCTTCTGGAGAACTCCGCAGGCGCGGGTCGCCAGTTCGGCGTCACGGTATCGGAAATGTCGGCTTCCCTCGTCGCGGTCAGAGCCGCGGGAGTCGAGGCCGACCTGTGCTTCGACACCTGTCACGGGTTTGCTGCAGGCATCGACCTGCGTACTGATGAAGGCTGGGCCGGGATGCTCGACGAGATGCGAGCGCTGGCCGGCCCGGGAGCCATCCGCCTGATCCACGCCAACGACTGCAAGGGCGAGTTCGGTTCCCACAAGGACCGTCACGAGTGGATCGGCGAGGGGTTCGTGGGGCTGGAAGGCTTCGCCGCGATGTTCCGGCAGCCGGGCCTCGCTGATGCATCGGTTGTCGTGGAGATGCCCGGGGATCCGCCCGACAAAGATGAGGAGAACGTCAGGCGGTTGAAGACGATTCGTGACGGCGCCGTGGCGAGCGACGATCGAGACCCAGCGCCCGCCTGATCCGCGAGTACGTCTCCACCGCCGTCGTTACGGGGATCCCGAGGTGCGAGCCGGACTCTTCGAATCCGGCGACGATCAACAACTCGGCGAGCTTCTCGGAGGACAGACGCAGAGGATCGATCGGCGCGGTACCGGAAAAGTAGACACGATCGAGCGCCTGGAGCGTCTTCTCACCCACGTGCTCCCGAGTTCCGCGCAGGACCGCAGCGCGCAGGCCGCCGCGTATGAAGCTCACGACCGCATGGCCGTCGGATTCCTCGATGAGCACCGCGTCGCGCCGCACGGCCTCGCGTACGGTCTCATAGGTGCTCAGCGCTCGGTCGAGTGCGCGCAGCCCGTCACGGTCGCGGATGGCATCCTCGTAGCGCCCCGAGGCCGCCGCAGCGCGTTGCGACTTCGTCAGGCGCCTCCGGAAGTCGGCGTCGTCACCAAGGATCGACAGCGCGTGCGCGAGGCGTTCCGCGTACTCGGCGCGATCGGGTTCGCGGACACACGGGGCGGGGCACGTGCCGGCGTCCCGGCGCACGCATGCGGTCATCGCCAGCTTCGCGTCCAAGCGGCGGGCACACCGTCGGAGGTCGTAGGTCTCGACAAGGCGGTCGAGCAGGATCGCAGCAGCCCACTTGCTCGTGAACGGCCCGATGAGCCGTCCCTGCAGACGTGGCGCGGGCACGACGCGAAGTCCTGGGTACTTGGATGCCACATCCACCTTGATGAGGAAGCCCTCACGGGAACGGTGGGCGGCAGGGTTATGACGTGGGCGATGCCGGTCGACCAGACGGTGCTCGAGAAGCAGGGCATCGAGCTGCGACAGCGTCGGAACCGCCGTGACGGAAGCGACGTCACGCGCAAGAACGTCACTCGCAGACCCGGGGTAGAAATACTGGCGCGTCCGCGTGCGAAGACTGCGGGCGTGCCCGACGAAGATGACGCGCCCGGCTGCGTCCCGGAACAGATACACGCCGGGCTCGTCGGGCACGTCGTGCGTCAGGCTGAGCCGATCGGCGAGCTCCTGCTGTCCGGCGAGCCCGCTGAAGGTGACCACATCCCCAACGGTCTGCATGCCGAGACGCGTGAGGTCCGGGATGACAGCAGCGAGCAGCTCTGCGGTCGCACGGGCGTCGTTGCCCGCCCGATGATCGGGGGTGGTCTCGAGGCCGTACTCGGTCGCGAGGGAACCCAGACTGAATCGACGCAGATCGGGTCGCAGCTGCCGAAGTAGCGAGAGCGTGTCGACAACCGGCCGCTGCAACGGGGAACCCCAGAGCTGTTCCGCCTCGAAGTCGAGAAAGGAAAGGTCGAAGCGGTAGTTGTGAGCGACGAGCACGGCATCGGCAGCGAAGTCGCGGAAGCGGACGATGGCGTCCTCGATCGGCGGTTGCGTCGCGACCATGCCGGGACCGATGCCCGTGAGTTCCTGTACTGCCCGCGGGATGAGGTCATCGGGGCGCACCAGCTGCTCGTAGACATCGAGCTTGCCCGACGCGTTGAAGCGTACGGCGCCGATCTCGATGATGCTGTTGCTTCCGGGACGGCAGCCGGTCGTCTCGAGATCGACCGCGACGAAGTCGCACTCTGTGATGGATCGACCGGTGAGCATGGAGGTGAGTGCACGCTTCCCTGATGACGGCCCGTATTCGACCCACCGATGATAGCATCGCGACGGACCGCCATTGGCGCGCACGCGCCGGGAGCCGTAGCATGGTGGCCGGACGATAGCGATGTCCACGTGGCGCCCCGCCGGGCGCGGGACCGGGGGAGAGACAGATGCGCTTCATGGTGTGTGCTCGCAACCGGTACGACGGGGCCATCAGCCTCGTGTCCGAGGCGTCGTTCCCGAACAGGCGCGAAGCCGTCGAAGCGATCGTGGCCTCGGTCGAGATCGGTTCGCTGCTGGCCTCCGACGTGTTTCTGGTCGACCTCGACGGCGCCACTCCAGTCGCTCTGGTACCCGTCACGGGCATCGATGATCTCGATGCGCCGCTTGCGCCGGAGGCTGACGAGCCGCTCACGGAGGCCCTGTTCTCTCCCGCGGAGCTCGACTCGGCGAACGACGAGCTAGACGAGGGGTCCCATCGTTCCGAGGATCCCGCTGCGGTCCAGATCCGCCTCGTGGAGATCGACATCGAAGCGTGGTCGTGCGAAGACTGCATCTACGTCACGACTTGCGAGAAGAGCGGGATGCTGAGGCCCGTCGACTGCGGCTCGTTCCAGTGGAGGGCGTGAGTCGTTCTCGTCCCAGGACACTCGATGCGAACGAAGGGCGGCCCCGTGGACTCGGGACCGCCCTTCGTGTATCCGTCAGGCGGAGTGGGCCTGTAAGCCGGATCCTGTCGTTGAGCGACCATCTATCTGGGACCGCCGTTACCGACGGCCTCTCGCGAGCGTACCCGAGCGACGACCGGGCCGGTCTTGACCGCTCCTATTCGCTCTTGCTCCGGGTGGGGTTTGCCAAGCCGCCATGTCACCATGGCGCTGGTGCGCTCTTACCGCACCGTTTCAGCTTTTCTCCCGACCTGTACCGGCGGCCTTGCGGCCAGACGGGCGGTATCGGGGGAGTCTTCTTTTCTGTGGCACTTTCCGTCGCCTCGCGGCGCCAGGCCGTTAGCCTGCACCCTGCCCTGTGGAGTCCGGACTTTCCTCACGTGCGTGCGCATGCGCACGTCCGCGCGGCCGCCCGGCCCACTCCAAGGACGGATTCTAACAGGTGGAGAAGGTGTCCGCGGGCGAGAGGTCGGGTGTAGCCGAGAGTCAGGCCCCGTCGTGCCGGCCCTGGGCCTGCAACTTCGCCCACGTGTCACGCAGCCCGAGCGTCCGATTGAAGACGAGCACGCCGGGAGCCGAGTCCGGATCGGGACAGAAGTAGCCGACGCGTTCGAACTGCACGGTCTCGCCGATCGGCACCGACACCAGGGACGGCTCCACCAGACATCCGGAAAGGATGACCTCGGACTCGGGGTTCAGATCCTCGAAGATGTCGCGCCCGCCGGCGGACGGATGCGGACTCGTGAAGAGGTGATCGTAGAGTCGCACCTCGGCCGGGATGGTGTGCGAGGCGGACAGCCAGTGGAGCGTGGCCTTGGGACGCCTGCCGTCGGGCGTCGACCCGCCACGAGACGCCGGGTCGTAGGTGCAGTGCAGCTCGACGATCCGGCCGTCGTCATCCTTCAGGAAGTCCGTGCAAGTGATGAAGTAGGCGGAACGCAGACGGACCTCGCGACCCGGAGCCAGACGGAAGAACTTGCTGGGCGGGTCCTCCATGAAGTCCTCGCGCTCGATCCAGAGTTCACGAGTGAACGGCACGGTGCGGGTACCGGCGTCCGGGTCCTCGGGGTTGTTGGGGACTTCCATCTCCTCGGTGAGTCCCTCGGGGTAGTTGTCGATGACGACCTTGACCGGGTCGAGGACCGCGAAGCGGCGCGGTGCGTTCCGATTGAGGATGTCGCGAACAGCATGCTCCAGCATCTCGACTTCGATGACGCTGTCGGCGCGTGCGACGCCCGCCATGGCCACGAAGTCGCGCAGGCCTTCTGCGGGAAACCCTCGGCGACGCAGCCCGGTGAGCGTGGGCATGCGAGGATCGTCCCACCCGCGGACGGACCCCTCATTGACGAGACGGAGAAGCACGCGCTTCGACAGAACGGTGTGAGTCAGGTTCAACCGGGCGAACTCGTACTGGTGGGGGACCGACGGCACCGGCAGATTGGCGGTGAACCAGTCGTAGAGCGGGCGGTGGTCCTGGAACTCGAGCGTGCAGATCGAGTGCGTCACACCCTCGATCGCGTCGGACTGCCCGTGCGCGAAGTCGTACGAGGGGTAGATGCACCACGCGTCGGCGGTCCGGGGATGAGTGGCGTGCACGATGCGATACATGATCGGGTCGCGCAGGTTGATGTTGCCCGACGCCATGTCTATCTTCGCGCGCAGCACCCGGGCGCCGTTCGGGAACTCGCCGGCACGCATCCGTGCGAACAGGTCGAGATTCTCCTCTACGCCGCGATCTCGCCAGCGGCTGTTGGAGCCGGGCTCGGTGAGCGTGCCGCGATGGGAGCGGATCTCGTCTGCCGACAGGTCGTCGACGTAGGCCTTCCCGTCGCGCACGAGCAGGACCGCCCAGTCATAGAGTTGCTCGAAGTAGTCTGAGGCGAAGTAGAGGTGCTGACCCCAGTCGAACCCGAGCCAGCGCACGTCCTCCTGGATGGAGTCGATGTACTCCTGTTCCTCTTTGAGCGGGTTCGTGTCGTCGAATCGGAGATGGCACCGGCCGCCGAACTCACCGGCGATCCCGAAGTTGAGGCAGATCGACTTCGCGTGGCCGATGTGGAGGTAGCCGTTCGGCTCCGGGGGGAAGCGCGTGACAACGGAGTCGATGCGACCTTCGCGAAGGTCGGCGGCCACGATATCGCGAACAAAGTCGCTGCGTTCGGGTGTGGAAGCGGTTTCGGTGTTCATGGTCGCCGAGGATAGCACAGGGCACGGCGCTCTCAGGCGATGCGTAGCGAGCGGAACCGGTCAAACACAAGGAGCGGGGACCGAGGTCCCCGCTCCTGAGCGCGTTTGGTAGCCCGTACGGGATTCGAACCCGTGATCTCCGCCTTGAGAGGGCGGTGTCCTAACCGCTAGACGAACGGGCCAAGATGCGGAACCGAGCCGAACCTCATGGCTGGGGCGGAAGGAGTCGAACCCTCACACACGGGACCAGAACCCGCTGTCCTACCATTAGACTACGCCCCAATGAGGCACCCACGCCGCCGGATGTGCCTGGGGCGCGGGAAGTGATTCTACGGATGGCTCGCAGGGTCGTCAACCGGGATCGCGAGGGCGGCTTCGATGCGCGCAAGAGTGCGGACCCTTCCAAGAAGCTCGATCGACTCGAACAGCGGGGGGCTGACGGGGGAACCGGTAACCGCCACCCGGATAGCCTGGAAGATCACCTTCGCCTTGACCCCGAGCGATTCCGGCACCGCCCGCAGCAATTCCTCGATCGCTGCGGCGCTGAAGTCGTCCAGCGCGGCAAGAGCGATAGCGGCTGCCTCGAGACCGGCGCGGGCGCCCGGTGCATCCAGCACCTTGGCCGCCACGGCCGCATCGATCTCCACAGCGTCGAGGAACAGAAAGCCGACGACGGGGACGATCTCGTCGAGGCGCTTGACGCGTTCCGAGACGAGCGGCGCCAGAACGACCAGCCGGTCGCGCTCGGATGCGGCACGCTCGGGGGCGAGCAGGCCGCCCGCGACCAGCCACGGGGTCATGACGTCCGCAAAACGCTCGGCGCTCATCTCCCGGATGTAGACGCCGTTCATCCAGTCCAGCTTCTCGGTGTCGAAGATGGCCGGGTTGTGTGAGACGCGGTCGAGCGAGAACGACGACGCCAGGGTCTCCGTGGAGAAGATGGTGGTCTCGCCGTCGAGGGACCATCCGAGGAGCGCCAGGTAGTTGAGGATCGCCTCAGGCAGATAGCCCTCCTCCTGATACGCCTCCACCGACGTGGCGCCGTGACGCTTGCTCAGGCGCTTGCCGTCGGCCCCCCAGATCATCGGCAGGTGTGCGAAGACCGGGACTTCGTGACCGAGTGCCTCGAAGACGAGGATCTGCCGGGGAGTGTTCGAGAGGTGATCGTCGCCGCGAATGACGTGAGAGATCTCCATGAGTTCGTCATCGACGACGGTGGCATAGTTGTAGGTCGGCGTGCCGTCGGTGCGCACGAGGACGAAGTCATCGAGG
>JANYLP010000014.1 GCA_025361445.1 Coriobacteriia bacterium
AGGATCGCCACGAACGGGCGCTCGGGCTTCGACAGCATCGAGGTGAGCGTCTCGACCTCGCGGGCCAGCAGCAGCCCGGCGTACGCGGGCAGGAAGTGCGCCACGCCCTCGGTGGACGCGTGTGCACGATGCGCGGCTCCGAAGGCGTCGTTGACGTAGATGTCGGCCAGCGATGCCAACTTCTTCGCGAACTCGGGATCGTTGGACTTCTCGCCCGGATCGAAACGGACATTCTCGAGCATGATGATCTCACCGTCGACCATGCGGTCGACCGCCTCATGCGCCTCCGCGCCGACGATGTCGTCGACGAAGACCACGTTGCGGCCGAGCAGACGCTGCAGCACGCGGCGCACGGGCCTGAGCGAGAACTGCGGGTCCGGCGCGCCGCTCGGGCGCCCCAGATGGCTCATCACGATGACGCGGGCGCCGTGGTCCACCAGGAACCGGAGCGTCGGCAACGCTGCGCGTACGCGCGTGTCGTCCGTGACCAGCCCGTCCGCGAGCGGCACGTTGAAGTCCACGCGCACGAGCACGCGCTTGCCGCGGACATCGACGTCTTTGATGGTCTTCTTGTCGAACACCCCTGTGCCGCTCAGCCGACGAGCTTGACGAGGTCTACGACACGGTTGCTGTAGCCCCATTCGTTGTCATACCAGGAGACGCACTTCACAAAGTTGCCGGTCCCGCCCATGACCATCGTCTGGAGCGAGTCGAACACCGAGGACGCGGGATTGCCCACGACGTCGATGGAGACGATGGGGTCGGCGCAGTACTCGAGGTAGCCCTTCATGGGGCCGTCCGCTGCCTTCTTCATCGCCGCGTTGATCTCTTCGACGGTCACGTCACGGCCGAGCTCGGCCACGAGGTCGACGACGGAGCCGTCCGGGGTCGGGACGCGCATCGACATGCCGTCCACCTTACCCTTGAGCTCCGGCAGCACGAGCCCGATGGCCTTGGCGGCACCGGTCGAGGTCGGGATGATGGAGACGGCTGCAGCGCGGGCGCGGCGCAGGTCCGAGTGCGGGAAGTCGAGGATGCGCTGGTCGTTCGTGTAGCTGTGGATCGTGTTCATGAACGCACGCTTGACGCCGAACTCGTCGGCGAGCACCTTCGTGAACGGCGCGAGGCAGTTCGTGGTGCACGACGCGTTGCTGATGACGTGATGCTTCGCGGGGTCGTAGTCCTTGTCGTTGACGCCCAGCACGATCGTGATGTCCTCGTTCTTCGCGGGAGCGGAGATGATGACCTTCTTGGCGCCCGCGTCGATGTGCGCGTGGGCTTTGAGCGCGTCGGTGAAGAAGCCGGTGGACTCGACGACGACATCCACGCCCAGCTCGCCCCAGGGCAGGGCGCCCGGGTCGCGCTCGGCAAGCACCTTGAACTCCTTGCCGTTGACGTAGAAGCAGTTCTCCCCCGCCTCGACGCCCGCGAGCCTGCCGTGTACCGAGTCGTACTTCACGAGGTGCGCAAGGGTCTTCGCGTCGGTCAGATCGTTGACCGCGACGACCTCGACGCCCGGATCCAGCAGCGCGGCGCGGAACACGAGGCGTCCGATGCGCCCGAAACCGTTGATGCCGACTTTGATGGTCATGCGAGTGGTCCCCTCTCGAGATGTCGCCCGCGCCTCTGGCGAGGAGCGGCTTTCCGGTCGGTGCGTGTCTTCGTATGCTGTGCGCCGCGCGGAACCCGCACGGAGTGATCCTTCGAATACGCCCCGCTAACCTTCTCCGCCGACGCCCCGCTCGTCAAGCGACCCTTCGAACGCGGCTTTGGTGCGCAGCTCGGCCGCGAGTGACTCGACACGGCGGATCCGGTGGTAGACCGCGGACTTCGACAGCGGAGGCACAGCGTACTCCCCCAGCTCGCGGATCGAGACGTCGGGATGGTCGAGCCTCAGACGCGCGAGTTCCTGGAGCGCGGGCGGCAGCCATGACATCCCGTGGAGCTCGGCCAGGTAGCGGATGTCCTCGACCTGCGCGATGGCGGCGTCCGCCGACTTCTGGAGGTTGGCCGTCTCCGCGTTGACGAGGCGGTTGACGTCGTTGCGCATCGACTTCAGGATCCGGACGTCCTCCGTGCGCAGCAGCGCGCGGTGCGCGCCCACGAGCGCGAGGAACGTGACGATCGGCTCCGCGCCCTTGAGATAGACCGCGTACAGCCCGCGGCGGCGTGTCACGCGCGCCTCGATACCGAAACGGGCCATGAGGCCGACCAGGTCGCGCGCGTGCAGCTCGGTCTCGGCCGTCAACTCGAAGTGGAAGTCGCCGTGCGGGTCGGCGACGAACCCGCCACCGAGGAACGCCCCGCGCAGGTACGAGATCGCGCAGCAGTCCTTGCGCACCAGCCGCGACGGAGCGCCGTAGGTCAGGCCGCCGGACTCGTCGAGGATCCCGAGGTCGGACAGCGCCGGCGCGAGCGCGGGCTGGCTCGGCACAGTGATCAGGTAGTTGTTCGTCTTGTGCAGGACGCTGCGCCGCACCGTGAGCTCGGTCTTGAGCCCGTAGAGCGCATGCATCAGCTTGATGGCCTTGCGCGCCACGGGAGCCGTCTCGGTCGCCATCTCGAGGCGGAAGCGCTCGCCGCCGGCGATGTGGATGGTGCCCTCGACCCGCATGAGCGCGGAGAGCTCTGCGCGCGGACAGCACGAGCGCGTCGTCTCGACGCGCGAGAGTTCCTCTTTCACTTCCGCGGTGAAGCTCACGCGGTCACCTCCCGCAGTGCGGTGAGGAGCGCGGCGCGGTCGTGGTGGCGCGGATCGTCGACGTCCACGACGTTGGCCAGGAACGGCTCGATGTTCGACTCGCGGATGCGCGCGAGCACGCGCTCGCCCACGCGCACGGGATCGAGGTCGGCGTGGAGCGGGTGCGCGATCTCGTCGTGCACGATCACCACGTCGACGGCGCCTGCGAGTCCATGGCGATCGAGAGCCGCCAGATGGTCGGCGGCGTCCATGCCGGTCGTCTCGCCCCGCTGGTTCGCGACGTTGCAGACGTAGATCACACGACCCTGCGTGGCGAGCAGCGCGTCGCGAATGCCGCCCGCGAGGAAGTTCGGGAGGATCGACGTGAACAGCGAGCCGGGACCGATGACCACGAGGTCGGCCGCAAGGATCGCCTCGGCGGCCGGCGGGTACGCGGCCGCCTCGCCCCCGGTGAACAGCACGCGTGCGATGGGCGTCTCGCTCTCGGCCACGTTGCGCTGGCCGACGACGTGAACCCCCTCCACATCCTCGGCGGCGAGAACCACGTCGTCCAGGGTGGACGGGACGACGCGCCCGCGAGAGCCGAGCAGCATGCCGGCAGCGTCCAGCGCCGCCGGGAACGACCCTTCGATGTCGGCGAGCGCCGCGATGACGAGGTTGCCGAGCGCGTGACCGGCGAGCCCCTCGCCGTGCGGGAACCGATACGAGAAGACGCCGGCTACGGCGGATGTGGGATCGGCTGCCATCGCCACCAGACAGTTGCGCGCGTCACCCGGGGGGAGCATGCCGAGCTCTCGGCGGAGGTGCCCACTCGAGCCGCCGTCGTCCGCCATCGTCACGACCGCAGTGGTCTCGCATCCCATTTCCAGGAGGCACCACAGCACCTTGGGAAGGCCCGTGCCGCCGCCGATGGCCACAGCACGTTGCGCGGCGCGCGTCATGCGCGATCCAGGTCTCTCCGGATGTCGCGATGCGCGACGGCCACGTCGTAGTCGAGCGTGCGGAGGAAGTCCGCCGTGTGCTCGGCCAGCACGACGCTGCGGTGCATGCCGCCGGTACAACCGAGCGCTATCGACAGGTGGTGCTTGCCCTCGATGAGGTAGTTCGGCAGCAGGCTCTGAAGCAGCGGGAACCAACGATCGACGAACTGGCGGGTCTCGGAGCGCTCCATGACGAACTTCTTTACGGCTGGCTCGAGTCCGGTGCGGTGCCGCAGCTTCGCGACGTAGAACGGGTTGGGCAGGAAGCGCACATCCATCACGATGTCCGCGTCGATCGGCAGGCCGTACTTGAATCCGAACGAACTCACCGTGACCGACATCCAGTCCTTCAGACTGTCGGAAAGGAAGCGGCGGCGGATCGCCTCGCGCAATTGTGCCGGCAGCATCTCACTCGTATCGATGATGAGATCCGCGCGGTCGCGAACCGTAGCCAGGCCGCGCTGCTCGGCGCGGATGCCTTCAACGACCGAACCACCGTCGCACAGCGGGTGACGCCGGCGCGTGGTCTTGAACCGGTTGACCAGAACCTTCTCGGCCGCCTCGAGGTACAGGATGCGGTACGGATGACCGGCCGCCTCGAGCGCGGCGAGCTCCTGCAGAAGCGTCCCGAAGAACTCGAGCGAGCGCATGTCGCACACGACCGCGACGCGGCGGATGCGGCTTCCCGGAAGCATCGTGAGCTTCTCGAGTTGCGACAGCAGCGCCGGCGGCAGGTTGTCGATGCAGAAGTAGCCGATGTCCTCGAAGGTGTGCATCGCCTCTGAACGCCCGGCCCCGGACAATCCGGTGATGACGACCAGTTCGACGGGTTCGAGTCCGTCTTCCGGCGCGCAGGCGGCGGAGTCGGATGTCATCGCGCAGCGCGCTTCGTGACCGAACCCGCCACGCTGCTGAAGAAGGCGACGATGATCGCGGCAAGGCCGGTGATCAGCAGGCTGTCACCAAGCCTCACCTCGCTGACGAACGCTGCCGCCAGGTAGAACATCCCTATGTTCACGATGATCGCGAAAAGGCCCAGCGTGAGCACCGTGATCGGGAAGGCCAGGATCTGCACCACCGGCTTGATGATCGCATTCACGATCCCGAGGATCAGTGCGAACAGGAACGCGATGATGAACGCCGACTGCGTGATCTCGGACCCGCTGGCGAACCCCTTGATCTGGATGAGACCCAGATATGCGACCAACAGCACGCCAAGCGCTGTGATCGCCGTGCGGATGAGGAACCTGATCACTTTCGACCACCCCTATCTCGCATCGGAAAAGCGGCGCGGCGCGCCCGTGCCGTGAGTATACCAACGCGAGGCCACACCGGGCCGGGCGTTTCCATCGGCGTCAGCGAGCCGCTACACGGTTCGTCGAGCCACGCCGGGTCAGTCGAGGCTGGCGAGGAACTCGACCACGTCGGCCGCAAGCTCGGGGCCGATGCCTTTCACCCGCGCGACATCCTCGATGCTGGCTGCCCGAAGCCGCTTCACCGATCCGAAGACCTTGATGAGTAGCGCGCGGCGCGTCGGGCCGACGCCCGGGATCTCGTCGAGCACCGATGCGGTCATCGCCTTGCCGCGAAGCTCGCGGTGGTAGGTGACCGCGAACCGATGCGCCTCGTCGCGGACGCGTTTCACGAGATACAGGGATGGCGAACCACCGGGAAGGACGACGGCGTGCTCCCATTCGGGCACGAACAGCTCCTCCTCGCGCTTCGCAAGGCCCACGACGGGGATTCCCGTCACGCCGATGTCCTCGAGAGCGGCCAAGGCCGCCGACAGCTGCGGCTTCCCACCATCGACGATTATCAGATCGGGCCTGCGCGCGAACCGAGCACCCTCCTTCGTCTCGCGAACGAAGCGGCGCTGCAGGACCTCGCGCATCATGGCCACGTCATTGGCTTCGGGCGTCTCGGCGCGGATGCGGAACCGCCGATACGCGCCCGGGTCGGGCCTCCCCCCGTCGAACACGATCATCGAGCCGACGGAGAAGCGTCCGTGCAGCGTCGAGATGTCGTAGCACTCGATCCGCAGCGGCGGGACCGCGAGTCCGAGAGCGCTCTCGAGCTCAAGAAGCGCCTGATTGACGCGGTCCTCGTCGTAGCGCGTGCGGAACTTGTAGCGGGCCAGCGCGTGAGTCGCGTTGGTGGTCGCCATCTCAAGCAGGCGCTTGCGCTCTCCCCTCTCGGGGCGCTCGATCGATACCTTGCGGCCGCGCCGCTGAGCAAGCAGCGCCTCGAGCGGCTCCGGCTCCAGCGGCATGCATGAGACGAGGACCTGTCGCGGCACGTGCGACGCGTCCGCGTAGTAGCGCAGCAGGAACGCCTCGGCGAGTTCGGTGTCAGACACGTCGAGACCCTGGTCGAGCACGAACTCGCTCGCGCCCATGACGCGGCCTTCGCGGATGTGCACCACGTGGGTCGCCGCGATCGTCTCCTCGCGGCAGACCCCGATCGCGTCGGCATCCAGACCGCTCGCGCTCACGATGGTCTGGCGCTCAAGGATCGAACGAACGGCGTCGAGGCGGTTGCGGTAGCGCGCGGCGCCTTCATAGTCGAGCTCGGCCGACGCCTCGCGCATCTGGCGCTCCAGGTCGCGCTCGACCGATGCCTGCTTCCCGTCTAGGAACACCTCGACCTTGGTGACGATCCCTGCGTAGTCGGAGCGCGCGATGGCGCCCACGCACGGACCGGGGCCTTTGCCGATGTGGTAGTCGAAACAGGGCTTGCCGGTGGGCTCGCCCCCGTGCGCGGTGAGGCGCTTCCACTCGACGCAGTCTGTGCGGCAGATCGGATAGACGCGGCGGACGACGTCGATGGTGGCGCGCGCGGCCCGGGCGTCGGTATACGGCCCGAAGTAGGTGTGCCGGCGCGGTGCTTCTCACGGGTGTACTTGATCGCCGGGAACGGGTCGGCCGTGGTGAGCGCGATGTAGGGGTAGGTCTTGTCGTCGCGATAGTCGACGTTGTAGCGCGGGTGGTGCTCCTTGATGAGGTTGTTCTCGAGGATGAGGGACTCGACCTCGTTGGCGGTGACCACGTAGTCGAAGGAAGCGACGCGCGACATCATCTCGGGAACCATTGCGCGATCGTCGTGCCCCTGCGCGTACTGCTTCATCCGCTTGCGGAGCGCCTTGGCCTTGCCCACGTACAGGACGGTGCCTCCTGCATCCTTCCACAGGTAGACACCCGGGGAGTCGGGGACCTCGTCGAGCTGCTGGCGGATGTGGTCGCTGCCGTAACGGGGACTCATGGCTCGGAGTGTAGCGCGAGAGGCCGAAACGAGCACCGGCTGCCGGTCGTGGTGCGACCGGCAGCCGGATTCGAGTCGTTCCGCGAGGATCTAGGACGGGGTGGATCCGCCCTGGGCGCCGCCGAGCGGCCCGCCGCACGACTTGCAGAAGACATCGCCCTGGCCTGACGGACTGCCGCATGCGGGGCATGCCGAATCCGCGGCCGCCATGGGCGCCATGGGCGCCACGGGTGTGACCGGCATTCCCGTGTACGGTGATACCGTCGGCGCGGCCAGGCCCGGCTTCGCTCCCGTCAGCTGCTGGATCGTCAGAGGCGCGGACGCATCTATGCGCTGGTTCCGCAGGAAGAAGGAGAAGCCACCCGCAGCGGCCATGGCGAGGAGCGACAGCCACAAGCCGCTCTCGACCTCTCCCTTGATGACGGCGCCGCTTGAACCGCCGAGCAGCTGGTTGAACTGCCCGCTCTGTGCACTCACCTCACCGGGCGCCATCACAGCAAACGCGATGAGGATCAGAGCACCCGCGGCCCCCAGGATCGTCAAGATCATGAGCGAGCATCTCGATGCTAACACACGCACGAGCCTACCTGACGACGATGCTGAGCGTCCGAGAAGCGGCCTTGTACCGCGATGCGGTGCCCGCGAACGAGGCCTTGAAGTGGTACGTGCCCCTGACCGACGTCGTGTAGCGATAGCTCCACTTGCCCCGCAGCCCGGAATAGACGGTTCCGACATGGACGGTCACGGAGTACCACCGGGTGCTGCCAGGCTTCTGGTATTGGACCACGATGTGGTCATTGTGCGCGCCCGGCGTCAGATAGCCGGCGACGGTGACCGCGTGGTAACGCGTGGTGCTCGCCGGCGACGACGAGATGGAAACCGCGGTGGGGTTGCGCATCGAGAAGCGAGCGTGATGCGTGGCCTCGCGGTTGCCCAGGAGGTCGACCGAGTAGTAGTCGACCGTGTGATCCTTCCAGCTGGTCACGCGGACGCCGCCCGTGTAGAGCTTGAACGCGGCGCCGTCGATGGAGCAGTAGGTCCCGGCGACGCCGACCACGCTATCGGTCGCGTTCAAGACCACAGTGACCGCGGTGAGAGCGACCCCCGTCGGCAGATTGTTGGTGGTGACGGGCGCCGTGCGGTCGATGACGAACACTGTGGAGTGTCGGGTGGTGCGGGTGCTTCCGGCGGCTGTCAGCCGCACTACGAGCGTGTGGGTGCCGTCCGCGCTGTAGCTCGTGCCCATGGTGAACGGCGTGCCATCCATCCAGGCGTCGACGGTCGGGGCCGGCGACTCGCTCGTGTCGTACCACGGGGTCACGGCCAGCGTCGTCGGGTTCGCCGGTATGCCTGTGATGGTGAACACCGGCGGCAGCAGGTCGATAGCGAACGATGCGCTCACGCTCAGGTTCCCGGTCACGTTGGTGTCGGTGCGCATGGCGATCAGCCCACCGTCGGACCAGCTCACGAAGTGGTGTCCCGCGCTCGGGACCGCCGTGACCGCGGTGCCGCTCCCGCCGTGGTTGACGGACTGATCGGAAGCGCCGCTGATAGTGCCGTTTGCGCCTGCCGAGTACGTGAGCGTATAGGCGTTGATGGCGAAGGTGGCGCTCGGTGTCGTGTTGCCCGTCACGCCCACGTCAGTCCGGGCGGCTGTCGGGTGCCCGTCAGACCAGGCGAGGAAGTGGTAGCCGACCGCAGGCACAGCCGTCACAGCCGTGCCTGAGCCGTTGTAGTCTACGGACTGGCTCGCGGTACCACTGATGGTGCCATTCGCGACAGTGCTGTAGTGCAACTGATACCGGTTGATCGCGAACGTGGCGGAGACGAGGACGTCGACGGTGACGTTCGTATCCGTCCGGGCCGCGTTCAGGTTGCCATCCGACCACGAAACGAAGTGGAAGCCGGTGTTCGGCGTAGCGGTGACGGCCGTACCGGAGCCTCCAAGCACGACCACCTGCGTGGCAGAACCCACGATCCATCCACCCGCGCCGGCCGTGTAGGCGAGCGTGGGGGTGATCGCGTCGACCGCGAACACGGCCGAGACGCTCAGGTCGCTCGTGACGCCGCTGTCAGTCCTGAGCGCCGTGACCTTGCCGTCCGACCACGCTACGAAGTGATGCCCGCCGCTCGCCACAGCGGTGACCGCAGTGCCGGAGCCGTTGTACGCGACCGCCTGCGGAGACGTGCCAGTGACCGCGCCGCCGGCGCCCGCCGTGTAGGTGAGCTGATAGGTATTGATAGCGAAGTTGGCCGTCACGCTGAGATTCCCGGAGACCGCGCTGTCGGTCCTTGCCGCGGCGAGGTTCCCGTCCGACCAAGAGACGAAGTGGTAGCCCGGGTTCGGTATCGCGGTCACCGCTGTGCCCGTGCCGCCGAAGTCAACCGTCTGTGGCGAGGTCCCGGAGATCGTGCCTCCCGCGCCTGCGGAGTAGGTGAGCTGGTAGCTGTTGATCCCGAACGACGCGCTCACGCTGAGGTTCTCGATCACGTTCAGATCGGTACGGCTCGCCGTCAGCACACCGTCGGACCAGGTCAGGAAGTGGTATCCGTCGACGGGAACCGCAGTGACCGCCGTTCCGGAGCCGCCGAAGTCCACGACCTGCGCGGACGAACCGTCGATCGATCCGTGAGCGGCGGCCATGTAGGACAGGCTGTGGGGCGGACCGACGAGGAACTGTGTGGCGGTGTCGCCCGACATCGAGACCTGGCCGTATCCGGTCCCACTCCCCGTGTCCCAGGACTGGACCACGTAACGGTACGTGCCTGCCGGCACGGAGGTGTCGAGGTCGTAGAACGAGGTGCCCGGGATACGGGTCGTCGTGAGCTCGGTCCAGACGTTCGAACCGTCCAGCTCGCGGTAGACGCGGTAGGCCAGCGGGCGTTCCTCATCCGCCGCGGCCGGCGCGGTCGAGCGGACCGGGACACTCCAGGTCAGATGCGCCGCGCTGTCGGCGAACGAGACTGCCAGATCGCGCACGGGGCCGTACTTGTACCCCGAGACGGTCACGTCGTCGATCGTGGGGCCTTCACCGGTCGTGGGTGATTCGCCGGGGTTCCCGGCGTTGTCCATGAACTGGAATTCCACCTTGCCCGTGGTCCTGGAAAGACTGACGGGACGGGACTGTCCTGCGGGCGTCGGAGCCGTCATGTCCATCACGGCGTGGGCCCAACTGGCGGACACAGGCCAGGCCTTCGAGTTGTTCCAGTAGTCGCCGGAACCGGTCGCCGACCACTTGACGTTGAACGAGCTGCCGTCCTCGGACCCGAGCGACGGGATCCGATACCAGAAGTCGAGCGTTGCCGAGTAGTAGCCGGACAGCTCAGGAAGATCGAACGTCGCTAGGCCGGCGGTGTAGTCCGGGTAACGGCCCCCGAAGAAGACCCACGGGTCCGGCGGCGTAATCGCGGCTATCGAAGTGCCGGCGCACCACAGGCCACGCGTTCCCGAGTGCTTCTGCTGCGTGATCGGACCCCAGTACGCCGACGTGGGGTACCCCGTGCTGAGGATCCAGTCCAACGTCAGACGCGCAGGAGCGGCGCCCTCGAAACCCTCGCTGAAGATCTGCGCGGGCGCGAGCATTGGTCCGCTGAGGGCATGGGCCACCGAGGGAACGAGCGAGAGCGCCAGGCCGATCGAACAGGCGACCCGAAGGCGGCGGTATGGGGTTCGGATGTTCATTCGGTGGGACGCTCCCTTACGGTGCGGTCTTCGTGGCTCCGAAGGCGCCTGCCGCCTGCACCACCAGCGGCTCCAGGTCGACCGGAGCGCCGCGGCGGGTGGTAGCGACGATCTCGAAGGCGTAGCGGCCACGACTGAACACCACGGCCGCCAGACGAGAACCGTCGGTGCCGAACCGGCCTGTCAACGTCCCGATCGTCACGACGGCCAGATCCTTGGGATAGGCAAGCTGGAAGTTGCCGACGTACGCTTTCGCGCCGGCTTCGGTCTTCTTGTCGAAGACCGTGAGCACCACGATGGTCGCCTTACCTGCAGCCGGACCAGAGATCGTCGGCTCAAGCGGCACGATCGCGCTCGTGGACGATCTTTCTGTCGCACCCACCCCGTAACCGGCCACCGTCTTCGGAAGAAGCGTCGCCAGGTTGGTGATCGCCTGAGAGTAGGCCTCGGCTGTGAACGTGGCTGAAGCCCCCGGGTCGGTCGTTGCAGTGTCGACGCCCGACGGCGTACCCGTCGGGACGTCCGACGGTTGGGTGGTCTCCGTTCCCGTCAGGCTCACTGGAGCCGTCGTTTCCGTCGACACGAAGCCGGACGGACCCGGTTGGGGGGACTGGCGGTTCATAAGAGCGCCTGCGGCGACGATCACGAGGCCGAGCATGACGCCCGTCACGACGATCCGCACCCATCGCGGGATGCGTCGTGTCCGTGCGTGCCTACTCTGAGACCTCGATCCGGCCATCAGTCACGAACCCCGCCCTCGCGTGAGGCGACTCCCGCGGATATCGCCGCAGCGTCGAGCATCACGGCGCCGCGCGATGCGGCGTCGGCGAAGGCGACCTGAGCCATGGCGCAGAAGGAGGCGAGGTCATCGCCGGCATACCCTGCCAGAGCCGACAGTTCCGGCCCGTCAGCGCGCAGCGCAGACGTCGCGCCGACCGATGCCGCGTCGAGCCACGACTGAACAAGGGAGAGGTCGAGCTTCGTCTCACCGTTGTAGAGTGCGGTCAATTCCGGCATCGTCCAGTCCACCTGTTCGGCGGCGGCGAACTGCTCTTCGAGTTCAGGGGAGACTCCCTTGACCACGGCAACGACCATGACGCCGGCCTCCGCGATGATCCAGCGCAGCTCCATCATCGAGGACAGGATGTCCATCTTCGTCTGCTGGTCCAGAATGGGCCACGAGGAGAAGTTGTCGTAGATGACAGCGATCGTGCTCCAGCGAGCGTTCATGAGCCGCAGAATGGCTGCCAGCGTCTTTCGCGGCGCCTTCGTGACCTTCATCTCCTGGGCCGCAAGCGACTCGCCGTACTGGCCGAAGCCGGCCAGGGCGCGGGCCATGACGGGCGACAAGTGCGCGCGAGCAACGGCGAGCAGGTACTCGCGCATCCCCGCATCGGGATCCGGCGCAGGCTCTCCCGCTTCGTCCTCGTTCGGGACGTGCTGATGGAGAGCAGCAGCGGCCTCGCTCCCCTCCTGGTCCTTCTCGACTTCGACCTCCTGGCCTACCTGACGCATGTAGGCCTCGTGCACGACCGCATCCAGCTCCGCGATCGTGACCGGCTCTGCGGCGCCGAAGAAGCGCGCGACGGCGGCCGCGGGAGCGGAGCTGAAGGCCGCCGCTGCCGAGGCGATCTCCTCGTTACTCACGAGCCCGGACTCGGGAAGTTCCGTATCGGGCTCCGCGAGTTCGCGCCGATACCAGTCGGCCAGTGTCGTCGGAAAGTCGACGGCCACGACCAACTCGGCGAGCTCGGCGATCGTGCCTCGGATACGGCCGAGACGCATGATGTCGAGCGATATGTTGAGCGCCATCATGTCCAGCGACGGGTCGTCGGACATGCGGCGGAGGAAGTCATTCTGAGCGACGCGGTAGTAGTACTCGGGGATCTCCTCGACCATGCTTACCAGCACCGGGCCTGAGCGCTGACGCGCGCGCACCGTGGCAGCGAGTAGCCGGTTGGCGGCAGCGCGGGTCACGAGCCGCATCCAATACGGCTCGCTTCCGGACTCGTCGACGGTCGCGAACGGGTTCGCGACGTAGCCCAACGTGGAGTAGTCGGCGATCACAGGCATGGGGGACGTGTCGGACAAGGTCTCCTCCTTGCGGATGGTTCGTTGTGTTCATACCAGCAAGATGCGAGCCGTACTCGCTCGGGACGGAAGTGGGGCCCCGGACACCG
>JANYLP010000012.1 GCA_025361445.1 Coriobacteriia bacterium
GCCAGCGATGTGAACTGGTCGTCGTCCCGAAACGCGTTCTGCTGCAGGAAGTCCTCGCGGACCGACTTCGCGGTCTCCATGAGCACCTGCTCCTGCGGGGTGAGCGCCTCGAGGCCCACGAGCCGCACGATCTCGGACAGCTCGCTCTCGCGCTGCAGGATCGCCATGCACTCGTCGCGCCGGCCGCGGAACTCCGGTCCCACGTTCTCGTCCCAGAACGGCTGCACGCGGTCGAGGTAGAGGGAATACGAGGTCAGCCAGTCGATCGCCGGGAAGTGGCGCTCGTAGGCCAGCCGGTCCTGCAGCGCCCAGAACACCTTCACGACGCGGAGCGTGTTCTGCACGACCGGCTCGGACAGGTCGCCGCCCGGAGGCGAGACCGACCCGACGACCGTGACGGAACCCTCGCCGCCCGCGAGCGTCTGCACGCGGCCGGCGCGCTCGTAGAACGCGGCCAACTTGGTGCCGAGGTACGCGGGGAAACCCTCTTCGCCGGGCATCTCCTCGAGGCGCCCGGAGATCTCGCGCATCGCCTCGGCCCAGCGCGAGGTCGAGTCGGCTTGGAGCACGACGTCGTAGCCCATGTCGCGGAAGTACTCCGCCATGGTGATGCCGGTGTAGACCGACGCCTCACGCGCGGCGACCGGCATGTTCGAGGTGTTGGCGACGAGCACCGTGCGCTTCATGAGCGGCTCGCCCGAGTACGGGTCGGTCAGCTCGGGGAACTCCATGAGCACGTCGGTCATCTCGTTGCCACGCTCGCCGCAGCCGATGAAGATGACGACCTGCGCGTTGCTCCACTTGGCCACCTGGTGCTGCGTGACCGTCTTGCCGGCGCCGAACGGCCCCGGGATGCACGCGGTGCCGCCCTTCGCGAGCGGGAAGAACGTGTCGATGACGCGGGTGCCGGTCACAAGCGGCTCGCCCGGCGTGGTCTTGCGGGTGTGCGGGCGCGCGGCGCGGATCGGCCACGTCTGCATGAGCCGCAGCTCGACGAGATCGCCCGCATCGGTGCGGACCGCGCCGACGGAGTCGGTGACGGTGAAGGTTCCGGAGCTGAGCTTCTCGAGCGTGCCCGAGACCAGCGGCGGCACCATGACGCGATGCTCGATCACGACGTTCTCAGCGACGGTTCCGACGATCTGTCCGCCGGTGACCTTCGAGCCCACCGCGGCGGTGGCGACGAACTCCCACCGCTTGTCGCGGTCCAGACCGGGCGCCGAGACGCCGCGCGCCAAGAACGCGCCGGCCAGACGCTCGAGCGCGTCGAGCGGCCGCTGCACGCCGTCGTAGACCGACTCGAGCAGGCCCGGCCCCAGCTCGACGGAGAGGGGCGCCCCGGTTGCTTCCACCGGATCGCCGGGGCCGAGGCCCTCGGTCTCCTCGTACACCTGGATCGAGGCGCGGTCGCCTCGCATCTCGATGATCTCGCCCATGAGGCCCTGCGCGCCAACCTTGACCAGGTCGAACATCTTCGCGTTGCCGAGTCCTTCGGCGACGACCAGCGGGCCCGCTACTTTGACGATGACGCCCTGACTCATCTGGCTAATCCTCACTTCCGAGTGGCACCGTAGTGCCCAGTGCGCGAACGATCGCACGATCGAGCTTCTCCCGGCCCACGCCTCCCGGGCTGCCCGCGCCCGGGATGACGGTCACTGCAGGCACCGCGGCGTCCGCGACCTCGGCTGCGAGGTCGGCAATGGCCGCGTATACCGGTTCGGTCACGAACACGATCCCGTACTCGCCACCGGCCAGCTGTGGCCACAGGTCACGGGCGGCCGCGGGGTCTTCCACCGGGAACGCGGCGACGCCGAGGGGCCCGAAACCGGCCACCGACGTCGTGTCCCCGACGATCGCCACCTTCCCGCTCACTTCGCCACCTCCCGCAGACGCGAGACGATGACGTCACGAGGCAGACCGGCGAGCCGGCCCACCAGAAGCGAGCGGACCGTGATGGCTTCCGCACGCCGGCGCAGCACGTAGCCGAGCACGGGAAGCGGCCCGATCGGACCACGGGAAGCCTCGCTCGCGATCGAACCGGTCGTGGCGTCCACGAGCACGTCGAGGCGTTCAAGGTCGAGCATCTCCTCGGCGCTCGCGGGCCCAAGCACGCGCGCGAGCACGATCGCCTCGGCGAGCGCGGGCGGACCCTGCACGAGCGCGGCTGCGGCCACCGCGTTCCAGGCGCCACCCGGTACGAGCAGCGCGCGCGCCTCCGCAGGCGTGCGCCCGCCCTCGGCGCAGCGGAGCAGCACCTTGGCGTTGGCAGCGTCGATCTGCCGCGTGGCGAGGCGCTCCATGAGCGGGATGCGGGATGCGCGGGCCAGCCGCGCGATCTCGGCGAACATCGCAGCATCCACCGCTGCGTCCACCTGCTCGGCGTTCAGGGGCGGGTCGGCGTCGAGCACCCGCTGAGCGCACGCGCCTATCGCGCCGGGAATCTGGTCCGCGGCCGCAAAGTCCTCGGGTTCCAGCACGCCGAGGCGCACCTCCGGGAACTCGGGCTCCACCTTCAGCGTCCACGCCCGCAGCACCGATTTCAGCGATGCGAAGTCGTAGGGAGCGGTGAAGGTCTCGACCACGGGCGCCGGCAACTCGGCCTTGCGCAGGAAGTCGTCGAACAGGTCGAGCAGCGAGGCGTCTATGGCCTGCTCCACGTCGGACGCGGTCCGGGCGTTCTCGACGAACTTCCCGAAGTGCGTGTCGGAGAGCACGCGCAGCTGGTCGGAGAAGGTCGGCGCGTCGATGAGACGCTCGAAGGCGGCGTCGCCGAGAAGGCGCGAGCGCAGGACCATGACGCGTCCCGTCGCGAACCCGTAGGCTATGGCGTCGCCGCGAGCCACGTGTCTGCTACCCCTCCCCGAACAGTGCGCGGTCGGCCCTGGACTCGAGGTCGGCACGGCGCGCGTACACGAGCGATGCGGGCGAGACCTCGATGCGCACGCGGTCGCCCACGAGCACGACGCCCCGCTCGATGCCCGCGTCACCGCCATCGATCGTCAGCGTGAGTCCCGCCGCGGACAGAGCCGCCGGGAGCGCAGCGCCAAGACGCGCCGTATCCGCCGAGCCGAGCCGCACGACACCAGCCGGAAGCGGCGACGAAGAGAGCTCCCGCACCAGCAAAGCGGCGTAGCGGTCATCCGGAAGTGCGACGAGCGCGGCCTCGAGACGCGACAGCGCCTCAACGCCCTGCGCCTGCCGGGCCGCGAGCGACGCGTCGCGCGCCGCCAGCCGCGCGCCGGCCACGATCGTCGCGGCCTCGCGCTCAGCCTTCGAGCGCCCGGCCTCGAGCGCGTGCGCGGCGCGTGCATCCGCGCGTGCACCGGCCTCGGCGAGCATGCGCTCGGCGTCGGCATGGGCGGCAGCGAGCAACGCTGCTCCCTCCGCGGCGGCGTCGCCCTCGATGCGTCCGACGATGTCCTCGATCGCCACGACGCTACGCTCCGTACGCGGCGCGGAGGCCCAGCAGCATGAGGATGGTGACGATGAGCGACAGGACCGCGTAGGTCTCGACGAGCGCCGGGAAGATCAGCGCCGGCGCCTGCTTGTCTGCGGCGACGATGCCCGCGGCTGCCGCACCGGTCTTGCCCTGGTACACCGCGGAGACGAGACAGAGCCATCCGACCGGCTGACAGGCGAGGAAGACCTGGAAGCCCATCTGCCCGGTCAGAGTCGAAGTTCCGCTCAGCAGCCCGAAGAAGATGACCACCAGCACCGCTGCGATGAAGCAGTAGATGCCCTGCGTGCCCGGCATGGCGGCCAGCGGCAGCAGCTTACCGAACTTCGTGTCGTCCTCGGACAGGACACCCGACACCGTGGAACTCGCGATGGTGATGCCCCACGCCGAGCCGATGCCTCCGAGAATGGCCGCGAGACCGGCGCCGAACAGCGCCCAGTCCGTCCCCGACATGCCCCACCACAGCAGATCCTTCACGATCACGCCCCTTCCTTGATGCCGGACTCGCCGGCGCCCAGCACGACCGACCTCGTTGCGAACCTGAAGGGAGCGAGCGGACGCCCGCCTCCTTCGTAGAACTTCGAGAAGAACTCCACGAACTGCAGTCGCGCCGGGTGCACGAACGCCCCGAGCAGGTTGATCACGACGTTGAAGACGTGCCCGACCACGAAGATGGCGATCGCCGACACGAGCGCGACGACGCCCCACACGTATCCCATGCCGCCGCCGGAGAAGAGCGCGCCCACGGGATCCCAGACCATCTTGGCCAGCACGTTGAACACCATGCCGACGAGCGCTCCCGACAAGCCGAGCGCTGCGAGCCGCGTGTACGACAGGATGTCCCCCAGAAACGCTGACATGCCGTAGACCGCATACGCTCCGCCGAGGAACGAGACGACCGACTTGCGGACGGTCCTGGACACGAACAGCCCGACGAGCGTCAGGCCACCGAGGATCCACAGGATGAAGCCGGGGCCCCCGAACGCGAGCGACGCGACCCATGCGAGCATCGACGCGACCCACGCCCATCCGATCGCGCGGTCCCAGACCGGACGCTCAGTATCTCCCAGCGCGGCCTCGATCGTGCGCCCCTGCATGAGCACCGTGCCCAGCAGCCCGATAACGAGCGCCGCCTGGCCTATGAGCGCGTTGCCCGCGGCGTAGGCCCACGAACACACGCCGACCATGACGAACAGGAAGATCGTCGACATCTGCTCGAAGATCGCGGCGGCGGGATCACCCTTACGCCAGGTGTCGTAGGCGGCGATACCGACGCCGAAGAACACCTGGAGAACCCCCAGACCGATCGTGATGAGGAGGAACGTCTGCAGCTGCGCGAGAGGATCGAGCAGCTGCAACGCGCGCAGGAAACCGGGCAGCACCGACACGTCGAGTGCGAAGTACGAGGCGAAGAGCACGCCGACAACCATCGCGGCCGCCCCCCCGAGCATCATGAGGTCCATGAAGCGCTTCACACCGGGGGCCACATCGAGTTTGGTCTTGATGAGCCAGGAGCCCAGGATGAGCATCGCGCCGTAGCCGACGTCCCCGATGCAGATTGCGAAGAAGAGCAGGAAGAACGGTGCGAGGAACGGAGTCGGGTCGAGTTCGCGGTACGAGGGGCGCCCGTAGAGGTCCGTCAGCGTCTCGAACGGCTTCAGGAACTTCGGGTTGTCCAGCTCAACCGGCGGATCCTCTTCGTCGGTCGGCTCGCGCAGGTTGATGTCGAGGTCCCCGGCCCACGGCGAGAGCGCGGCGATGAGTTCGTCGGCCCGGGACGCCATGACCCAGCCGGTCACGACGAACGCGCGCTCCGTCCGCCCGAACCGGCCCAGCGTGTTGGCGGCCGCGAGTTCGCCGTCCACGGCTTCGGCTAGAGCAACCGCCTGATCGAAGTGATCGGCGGCGACCTGCACGAGCTCCGCCTCCGCTTCGGCGATCTGCTCGACGAGTTCGGCGATGTGGAGCCGTGCGCGCGACGCCTCTTCCGCCGGGTAGTCCTCGTGCCCGGGGAAAGAGGCTTCCTTGAACTTGGAGGCGCCCAGCACGGAGCGCGCATCGGCGAGCGCGGACTTGTGCACGAGCACGATCCACGCCTGAGTCGAGCCGTGGTGCCCGTACTCGGCGACCGAGGCCAGCGGAACTGCTTCGCGTAGTGCCGCGCGGATTTTGGGGCCCTCCGAGCCGGGTACGACGCCCGCGATCAACGCGACATGCTGCGTACTGTTCCAGCGGGCGATCTGAAGATGCACCGTCTCCCACGGCTCGAGCTCGGTGACGAGTGCTTCCAGCCGGGCCTTCTCACGCTTCGCCGAAGCTATCCGATCGGCGAGCGTCGAGCACAGCTCGTAGAGCGGAAGCATCTCGCCCTCGACGTCGAGCGAGGCGAACTCGTCGAAGGGAACGTGGAACTTCTCTGTGACGAACGCCGCGAACGGCTGCGTCGGCTTGTGGTGGCGGGCGAGCAGGTCGCGCACGAACTTGCCGTCGGCCGCGAGCTCGTCCCACCTGCGGAGACGATCGCTGTCCTGGTCCAGCTCGTGAGTATCCATGCCCTCGGGCGCGGGCTCGACCTGCACGGCTCCGGCGCGCTGCAAGGCATCGAGGACGTCTTCCAGCACGGGCGCGTACCCGACGACCTCCACCCGGCGCATCGGAGCGACGGACACGGTCCTAGCCTTCGAGCTTGGCTGCGAGAGATGCGACGACCGAGTCGAGACGCTGCCGCGCCGTATCCGAGGCCTTCGCGCGAGCCGCGTCAGCGGCGGCGGTCAGAGTGCCGGCCTCCGTGCGGGCGACGGAAAGGATGCTGTCGGACTGAGCGGCCACAGCCGCGACAGAGGCGACGAGCGCGTCGGACTCGACTGTGCGGGCGCTCTCGATGGCTGCGACCTTCACGGCCGCCGCTTCATCGGCAGCGCACGCGACGGAGTTCCTGGCCACTTCCTCCACGGCGAGAACCCGTTCCAGCTTCTCCACGCAACCTCCCCGGTGCGGTAGATGCAGGCGCTCCACGCATGCGTGAGCGTGAACGAATCTTACACGAACCAACCTGGTACTACACGGCTTCTTCACACGCGCGCGGGCACGCGGGCGCGTACGGAACGCCCGCGTGCTACGGTTGCCGCGTGACGAACGACCATCGCACCCGGCGCGCCGACGAGCGCCGCCCGGGCCCGGCCCCCGAGTGGGAATCCCCACGGCATTCCCGCGCGCGCGAAGCGCTCGTGACTGCGCGCCCCCGCGGCTCGGACCGCGGCCGTCGCACGGCGCGTCCGCACCCGATGCCGATACTCGTTGGCCTCACCGTGCTCGCTCTGGCCGTCGCAGCGATCATCGCGATGGCGCCCCGCGCAGGCGGGCCGTCACAGGCGGCCGCCATCTGGTCGGCCGTTGCCACGCAGGCCGTCCCCGCCCAAGGACCCACGCCCGCGTTCGCGTCGTTCCGAGGCACGCAGCTTCTTCTTCCGGTCCCGGCCGCGTCGATCACCGCGATCGCGTTCCATCAGTCATCGTTCAACGACACCTACAAAATGACTCCGCTCGTCGCTATGCGCGCCAACTCAGAGGTGAAGGCCGAGGTGGAAACGGCGCGTGCGAACGGACAGCCCATCCCGGCCCGCACGGGCGCACAGGCCGACACTTCCGGCGTCTGGACCGGGTGGGCGCTGGAGGTGTGGCGCTCAAACGTGAACGGCAAGATGGACTCGGCTGCCGACTGCGGGGCCCCGCCCGGGACGCCTGTCGTCGCGCCGCTGACGGGCACGGTCATGCGCGTGCGCTCCTATAAGCTCTACCACAAGTACCCGGACTTCGAGATCCAGATCAAACCGGACGCCTGGAACGACGTCGACGTGATCATCCTGCACATCGACGCTCCGCTCGTGACCGAGGGCGCCCGCGTCGTCGCCGGCGTGACGCAGATCGCCAGCGTCCGCAACCTGGCTTCGACGGTCTCCGGCCTCCAGCTGCGCAGCTACACCACCGAGGGCGGCAACCACACGCACGTCCAGATGAACAGGATCCCCAAGCCCGACGAGGTCTGGCAGCTCGGTCAGGACCCGCCCGGCTTCGACCGCAAGGGCAGCTAGGCCGAAGCCCCGCGCTACCCGGAAGCCGGCGTCTGCTCGTCCGCCCGGCGGATGAAGCCTCGGAACCGGCGATCGAACTCGGCGCGGTCGAGGCGCACCTTGCGGTCGCAGCCGACGCAGGACAGCCCGATGTCCATGCCGAGCTTCGTGATCTCCCACTCGTTGGCGCCGCACGGGTGCGGCTTCTTCAGACGCACGACGTCGCCCAGGTGTATCGGAGTGATGGGAACGGCCACGTCGCGCCTCCTTCGCCTCGCCTGTGTGCGGTACCCTGCAGCCGTCCCATTGTACGGTCTCGCCGCGAAGCCCCGCACGAAAGAGGACGCCCGTGTCCCGCTACCACGTCCGGCGCGTCGACCGAGCGCTCACCGACCCGGTCGAGCTCGACTCGATACTGACGCGCGGCCGCTTCGTCACGGTCGCGATGTGCCAGGACGGCGAGCCCTATCTGGTGACCCTTTCCTATGGCTACGACCAGACGCGCAACGCCCTCTACTTCCACACGGCTACGGCCGGCCGGAAGAACGACGCGCTGGCCGCCGATCCGCGCGTCTGCGCCACGATCATCCTCGACGGTGGCTACGTCGCGGGCGAGTGCAAGCACCGCTATGAATCGGTGGTCCTGACAGGGCGCATGGCGCTCGTGGACGACGCCGACGAGGCCCGCCACGGGATGCGCATCCTGCTCGATCACCTCGAGGACGAACCCGACGACGTCTGGGAACGCCAGGCGCTCGACAGCGAAGCCACATGGCGCCGCCTGCGCGTCGCGCGGCTCGACATCGACGAGATCACAGGCAAGGCCGGGCACTAGGCTGCCGACCCCGCGAAGTACAGAAGGGCGACCCCGCGGGGCCGCCCTTCGTGTTCGCGCCATCGGGCCGCCGGACCGCTAGATCCCGACAGAGTCCCGGAACGAGTGGATCTCGCGGCGCGCGACCGGGATGTGCGTCTCGTCGCGGTCGGTTGCGACAACCACGTAGCCGCCGTCTGCGCGCAGGATCTCCTTGATGCAGTTCAGATTGATGATGTAGCTGCGATGTATGCGGTGGAAGTTCTCGCGCAGCAGCCGCTTCTCGATCTCGCCGAGCGTCTGATCCACGAGATACTGATTCTCGAACGTGTGAACGTAAGTGGACTTGTTCTTCGCCGAGATGTAGATGATGTCGTCGATCGAGAGCAACACCGTGCGGCCGCCCTTACGCACCGCGATCTTGCGGAACTCGCCCTCGTTGCCGCCGGCGTCGATCGCGCGCAGCCGCGTGTTCACGAGCGAGCGCACGCGCGCGGACAGCTCGAGGACGTTGAACGGCTTCGTGACGTACTGCTGCACACCCTGCTTGAACGCGAGGATCTTGGCCAGATCCTGCGTCTTGGCGGTCAGCATGATGACGGGGATGTCCGCCGTGGCTGGGTTGGTACGGATCTCCATCAGCGCCATCCAGCCGTCCACGCGCGGCATCATGATGTCGAGCAGGATGACGTCGACCGGCTCGTGATGAAGGACGTCGAGCGCTTCGGCGCCGTCACCGGCCGACAGCACGTGCATCCCGTCCGTCTCGAGTCCGAGGCGGATCATCTCGACTATCGACGGGTCGTCGTCGACGACCAGTACGTTGAGGTTCGGTTCCATGTCGCCCTCCAGCGGAAGCGGGCGCGACCCGTACGGTAGATCGCGCCGTTCATCGGGATTATAGCCGAACCGACCGTGCGCGAATCGCTACCGTTCAGCCCCGAAGGTTTCCCGTTCGTTGGCAGAACCGCACGCTCGCATCGGAGACCGGCTACCGGCGAAGCCACTCGTCCATCGCGCGCGCCGCGTCCTTGCCGGCACCCATCGCGCGGATGACGGTGGCCGAGCCGGTGACGATGTCGCCGCCCGCGTAGACGCCGGGCAGGTTCGTCGCACCGCTCTCGTCGGTGACCACGTAGCCGCGCTTGTTCAGGCCCAGATCCGGCGCCGCTTTCACGAGCAGCGGGTTCGCGCGCGTGCCGAGCGCCATGATCACCGTGTCGCACTCCAACTCGAACTCGGAGCCGACGATGCACGAAGGGGCGCGCCGCCCCGACTCGTCCGGCTCGCCGAGCTGCATCCGCGTCACGCGCATCCCGGTGACGAAGCCGTCACGCCCGAGCACTTCCTGTGGCGAGCACAGCATCAGGAACTCGACGCCCTCCTGCCGCGCGTGGTGCACTTCTTCATGCCGCGCCGGCATCTCCTCTTCGGTGCGGCGGTAGACGAGAGTGACCTTCTCGGCCCCGAGCCGCAGTGCCGTGCGCGCCGCGTCCATCGCGACGTTGCCGCCGCCGACGACCGCTACCGCCCGGCCGCGCCACATCGGCGTGTCCGCGCGCGGGAAGTCGTAGGCGCGCATCAGGTTCACGCGTGTCAGGAACTCGTTCGAGGAGTAGACGCCGTTGAGGTTCTCGCCCGGGATGCCGGAAAAGATCGGCAGCCCCGCGCCGGAGCCGATGAAGACGGCGTCGAACCCCTCGGAGCCGAGCAGGTCCTCCACCGTGTACGTCGCACCGATCACCGCGTCGGTCACGATCCTCACGCCGATCTCGGAGAGCATGTCGATCTCGGCTTGCACGAGCGCCTTCGGAAGGCGGAACTCCGGGATCCCGTAGACGAGCACGCCACCGGCGACGTGCAGCGACTCGAAGACGGTGACGTCGTGGCCGCGCATCGCGAGCTCGCCCGCGCACGCGAGCCCCGCCGGACCGGACCCGACTACTGCCGCGCGCTTCCCGCTCGGAACCTGTAGCGGCGGGCGGCACCTGTCGCCGGGTTCCCGAGCCAGGTCGAAGTCGCCGAGGTAGCGCTCGAGCCTCCCGATCGCGATCGGCTCGCCGGTGCGCTTGAGCACGCAGGCCGCCTCGCACTGCTCTTCCTGCGGACAGACGCGCCCACATGCGGACGGCAGCGCGTTGCGCGACTTGAGCACCTCGACGCCGGCGCACTCCTCGCCCTCGATGATCTTCCCGATGAACGACTTGATGTCGATGTGCACCGGGCATCCATCGATGCACAACGGCTTCGCGCACTGCAGGCAGCGCATCGCTTCCGCGTGCGCCTCCTTGGCGCTGTATCCCAGCCCGACCTCGGTGAAGCCGGCGACCCGCTCGAGCGGGTCGTTCTCACGCATGGGTGTGCGCGGGCCCTTGACCGGGCGGTGGCGCGGCTTCTCGGGCTGACGCGGCCCCGGCGCAGGCAGTCCCGCGCTGTCGCCTAGCGGCGGCATGTACACCCCTTGCTGAACTCGGCATCCGCAAGCCGCTCGTCGTCGACGTAGACGCGCTGGCGGCTCATCAGCTCCTCGAAGTCGACGCGGTGGCCGTCGAAGTCGGGGCCGTCCACGCAGCCGAACTTCATCTCGCCGCCCACGCTCACGCGGCAGGCGCCGCACATGCCGGTCCCGTCAACCATGATCGGGTTGAGCGACACGACCGTCGGGATGCCGTGATCCCGCGTGGTCGCCGCGCAGAACTTCATCATGATCGCGGGACCGATCGCCATCGCGGCATCGATCGTGGCAGCCTCGCACAGCTCCTTCAAGGGCGCGGTGACAAGGCCGTGCCGGCCCGCGGAGCCGTCGTCCGTCATGACGATGAGCTCCTTCAGCGGCAACGCGCGGAACTCGTCCTTAAGGATCAGCAGTTCGGAATTGCGCGCGCCGAGGATCACGGTGACCTCGTCGCCCGCTGCGCACATCGCGCGCGCCACAGCGTAGGCGACCGCCGCACCTACGCCGCCGCCCACGACCGCGACGCGTCCGAGGCCGCCCACGTGTGTCGGTACGCCGAGCGGCCCCGCGACATCGGCGAGGAAGTCGCCGGCGCCAAGGTGCGTCAGCTTGTGCGTCGTGAGTCCCACGCGCATGTAGATGAACCGGATCCAGCCCTCGTCGGCCGACCAGTCGGAGAACGTGAACGGAACGCGCTCACCGTCTGCGTCGACGCGCAGGATGAAGAACTGCCCGGCGCGCGCCTTGGCGGCGACGGCGGGAGCGCTCACGGTCATCTCGAACACGGCGTCCGAGAGCTGTCGTTGGGCGAGGACCTCGAACATGTCAGCCTTCCGGCGTCGGTATCGGTCGACTGCGGTCAGCGGGCCACTCACGCCCGGCCTCCGCAGCGCATGCAAGTATACAAGCGCGGCACGAAAACGGGGCGAGCGCCCGGGTCCTCCCGGGCGACCGCCCCGCAGATCGGGAACGAGGACCGGCTACTCGCCGATGTAGCTCTTCACGAACCCGTAGACGACGGGCAGCTCGACGTATTCACCGTTGTAGACCTTGATGGCCTGGATGATCACGAAGATCCCGATCACCAGATCGACGAGTCCGATCAGGGAGGAGAACATCCCGATGAGGGCAATGGTCGACAATGAGAAGAACATCATCGAGAAGACGGACGACAAGACCCACGAGACGATTGTCAGCACAAGGCCGAGGCCAAGACCCTGGATCGCGTGGTGCTTGACGAACTTCTCGCCTTTGTACGGCTCCGCGAGGATCGCGAACAAGGCCACCGGCCAGATCACGAGGCTGAGTGCAGCGACGATCTTGCTCGTGTCGTTCACCGGACCGGGCCTACCCGACATCGGAGGCGCCGTCGGTGGCGCCGGAGGCGGAGCCCACTGGGGTGCGGGAGGTGCGGGAGGGGGCGCCATGTCACTCATAGTCATGTCTCCTGTTCGAAGGGCCACCGTCCGGCCGGTCCTTGCTCCGGCCGCCAGCCTCTAGATACCCCTTTGTGGTAGCATTCGTGCCGGTCAATCCTGACCTCGCGGGAGTCGCAGCCGATCTGCTCTTCGTCCCAGCCCGCCGGAGGTAGCCCGAAACATGCGTCCGAGCGCAGCGCTCCGCATACTCGCTTCCATCGTCCTCGTCGCGTGCCTTGCCGTGCCGACGGGCCTCTACGCGTACTCGCAGTCGGACGTCAACGCGCACAAGAAGGCCGCGGAGGCCGCGCGCATCAAGGCCGCTGCCGAGCAGAAGCGCGCCAACGACCTTCTGAAGCAGACACAGGCGATCGAAGACCGCCTCGCCGGGATCCAGGCGGACCTCGACGCACTCGGGACCCAGATAGGCACCGCTTCGGAGCGCAGGGCGCGGCTCGAGGGCGAACTCGCGCTCACCCGCGAGGACATCGCCACGAAGCAGGCGCAGATCGCCGGGGTGCAGGCGGAATACGACGTCCGGATCTCCACTCTGAACGAACGCGCCGATGTCACGTACCGCAACGGTGACTGGGCCTGGCTGGAGATGCTGCTGAGCGCGCGGGACCTCTCCGAGTTCATCCAGCGCACCGAGTACGTGAACATGATCATGAGCGACGACGAGTTGGCCGCGACCGAGCTCGAGACCACCCGCGCCGCCCTCGAGACGCTGGCAGCCGCACTCACCCGCGCGGAGGAAACGCTCCAGACGAAGCGCGCCGAAGTGGTCGCACAGGAGCAGGGACTTCGCACGCTCGAGGCCTCGGCAAGCAGCAAGCGCAACTCCGCCAAGGCGGCCGCCAACGAGAAGGCGGCGCTTCTCAGCCAGTCGAAGAAGAACATCGCGCGGCTCAAAGCGTTCGCACTCGCTGAGGAGCAGGAATCGGCGCGCATCGCGCGCATCCTCAAGGGCGGCTCATCCCATGGGAACGGTGCCTACGCAGGCACCTTCAAGTGGCCGGTTCCCGGACACACTCACGTCGGTTCCCCGTTCGGGATGCGTATGCACCCGATCCTGCACATCCGCAAGATGCACACCGGCATCGACATCTCAGCGGGCTCCGGGGTGCGGATCGTCGCCGCCGGATCCGGGACCGTCATCTTCGCGGGCTGGAACGGCGGCTACGGCAACTTCGTGATGATCGATCACGGCAACGGCCTCGTCACCTGCTACGCGCATCAAAGCAGGATCGCCGTGTCGCGAGGTCAGCACCTGGGCGAAGGCGACACCGTCGGGTACGTCGGAAGCACCGGACTATCGACGGGCCCGCACCTGCACTTCGAGGTGCGCGTCAACGGCAATCCCGTCAACCCGATGAACTACCTCTAGCTGCACCGCGCAGGAGCTACGCTCCGTTGTGCTCCGTCATCGCTGCGCCGATGCCGCGCTCGAGCACGTCGATGACAGCCTGCGCGGCGGTGGGGATCGACTCTTCCAGCCGCTGCAGCTTCTCCCCACGGAGCGGTTCCAGGACGTAGTCGGCAGGGTCCATGCGCCCTGGCGGGCGTCCGATCCCGACGCGCACCCGCAGGTACTCGTCTCCTACGACGTCGTGCAGCGAACGCAGGCCGTTGTGCCCGCCGTGGCCGCCGCCGCTCTTCGCGCGGATGTCTCCCTCGGGGAGGTCGAGGTCGTCGTGCACGACGACGACGTCCGCGAGGGAGACTCCGTACAGTTCGAGCAGGCGCTTCGCAGGCTTGCCGGAAAGGTTCATGAACGTCTGAGGCTTGGCCAGCACGACGTCCTCGGTCCCGAGACGGACCTTGGTGGTCTTGGAGCCGGCCTCATCGCGCCAGTACGAGCCTCCGAGGGTGTCCGCCAGCAGATCGACGACGAGGAAGCCCGCGTTGTGGCGAGTATGCGCGTACTCCGGCCCCGGGTTGCCGAGGCCGATGACGAGTCGTGCCATCGGGGCTGACTACTCCCCTTCGGGGGTCTCGCCGACGAGTGCGGGCTCGGCCGCTTCCTCCGAGACCTCCGCTTCCTCTTCCTTGGCGGGAGCCACGACGGAGGCGACGATCTCGTCCTCGTGATCGAGGATCGTGACGCCCTTGGGGGCGACCAGGTCGCGCACGTGGATGTTGTCGCCGACCTCGAGCATCGAGATGTCCGCGAGCAGGAACTCCGGAAGCTCGTCAGGCAGGGCCTCGACGTTGATGTGCTGGACGTTGTGCATGAACACGCCGCCGGTCTTCAGGCCGGGCGCGTCGCCCTCGAAGTGGACGGGGACGGTGGTCGTGACCTTCTGGCGCATGTTGACCGCCCAGAAGTCGACGTGCATGACGCTGCCCTTGAGCGCATCGCGCTGCAGGGACTTGACGATGACGTGCACGACCTTGCCGCCGTCGATGGTCAGGTCGATGAGCTTCGAAGCGATGTTCCCCTCATGCGAGATCACCTGCTCGAACTCGTGCCTCTCGACTTCGACGGACTGCGACTTGTGGGCGGTGCCGTAGACGACGCCGGCAAGTTTCGTATCGCCGAGGCGACGGTGGGTCTTGCCGATCATCTCGCGGGTGGTGGCGGCCATCTTGATGTTCTCAGCCATTGTGCGCACGTTCCTTTCTACAGAGTGAAGGCGGGCGCGGATCCTACTGGAACTCGGGGTCGAAGAGTTCTGAGACGGACTCGTCGTCGTACACGTTCTGGATGGCGTGCGCGAACAATGGAGCTACCGAGAGCACGTGCAACTTGCCGTTGCGATGCTCCTCGGAGACGGGCAGCGTGTTGGTGACGACGCACTCGATGATCGGAGCGTCGGCGATCCGCTCGAACGCCGGCGAAGAGAAGATCCCGTGGGTCGCGGCGACGTAGACGCCCTTGGCGCCCTGCGCCATCAGGGCCCGTGCTCCCGCTGCGATGGAGCCCGCCGTGTCGATCATGTCGTCGGCCACGATACACGTCTTGCCGGCCACTTCACCGATAACGTGCGTGATCTCGGCGACGTTGTGCTCGGGACGCCCCTTGTGCATGATCGCGAGGTCGGCGCCGAGCATGTCCGCGAGCTTCTTGCACACCTTGACCCGACCGACGTCCGGGGATACCACGCACAGGTCGGTCAGATGCATGTCCTCGAAGTAGCTCGCGATGATGGGAAGCGCGGTCAGGTGGTTCACAGGGTCGTGACGATGGACCTCCACCAGGGCCAGATCCAGGGCTTCTTCAACACCCCTGTGAACCACCTGACCGCGCTTCCCATCATCGCGAGCTACTTCGAGGACATGCATCTGACCGACCTG
>JANYLP010000030.1 GCA_025361445.1 Coriobacteriia bacterium
TTGACGTAATCGGCAGCCGCGCTGTAGACCTCGCCCGGAAGCATGCTCGGCCACGAGAGGTTCAGCCCACTGGTGACGACGCGAACCGTTCCGCCGGTGCCTGCGATGGTGCCGTCCTTCGTGTCACTGAAGTACGCGCCCGTGGCGCCGCTCGCGAAAGCGGCGGCAGCGGCGAGGCACACCAACGAGAGTGCCAGGCCGAGGGCCTTGATCCTGATGCTCTTACGCATGAATCTCTCCTTCATCAATCAGTTGCGCATCCCTGCGCATGTCCCGAAACGGGTGATCCCGTCCCGGCCCCACTCGTTCCCGCGATCTCACTGACTCGCGGAGTCCGACCATGGAATTCAACGCACTCTGTACGGCCCCCACCCCCTCCCAGTCGCGCCGGACATGGCGCGCAATCCGTCACGCCTCGTGGACCGACCCCTCGTCGGCCCGTCGGCTTGGTACCTGCTCTCGGCCCGCGAGCCCGCAGATCTGCTCGATGAGCCGCTGATCGACCTCGTTCTTGAAGAAGAAGGCGTCGGCTCCTGCCGCCTGCGCGGCCGAGCGACTCTCTTCCGACTTGTGAGCGGTGAGGATGAACACGTAGGGCGGCGTGTCTGAGGCCTTCAGCCGTCGAGTCGCCTCGAGCCCGTCCACGTCCGGCATGTACATGTCCATGAGGACGAAGTCGGGCTGGAAGATGCCGGCCATCAGAACGGCTTGACGACCATCGGCGGCGACACCGACGACCTCGAGATCGGAGTGGGACGCCACGAATCGGCTCAGCACGCTTCCGAAGCCGGCGTTGTCGTCGGCGATCAGGACTCGGGTGCGATCCATGAAGGTCGTGGCCTCTCGAACGGGTGAGAATCCGTAGAGACCATGCTGGCGTTCGGGCGCTCGACAAGGACCCTGCCCCGGGCGGGGAAGTCGTCACCGAACGGATGGAGTGGACCTGATCGAACGATCAGGTCGTGCTTAAGAGCCCATGCCCCTGTTGTGGGCGGCGCAGATCGCTTCGCCGCGGCTCTTGAGGCCGAGCTTGCCGAGCAGATTGTGCACGTGGAACTTCACTGTGTGCTCGGAGAGGAAGAGCGTGGTGGCGATCTGGGCGTTCGAAAGGCCCTTGGCCAGCGCGCGCCACACTTCGCGTTCACGCGCCGTGAGAGTTGGCTCGCCGAACCGTCGCTGGCCGCGGATGGCGGAGACGAGGTGCGTTGCAACCTCGGGCGAGAGCGCGACCTGCCCGCGCTGCACTCTGCGGACTGCATCCACGATCTCGCGCGGTCCGGTGGCCTTCGAGAGGTAGCCGCACGCGCCGTTGTCCACGGCGGAACGCACGGAGGCCTCGTCGATCTGGCAGGTGAGCATGACGACCTTGACCCTGGAGCCGGACTTGCGGATCTCGCCCAACAGGGCGATGCCGTCGGTGTCCGGCAGGCCGATGTCCAGCAGCATGACGTCGGGTGTCATCGCAGCCAACATCGAGAGCGCCTGCTCCCCCGTTCCGGCTTCCCCGACGACGGAGATGTCGCCCGTCTTTTCGAGAATGTTTCTCACGCCGGCCCGCATCACGGGATGGTCTTCTACAAGAACGACGCGGGTGAGTGTCTCTTGGAGTGTCATGAGCGCCACACCGGGATCTTCACGAGCACGCGGGCGCCACGGCCCGGTGAACTCTCTACGACGCATTCCCCGTTCAGCATCTGCGCGCGCTCCTTCATGCTCCGCAACCCGAAGGCCTCACGGCGCCGACCGGGGCGCTTGATCGCACCGGGATCGAAGCCCTTGCCGTCATCGGTGATCTCGCAGTACATCTCGTCGGCCGACAGCCGCAGGGCGACGGCTACATGTGACGCGCCCGCGTGCCGGCCGATGTTGGAAAGCGCCTCCTGCACGATGCGGAACGTGGCGATCTGAAGAGAGGGCGACGCAGGGCCACAGTCGCCGTCAACAGTCAGGTCGACGTCGATGCCGAAGCGTTCCGTGAAAGTCGCGACACAGGCACGCACCCTCGAGACGAGGCCGGTGTCCTTCGCGTTGCGTCCACCGAGGCTTTCTATCAGCCCGTAGATCTCGTCGAGGGCGAGGGCCATCGTCGCGTGAAGTTCGTCGAGGCCTTTACGGAGCGCATGACCGTCCTCGCGCGGCAGCATCCGGATCTGCAGAAGCGCCGCGGACATGGTCTGCGCGGGACCGTCGTGCAGGTCGAAAGCGATGCGGATGCGCTCGCGCTCCTGGAGATCCAGCGAGACGGCTGCATGCGGTGCGATCCGGCGTGCATCAGCAGATGCCGACGCAATGCCGTCAGGTGATGGCACAGACGAACCCATTGACGATTCCCCCAACTAGACGCGAGAAGATGCCGGTCTTCCCATTCGAGGTCCCCCGACCTCATCCCTTTGCAGCCTGACGACTTTGCGGGACTGAGAGTATGCACCCGGTCTGACACGCTATGCAACCGGCCCGCCGCTCGTCATGCCGAGGCGGCTCAGCCGCGCAAGAAGGCCCGCGCCTCGCCTACCGTATAGAGGCTGCCCGTGACGAGGACGCCGGGCGCGCCCGCGTGCGCACACGCGTACGCGACGGCCTCCTGCAGGTCCGGGATGACCTCGGGCGCCGTTCCGGTGACCCGCTCCACGATCTCGGCGAGGTCGCCGGCCGCCCGGGCGCGCGGGCTGTGCGACTGCGTTACCACGAAGCGGGCGGCGACCGTGGCGAGTGCGGCGACGATGCCCTCCGCATCCTTGTCAGCCAGGATGCCGAGCACGATCCAAGGCCGAAGATCGGCTTCCGGCCATGCCTCGGCGATGGCGGATGCCAGCACCGCCGCCGCTTGCGGATTGTGCGCACCGTCGATGACCACGGTCGGATCGGTGTCCAGGAGCTCGAAACGTCCCGGGAAGCGCACGCCGGCCAATGCGATACGCAGCGCGTCCGCGTCGAGCGAGCGGCCGATCACGCACTCCGCCGCGGCCACCGCCACGGCCACGTTCGGAGCCTGGTAGGACGGCGCCGTCAGCTTCAGGTCCCGGTACTCGGCGTGGACGCCGCGGACGTCCATGACAAGGGTGCCGCCCGGACGGTCGGGGTGCTGACGCACCCAGTACCGGACGGTCAGGGACTCCGCGACCGGCGAGTCGTGTCCACCTTCCGCGACGAAACGCGGGTGCAGGCCGAAGCGGGCCGCGCGCTCCAGGAACACGTCGGCGACCGGCCAGGTGCCGGGCCCGAGCACCACCGACGAGCCGGGCTTGATGATGTACGACTTGTCGTGGGCGATGGCGTCGATGGTCGTACCCAGACGCTCCGTGTGATCGAGACCCACACCGGTGATGACCGCGACAGCCGGGTCCACCACGCTCGTGGCGTCCCACCTTCCACCCATGCCGACCTCGAGACATGCGACGTCCACGCCGCGCTCGCGCATGAGCCACAGCGCGGCCGCGGTCAGCAGCTCGAACTCGGTGAAGGGACCGGCGGTGTCGCTGGCATCAGCGAGGTTCGTCTCCTCCCCGACCCGGCGCGCCGCCTCCATCGCCTCGGACACCGCGGCGGCGAACTCGATATCACTGATGGGCGCTCCGCCGATCTCGATGCGCTCCGCGTAGGACTCGAGGTGTGGCGAGGTGTAGGCGCCGGTCAGCAGGCCTTCGGAGGCGACGATGGCAGCCGTCAGTCGCGTGGTGGAAGACTTCCCGTTCGTTCCCGTGATCTGCACCGAGGCGAGGCTGTCCTGCGGGCGTCCCATCGAGAACGTGAGCGCGCGTATCCCCTCGAGGGACGGGTGGATGCCGAACCGCAGCGCGGTCTCGAGTGCAGCCGTCGTCGTGGTGAAGTCCACGGGCCGTTCTCCCCGCTTCGCTAGTCGGAGAGTTCGGTGAGCTGGCCTTCGAGCTTCTGTGCCTGCTCGGCGAGAGCGTCCGCGCGGGCGCGGTCCTTCTCAACGATGTCCGCTGCGGCCTTCGCAAGGAAGCCGGCGTTCCCGAGCTTCGCGGCAAGGCGCTGCGCCTCCATGACCACGGCCGCCAACTCCTTCTCGATGCGAGCGCGCTCGTGCGCGAAGTCGACGAGCCCTTCGAGCGGGATGAAGAGCTCTCCACCGAGCGCCACGGCCACGGCTGAGTGCGCGGGCTTGGTGGCATCGGCGCTCACGGTCAACGTTCCGACGCCCGCGAGCGCGCGGATGATGTCCGATTCCTCGGAGACGAGCGCCGCAAGCCGCCCGGACGCCTTCACGATGACGTCGACATTCGCCCGCGGCGACACGCCGTAGCGCGAACGGACGGTGCGAACGGCGGTCACGACGGCCTGCACCGCCATGATCGCCTGCTCGCCGTGCTTGCCGCGCTCGTCGCGGAAGTGCGCGAGCCCGGCCGGGTCCGGCCAAGCGGCGATCATCAGCGAAGCAGCCGAGTCCTCGGGCGCGAGCGGCAGCTGCCGCCATATCTCCTCGGTCACGAACGGCATCATCGGGTGCAGCAGGCGCAGCGCGCGGTCGAGGACGAAGACCAGGTTGCGCTGCACCGCGAGGCGGGCCTCGCCACCCTCGGCGAGCCGGCCCTTGGAAAGCTCGATGTACCAGTCGCACAGCTCGTTCCAGAAGAACTCGTAGAGTGCGCGGGCGGTCTCCCCGAACTCGTAGGTCAGGATGCCTTCGTCCACGCGCGCCGCGAGGTCGGCCAGACGGGACAGGATCCATGCGTCAGCGACGGTGTCCGCGGTCGGCTCACCGGGCTCGTATCCCTCCATGTTCATGAGCACGAACCGGCTCGCGTTCCAGATCTTGTTCGCGAAGTTACGGCTGGACAGCAACTTGTCTTCCGCGAACTTGATGTCCTGGTTGCCGGTGACCTGCAGCATGAGGCCGAAGCGCATGCCGTCCGCGCCGTAGTGGTCCATCAGATCGAGCGGGTCCACGCCGGTGCCGAGCGACTTGCTCATGCGACGCCCCTCGGCGTTGAACACCGTGGGATGGATGATGACGTCGCGATAGGGCACTTCGCCCCGGAAGTGGATGCCGTTCATGATCATGCGCGCCACCCACAGGAACAGGATGTCGCGGGCGGTCGAGAGCACGGTTGTGGGATAGAAGTACTCCACTTCGGGAGTCTCGCGCGGCCAACCGAGCGTGGCGAACGGCCACAGCGCGGAGGAGAACCACGTATCGAGCACGTCCTCGTCCTGACGCGTGGGCGCTCCGCAGTCCGGACAGACCGTCATGTCCTCTTCGCTGACGTGCATCGTTCCGCACGCGTCGCAGTAGAAGACCGGGATCTGGTGCCCCCACCACAGCTGGCGCGAGACGCACCAGTCGCGGATGTTCTCCATCCAGTGGAAGTAGACGTTCTCCCATCGCTTCGGGTAGAAGGTCACGCTTCCGTCCCGGACCGCCTCGATGGCGGGTGCGGCGAGCGGCTTCATGTCGACGAACCACTGGTCGGACAGCCACGGCTCCACGACCGTCTGGCAGCGGTAGCAGTGGCCGACGGCGTGCTTGTGGTCCTCGACCTCGACGAGCAGGCCGGCGGCGTCCATGTCGGCGACGATCCGTTTGCGAGCCTCGTAGCGGTCGAGCCCGACATACGGGCCGCCTTCAGCCGTGATGGTGGCATCCGCCGCGAGAACGTTGATCTTCGAGGCGCCGTGACGCTCGCCGATCTCGAAGTCGTTGGGGTCGTGCGCGGGAGTGACCTTGACGGCACCGGTGCCGAACGTCATATCGACGTAGTCGTCGGCCACGATGGGGATCTCGCGGCCCAGTAGCGGCAGCACTACGGTGGCGCCCACGAGCGCTGAATAGCGAGCGTCGGAGGGGTTCACGGCGACGCAGGTGTCCCCGAGCATCGTCTCCGGCCGCGTCGTCGCGACCACGATCGAGTCCACTCCGCCGACCGATTCCTTCAGCGGGTAGCGGAAGTGCCACAGGTGGCCATCGAGGTCCTCGTGCTCGACCTCGATATCGGAGAGTGCGGTCGCACAGCGTGGGCACCAGTTGATGATGCGGTTGCCCCGGTAGATGAGGCCTTCCTCGAACCACTTCACGAAGACGCGCTTCACGGCCTTCTGGTAATCCGGGTCCATCGTGAAGTGCTCGTCGGAGTAGTCGCAGCTGCAGCCCATGGCTTTCAGCTGCGTGATGATCGTGTTGCCGTGCTCGCTTCTCCACGCCCAGCACAGCTCGATGAACTTCTCGCGACCGACGTCGTCGCGCGACAGGCCCTGCGCGGCGAGTTTCTGCTCGACTTTGTTCTGAGTGGCGATGCCGGCGTGATCGGTTCCGATGACCCAACGCGTCGGCGTGCCGGTCATGCGCGAGCGGCGGATGACGACGTCCTGGATGGTGTTGTTCAGAGCGTGCCCCATGTGGAGCGAGCCGGTGACGTTGGGAGGCGGGATGACGACCACGAACGGCTTGACCGAGGTG
>JANYLP010000048.1 GCA_025361445.1 Coriobacteriia bacterium
CGCGTCGACGCGCCAGCCCTCTGCGCGGAAGTGCTGCGCGAACGGGACCAGGAACGCCTCGAGCGTGATGTCGACCGTCGTGACGAACAGGGCGGCGGGCATCAGGGCGTGGCTCGCATCGCGTGCCTCGCGGCCTCGGCGAGCAGGGCGTCGGCCATCCGGCGCGCGCAGACCTCGGGGAGGTAGTTCTCCCGGGCCCATGCCATGCCGTCGAGGTTGAGCTCGAGCTCGTCGCGTTCGTGAAGAGCCAGGTAGCGCGTCAGAACGGACACCAGCGCGGCCTCGTCGTGAGCCGCGACGAAGTCGCAATGCGGCAGCGCGCGCGAGTAGACCACCGGGCGACCGTAGAGCAGGCCCTCGATCGCGAAGGCGCCCTGACCGTCGTGCTCGGTCAGACGCAGGATCAGCGATGAGTCAGCCAGCAACCCGGCGGGATCGGCCACCCACCCCAGGAACTCGACGTTCGCTGGAGCGTCGGGCGCCCATCCGCCCGATCCGCCCATGATCCTGAAGCGCGCGCCGGGCAGTGCGGCGGCGGCCGCGAGTATCTCGGGCCCGCCATAGAAGTCGGACCGGCCGTCCGGGATGTAGGTGAGCACCGTGAAATCGCTCGGGAGCGGGGGCGCGATATCGGGGAAGGTCGCTCGGGTCCACGGGATCGCGACGGTCTTGGCCTCGACGCCGATCGCGGCGAGCTCTCCGACAAGGTCGTCGGTGACCGCGTAGTGCGAGGCTCCGCGGGCTAACCGGTACATCGCCCGCGTCGGCCCGCCCCCCGCGACCTGCGCCGCCGCCAGCGACACATCGGTGCCGATCCAGTAGAACACCACCCGCGCGCGCGGGTTCACCAGCCGGAGAAGGCCCCAGAACGCCTCGAACGCTCTCCCGAGCCGCGTGGAGGCGCCTGGCCGAAAACCCACGCGCATGAGGACATCCGCGCGGGCCAGTGCCATCAGCTTGGGGGGTGAGAACGCCTGGCCGGGGCGGTCGATCTCGAAGCCCGTGAGCGAGAAGCGAGGGTCCTCGAGGCGCCCCAGGGTGTCCGCGAGCAGGTCGCACCAGTCGCGTTGGCCGACGAACACTATCCTCACGGGCTCAGCCACGACTCATCCTCGGGTAGGGCGACAGCGCCGATCACCTGAGTAGGATAGTCGAACCGGGCCGCGGGCGCCTTCTCCCGCGTTCGGCTCGCCGGCGCTCGGTCGAATCCCGCTACACTACGGGGGACGTCGTCCGCGCCGCGAGGCTCGCGGCCGGAACCGATCGCGGCAACGCCGGGAAGGAGCTCGATCCATGATCGCCATCGTCGACTACGACGTGGGCAACCCCGGGTCCGTGCTCAACATGATCCGCCGGATCGGCGGGGACGCCCGACTGTCGTCCGCACCCGACGAGGTCCGTGGGGCGGGCAAGATCATCCTCCCCGGGGTCGGCGCCTTCGACGCGGCCACGGAGGCACTGCGGGAACGCGGCCTCGATATCGCGATCCGTGCGGCCGTCGACGATGGCGCGACCGTCCTGGGCATCTGCCTGGGCATGCAGTTGCTGCTCGAGGGCAGCGAGGAGGGCGTCTCGCCGGGCCTGTCCCTGGTCCCGGGGCGCTGTCGCCGCTTCGACGTGGCCGACCTGGGCCTGCGCGTGCCACACATGGGCTGGAACACCCTCGACGTCACCCGGCCCTCGATCCTGTTCGACACCGGCGCCGCCGAGTCGCGCTTCTACTTCGTGCACTCGTACCACGCGGAGTGCGACGACCCGGCCGACGTCACGGCCACGACCACATATGGCCATCCCTTCGCGGCGGCGTTCGAGCGCGGTCGCGTCCTCGGAGTGCAGTTCCATCCCGAGAAGAGCCACCGCTTCGGCATGGCGCTGATGAAGCGCTTCCTGGAGGCCTGACCCATGCTGCGGACACGCGTCATCCCCTGTCTGCTCCTCAAGGATGGGGGACTCGTCAAGACCGTCGGGTTCGCTGTCCCCAAGTACGTCGGCGATCCGATCAACGCCGTGCGCATCTTCTCGGAGAAGGAGGTCGACGAGCTGATCCTGCTGGACATCGAGGCGTCCAGAGAGGGACGGGACCCCGACTACGAGCAGATCCGGGACATCGTCAGTGAGGCGTTCATGCCCGTCGCCTACGGAGGCGGGGTGCGGACGCTCGAGGCGGCGCACCGGTTGACCGCCCTCGGTGTGGAGAAGGTGGTCGTGAACTCGGCCGCGCTGGCCGGCCTCGATCTGGTCCGTGCGATGGCCGATCGCCTCGGCTCCCAAAGCACGGTGGTGGCGGTGGACGCCAAGAAGGACTGGCGCGGCCGCTGGCGCGCGTACGACGCGGTCTCGCGCAAGCCGACCGACAAAGACCTCGTCGAGCACGTCCGCGCGGCCGTCGAAGCGGGTGCGGGCGAGGTCTTCGTCAACGACGTGGCACGCGATGGGACGGGCAAGGGGTACGATCTGGACCTCGTGCGCACGGTCGCGCGGGCGGTCGACGTGCCCGTGATCGCGTGCGGCGGAGCCGGCACGCTGGAGGATTTCCGGGAGGCCGCTCTCGCCGGTGCTTCGGGCGTGGCGGCGGGCAGCATGTTCGTCTACCTTGGCAAGCACCGTGCGGTGATGATCAACTACCCCGCCTACTCCACCCTGCAGGAGGTTCTCACGAATGTCTGAGTACCGGGTGTGCACCCGTTGCGTGATGGACACGAGCGCGCCCGCGATCACCTTCGACGGCAATGGGTTCTGCAACTACTGCACGGAGTTCCTTGGCAGGCTCGAGCACGCCCGCGCCCTGGAGGGCGACAAGCCCGCCAGGCTGGAGGAGTTCGTCACGCGCATCAAGCGGGAGGGGCAGGGCAAGGAATACGACTGCATCGTCGGCGTGTCGGGTGGTGTCGACAGTTCGTACGCCCTGTACGAGGCGGTTCGCCGCGGCCTGCGGCCCCTCGCCGTTCACCTGGACAACGGGTGGAACTCCGAGCTCGCCTCGCACAACATCACACGCCTCGTCGAGTCGCTCGGCGTCCAGCTCTACACCCACGTGATCGACTGGGAGGAGAACAGGGATCTGCAGCTCTCGTTCTTCAAGGCGAACGTGGTGGACATCGAGCTGCTCATGGACAACGCGATGCTGGCCGTCAACTACCAGCAGGCGGCCGCGTTCGGCCTCAAGCACATCCTCGCGGGCTCGAACATGGCGACCGAAGGCATGCGCATCCCCGCCGAGTGGACGCATTTCAAGTACGACGTGCGCAACATACGCAACATCCAGAAGCACTTCGGCACGAAGCCCATCCGGACACATCCTCTGCTGTCGACGATCGACTTCGTGACGTACGAGTTCGTCCGCGGGATCAAGTGGGTCCCGTTCCTGGACTACTTCGAATACGACAAGCAGGAGGCGCTCGACATCCTCGAGCGGGAGGTGGGCTACCGGCCCTACCCGTACAAACACTACGAGTCCGTGTTCACGCGCTTCTATCAGGCCTACATCCTTCCCCGGAAGTTCGGCTACGACAAGCGGCGCGTCCACTTGGGCACGCTGGTCGCGTCCGGACAGATGACGCGCGGCGAGGCGCTGGCACTGCTCGCGACCCCCACGTACCCGGACCCGGCCCAGGAGGAGCAAGACCGCATCTTCGTGATGAAGAAGCTGGGATTCACCGAGGAGACCTTCGAGGCCTACATGAATGCGCCCGAGGTCCCGCACGAGGCGTACGGGTCCGAGCGCTGGCTGTGGAACATCCTTGCCGCCGTCTACAAGCGGACGCGAGCCTGAACCTCAGGCGTGGCTAGGGCGGTCCGGTCGATCGCCGCGAGAAGCGTGTCGGCCGTGGCCTCAGCTCGAGCTCGCCATGAATGCTGGGCGACGGCCGTCGAGCGTCCCGACGCGCCCAGTGCCCGTGCCTTCTCGTGATCGGCCGTGAGCGCCGCCACGGCTTGAGCGACGGCCGACGAGTCCCCCGCAGGCACGACCGTGCCGCAGTAGCACGCCGTGACGGCGTCGGCAAGCCCCGGGAGGTCGGAGACGACGACAGGGACCCCCGCGGCCATCGACTCGTAAAGCTTCAGGGGCGACAGGCCGCTCCGCACGTGGGCGGGCGAGTCCTTCACGATGAGCGACGCGATCGAGTTGGCCACCGCGCGCGCCGCGTGCTCGTACGAAAGAGCGCCGACATAGCGCACCAGCGGGTCGTCAGCAGCCGCGCGCTCGACCTCGGAACGCAGGGCTCCGTCCCCGGCGATGACGAGCGGGACATCGCGGGGCCACGCGGCGTCGCGAGTCGCGTCCAGGAGTGTCGGGATCCCCTGCCAGGTTGCCAGCGCGCCGAAGAAGATGACGTAGTCCGCGGGCAGGGTCGGCAGGGCCTCCAGGCCGGGCCGGAACAGGTCCGTGTTGGCGCCGTTCGGGATGACCGTGGCTTTATCGCGACCCCCTTCGCGCGCCGTCCACTCCGCGAGTTCCGGGGTGACCGCCACGACCGCGGTGGCGTCGCGGTACTGCTCGCGCTGCCACCCCGTCAGCAGTCGGCGGGCGAACCGGGCCGCCGGCCACGCCGTGAACAGGTCGTCGTAGGGTCCGTTGCACTCCTGTACGACCGGGACGCCCCGGCGCCGCGCTGCTCGCGAGGTCGTCAGAGCGAAGAAGTGCGCGCGCACGTAGACGGCGTCGTAGCGGTCGAGCCTTGCGAGCAAGCGCCTCTGGACACGGCGGAACTCCGCAAGGCGCCCGAGGATGCCCGGAAGCCGCGCCGACGCGTAGGAAGGCTCGTACAGGTCGACGGTCCAGCCGAGGGTCCGCAAGCCGTCGACGATCTCGTGCACGTGGGCGTGAGCGGCTTGGCCTTCGCGCGTCGCCTGGAGGGTCAGGTAGGCGATCGACCGCGACTTCGGCCGACTCCCCCGATCGTCCGCCGCCGCGGATGCATTCGCCGTCATGACTTCTTCCAACCCCGTTCCCACCTCGACCGACGGGCCGAGTGCCGGTCCAGCCGGCTCACCTGAGCGGCACCGTCTCGCAGTATGACGCATGCGCCCCCGAGCGTCGCGCGACACACCTGCTCCGTTCGCCCCCCAACATCGCCATTCATCCTCACCACCGGGTGGGGCAGACGGCCCATGCCCTCCTCCTGAAGCGTCATCGCGTCCCCATCAGCCCTGCCGCCGCGACTTCGTTCGCTGCAAAGTGGCGGTACCGTTCGGCGGCGAAAGGTCGCGAACGAAGGACGAACGGACGACAATCTGGAATGAAAGGAATTCCATGAGGTCAGAACGGCCACGCAGGACGGACGAACGCGAGCAGAGCCGGGCTGAGGACCGTTCATCGCATAAGAGGATCCGCTATGAACGGTCGCAGGGGAACGGATCAGGTGCGGGGAAGCGTGTCGCTCGGATCGGCGAGCGCGGAGTCGCCCGGCCCGGTCACCCTGTGGCTGATCGGCCTTCTCGCGTTCGCGCTCGCCGGGTCGCTCGCTTTGCTCGCCTTCCCGACGGTCGCTGTCGCCGCGCCCTCGGTCGACCCGCATGCCAGCCTCATGTCCTCTCCGTTCGGGTGCCCCGCGTGTCACACCTCGAGCGGCGTGATCTACGCCTCGGTCAGCGACGCGGATCCCGCGCTCGGCTCCGTGTCCGACGAAGGCTGCATCCGGTGTCACGTCCTACCGGGCGGCTCGGGTGCGAAGGTCTACGCCGGCGCCGTCGCCCACTACCGGGTCGCTGACGGCTTCGGTCACAACGACCCGTTGAAGGTCACCTGCCTGAGCTGCCACTCCATCCACACCCCGGACGTCACCTCGGCCGCGCTGTCGGGCGCGCTCCTGCGCAAGTTGGACTACCAGCGCAAGGCGCTGCGCGCGGTCGATCTCGCGACCGCGTCACCTGCTCTCGCCCTCTCGGTGTGGTGTACCGGCTGTCACCCGCAGTGGCCCGACTCAAGTGCCAAGTCGACCAAGGCCGCAGCGGCCTCAGGCGATGCGTTCGCGGCACAGTCGGTCGCGCACCCCTTCGGGCCGGCGCGAGCAGGCTCCACATGGCGGGCGTCCACCAGTTGCTTCTCGTGCCACGCGGCCCCCGGAGGGTTCCCTCACTACACGCCGGGCGCGGATGCAGGGCTCGTCGGAGCTTCGTCCGCCAGCGACACGCGCGTGGCGATCGACGACCGTCGGAGCGACGGCGTGTGCCTCGGGTGTCATCGCAGCGGCACCGCAGGTTCCGAGCAGGGCATCGGCGTCACGTACTAGCCGGCGTGCCGGCATAGACAGCGCGACCATCTCGGCGACACAGCCACCCTCTCGGCTGTGTCGCCTTCGTTCTCCGGGCGCTACAATGACCGGCGATCGCCGCGCCGTGGCGTGTGCGCGGCGTTCGACCGCGATCCGCCGGCCAGAGGAGCGAGGGAGCATGCGCCTGATCGTCGTTGCCGGGGCTCGACCCAACTTCATCAAGATCGCTCCGCTCATGCCGGCTCTGGCCGCGGCCGGGATCGACGCGGGGCTGGTGCACACCGGCCAGCACTATGACGCGTCCCTCTCGGACGTCTTCTTCACCGACCTGGACATCCCTGAGCCCCGATGGCACCTGGGTGTCGGCTCCGGGACGCACGCTGTCCAGACCGGGACCGCGATGATGCTCCTGGAGGAGCTGTTCGTCGCCGAGAAGCCCGATGCCGTCGTGGTGGTGGGGGATGTGAACTCCACGCTGGCGGGAGCGCTCGCCGCGGCCAAGATCGGTGTGCCCGTGGTGCACCTCGAGGCCGGGCTGCGCTCGGGCGACATGTCGATGCCCGAGGAAGTGAACAGGCTCGTCACGGACCAGCTTTCGTCGATGCTCCTCGCGCCCACGCCGGATGCCGTCGAGCACCTGGCCGCCGAAGGGGTCGATGGTTCCCGGGTGCACTTCGTCGGCAACATCATGGCCGAGTCCGTTCTCCGCAACGTCGAAGGCGCACGCTCACGGCGCGCGTGCACCCGTTTTGGGGTCGAATCGGGAGCGTTCATCCTGGCCACCATCCATCGCCCCGAGAACACTGATGTGGCGCAGAACCTGTCGGCGATAGTCGAGGCCCTCCTGGGTGCAGGTTCGCCAGTGGTGTTCCCGGTCCACCCGCGCACCCTCGCGAAGCTGGCGTCCGCGGGCATACGTGCTGACGGCGGAGTCAGGACCGTCGATCCGGTGGGGTATCTCGACATGCTCTCGTTGCAGTGCGACGCCGCCGCCGTCATCACGGATTCCGGCGGGGTGCAGGAGGAGGCGTGCATTCTCGGCGTGCCGTGCGTGACGGTGCGCCGCAACACCGAGCGCGCCGTCACGCTGCAAGCGGGCGCGAACCGTCTGGTCTCGCCGACGGTCGACGCCATCACCGCGGGGATCGCGGAGGCGCTCGCGTCACCGCGCGGCTGGGCGGTGCCCGACCGCTGGGACGATCGGGTGTCGGCGCGCGTGGTCGAGGCTCTGGCTAGCGGGGTCGCGCCACTGGCTGGCTGGTAGCCGCCGCAATCGGCGGTGTGCCGGCCGATGTGCGCCACCTGCCACAGGGCTTGTTCCCACCGTGCGCTCAAGCAGTCGCGAACGGTTACAATGACCGCCAGCCGTCGCACGCCATCGCGGGCGGTGGGCGTCCATCACCGGCCGACCGGGGGCATCCGAATCATGGAACCGCGAACCTTCCGCATCTGCGTCCTGCCCGGCGACGGCATAGGCCCCGAGATCATGGCCGAGGCGATCGCGGTACTGACCGCACTCGGGGAGTCCGAGGGCGTCGCCTTCGAGACGGCCGAGGCTCTGTTCGGGGGCGTCGCGATAGACGCGACCGGCTCGCCCATGCCGACCGCGACCCTGGACGCGGCCCTCGCGGCCGACGCGGTCCTGCTTGCCGCCGTCGGCGGGCCGAAGTGGGACACCACCGACCCCGACAAGCCGCGACCCGAGCAGGGCCTGCTGGGCATGCGCAAGGAGCTCGGTCTGTTCGCCAACCTGCGTCCGGTGCGGGTGTTCGCGCCGCTAGCTGACGCCTCCAGCCTCAAGCCCGAGGTGCTCGAGGGCGTCGACATGCTCATCGTCCGCGAACTCACCGGAGGCCTGTACTTCGGCGAGCGGGCGCGGCAGACCGGCGTGACCGGCGCTGCCGAAGGCGGCGGCCCCGGGCGTCGCGCCTACGACACCATGGACTACCGCGAGTTCGAGATCGCCCGCATCGCCAGGGTCGCTTTCGAGGCGGCGCGCGGGCGACAGGGCCGCCTGCACTCGGTGGACAAGGCGAACGTGCTCGAGTCGAGCAGGCTGTGGCGCGAGGTGGTCCACGAGGTGGCGCGCGACTACCCAGACGTGGAGGTCATCGACCAGCTCGTCGACAACACCGCCATGCAGCTCGTCCGCCGCCCCGCCCAGTTCGACGTCATCGTCACCGAGAACATGTTCGGCGACATCCTGTCGGACGAGGCGTCCATGCTCACCGGCTCGCTCGGCATGCTGGCGTCCGCGTCGCTGGGCGAGGGCACAGCGCTCTACGAGCCGAGCCACGGATCCGCGCCGGACATCGCCGGCCAGGGCGTGGCCAACCCGCTGGCCATGCTCCTGTCGGTCGAACTCATGCTCAGGCACTCGCTGGATATGCACGGCGCCGCCGATCGGCTCGCCGCGGCGATCGCGGGCGTTCTGGAGGACGGCTTCCGCACCCGCGACATCGCGGGCGAGGACACCGCAGCCGATCGCATGGTCGGCACCGCCGAGATGGGCGACCTGGTTCGCCTGAGGCTGTAGACTGTTTCGCACACGGCGCCGCACGGACGGGCCGCGTACGGGGAAAGGGGAGGGCGTCATGCCCGCACTGCCGAAGGTCGACACGATCTGGATGGACGGGCAGCTCGTCGCGTGGGACGACGCGCAGGTGCACGTCCTCACCCATGCGCTCCACTACGGGTCCGGCGTCTTCGAAGGGATCCGCTGCTACGAGACGGCCGACGGCCCTGCCGTGTTCCGACTCACCGAGCACATGCAGCGCCTGGAGCGATCCGCGAAGATGCTGCGGATGACGCCGACCTACTCGGTGGAGGAGATGGTCGATGCCACCAAGGCCGCCATCTCCGCGAACAAGCTGCCGGCCTGCTACATCCGTCCCGTCATGATGCGCGGCTACGGCGTCATGGGTCTCGATCCCCTGCCCGCGCCGGTGCAGACGTTCATCGCGGTGTGGCCGTGGGACAGCTATCTGGGTGAGGAGTCGCTGCTGCACGGAGTCGACGCCGGCATCTCATCGTGGCGCCAGCGCTCCGTGAACTCGACTCCGCCGCAGATCAAGGCGACGGGCAACTACATCAACTCGTCGTTCGCCCGCATGGAGGCCAACGATCACGGCTACGCGGAGGCCATCCTGCTGAACGAGGCCGGCTACGTGTGCGAGGGCACCGGTGAGAACATCTTCGTCGTGCGCGACGAGCTGATCGTGACCCCGCCGGTCTCGGACGGCGTCTTGGAAGGCATCACGCGCGACACGATCATCGCTCTCGCGCAGGACATGGACATGGACATCGTCGAGGACCACCTCACGCGGGCCGACCTCTACATCGCCGACGAGATATTCTTCACGGGCACCGCGGCGGAGGTCGTTCCGGTGCGCTCGGTCGACCATCGCGAGATCGGCGACCCGGGTCCCATGACGAAGGCCATCCAGGAGTCCTACTTCAAGGTCGTCCGCGGACAGGACTCCGAGTACGACTACTGGCTCGAGCGCGTATAGCGAAGGTGCGGCGCGGCAGATGGGTGACCCCTCGCCGCCCCCGCGTGTCAGAGCCGCGCGCTACCGTGTAGACGCCCCTCGGGAGTCTCCCTCCGGAAACGGAGGAGCCCCATGAGCGAAGCACTTGGATCGGTTGATGGAAGGCCGGACGACGAACGACTTTTCGGCGAGGTGGCCGGACTCATCGAAGCTGCCCGGTCGCATGCGGCCGCGCAGGTCAACAGCGCTTTGGTGGTGCTCTACTGGAGCATCGGCCGGCGCATCCGCGAGGACGTTCTGGGCTGTGAGCGAGCCGAGTACGGGCGTGAGGTGGTCAAGCAGCTCGCCGAACGGCTGAGCGCTCGGTACGGCCGCGGGTATGGCTGGCGGAACCTGTTCCGCATGCTGGACCTCGTCGAGACGTACCCGAATCCCGAGATATTGTCGACGCTGTCGACAATATTGGCGTGGAGCCACTTCGTCGTGCTGCTTCAAGTCCCGGAACAGCAGAAACGCGAGTTCCTCACCCTGATGTGCGCGCGCGAACGGTGGAGCGTGCGCACGCTTCGAGCCAAGATCAGCGACAAGCTCTTCGAGCGCGCGGTGACGGCGGCGGGCCCGGCCTCCGTGATGGAGGACGAACTGGCGGAGCTGCGGGCCACCGGTACAACGTCGGCTCGCATGGCATTCCGCGACCCCTACGTCCTCGACTTCCTCGGTCTGCCGCCGCAGCACTCGGAACGCGAACTCGAGACGGCCATCCTGGACGAGATGCAGCGCTTCCTGACCGAACTCGGCGCCGGGTTCGCCTTCCTGGGGCGTCAGAAGCGGATCACCGTCGACGGGGCGGACTACCATCTCGACCTGCTGTTCTTCAACCTCCGGCTCAGGCGTCTGGTGGCCATCGAACTCAAGACGCGCAACCTCGAACCCGGCGACAAGGGCCAGATGGAGCTCTACCTGGCGTGGCTGGCCCGCTACGAGCGCGAGGAATGGCAGGAGCCGCCCATCGGTCTGATCCTGTGCAAGGGCGCGGGGCCGCAACAGGTCGAGCTGCTCGGCCTGGACATCGGCGACATCCACGCCGCCCGCTACTTGACCGACCAGCTGGCCGGCGACATCCAGCATCGGTTCGAAGAGGTCCTCGACGGCGAGCGAGAGCGCATGCAACGCGAGGAGGAGGCCGAGGGATGACTTCCGCGACGCGTTGAGGTGCCCCGCGCGCTATCATGTCGGCACGCGTTGGACGCCCGCGCATCGCGGCGGACCTGAGGGGCGACGTTCATGGTCACCATCTACGACACCACGCTGCGTGACGGCACCCAGCGCGAAGGGATGTCGCTTTCCGTCGAGGACAAGCTGCGCATCGTGGCCCGCCTCGACGACCTCGGTGTGCACTACATCGAAGGCGGCTTCCCCGGCTCGAACCCGAAAGACGCCGAGTTCTTCGAGCGGGTCGCGGACCTCGAGCTCAAGACCGCGGTCGTCTCGGCCTTCGGCGCCACGCGGCGCAAGGACGTGTCCGCGGAGCAGGACAGCGGGCTGGCCACCTTGCTCGGCACAGGCTGCAAGGCGCTCTGCATCGTGGGCAAGGCGTGGGATCTGCAGGTCACCGAGGCGCTCCACGCCACGCTGGTCGACAACATCGCGATGGTGCGCGACTCCATCGCGTTTCTGAAGGCGGCTGGGCGCGTGGTCGTGTTCGACGCCGAGCACTTCTTCGACGGCTACAGGGCGAACCAGGACTACGCGGTGCTCGTGTGCTCCACGGCTGCCAAGGCGGGCGCGGACGCGGTGGTCCTGTGCGACACGAACGGCGGCATGCTGCCCCAAGACATCGCGCGCATCGTGGCGGACGTCGCGCCGCGCATCGACGCACCGCTCGGCATCCACACGCACAACGACTCCGGGTGCGCGGTCGCCAACTCGCTCGTGGCCGTCGTGGCTGGATGCACGCACGTGCAGGGGACCATCAACGGGTACGGCGAGCGCGCCGGCAACGCCGACCTGACCGCGATCATCCCGGCGCTCGTCCTCAAGATGGGCGACGACTGCGTGAGCACGGACAAGCTCCGCCTGCTGACGGAGGTCTCCCACTTCGTCGCGGAGACGGCGAACCTCTCGCCGGACCCGCACCAGCCGTATGTGGGCACGAGCGCCTTCGCGCACAAGGGCGGGCTTCACGCCAGCGCGACCGACCGCCTCGCCGGAGCCTACGAGCACATCGACCCAGGCTCCGTCGGCAATCTCGCGCGCGTCGTGATGAGCGAGCTGGCCGGCCGGGCGAGTCTCACCATGAAGGCCAAGGAGCTCGGCATCGACCTCACGGGCGACCCATCGCGGGTCGCGCAGCTGCTCGACTCCATCAAGCAGAGCGAGCACGACGGCTACTCGTTCGAGACCGCGGACGCCTCCCTGGAGATCCTGCTGCGGAAGAAGACCGGGGCCTACCGCCCCTTCTTCGCGCTCGAATCGTTCCGCTGCATCATGGAGAAGCGCGAGGACGGACGTGTCGTGACCGAGGCCACCGTCAAGCTCTACGTCGGCGGCGAGCGCTTCATCGCCACCGGCGAGGGTAACGGCCCCGTGAACGCGCTGGACACCGCGCTCCGTCTCGCCATCGGGCGGTTCTACCCCGACCTGGAGCGGATAGGGCTCACGGACTACAAGGTCCGCGTTCTCGACGAGAAGAAGGGCACCGGCGCGATCACGCGCGTGCTCATCGTGTCCGACGATGGAGTCGAGTCGTGGGGCACGGTCGGCGTCTCGGAGAACATCATCGAGGCATCGTGGGAGGCGCTCGTCGATTCCGTCGAGTACGGCCTCGCGCACGGGCCTTCGGGCGGTCGGCCGGTCGAGTAGCGCCGTTCGGCTGGCCGTGACAGCGACATAGAGGGATGTCCCCCCGACATGTCGAATCCGTAGCGCCAAGGGAATGGTGAGCACATGGGTTCGCCACGACGGCGCATCACGATCGGGAAAGGGTCCGCGTGAGAGTGGTTCGCGTCCATACCGGCGATGACGTGCGTTACGGCCTGGCCGACGAGGCGAGCATCACGCTGATCTCGGACGAGCCGTTCGCCGCATGGGAGAACGAGGAGACGATCGCGCTGCACGGCGCGCGCCTCATGCCGCCCTCGATGCCCACCAAGATCGTATGCGTCGGCGTGAACTACAAGGCCCACGCCGCGGAGATGAACCACCAGCTGCCGGGCGAGCCCGTCATCTTCCTCAAGCCCCCGACGTCGATGAACGCCACTGGCGGGGAGATACACCTGCCGCAAGACGTCGGCCGCGTCGACTACGAGGGCG
>JANYLP010000100.1 GCA_025361445.1 Coriobacteriia bacterium
GGCAACGTGCTCGAGGTCAACGGCGACGTCGCACTCGTGCAGGCGTTCGGCGGCACGCGCGGTTCGAACCCGTCCGAGACGAAGGTCCGCTTCCTGGGCCGCTCGCTCGACCTCGGCGTCTCGCGCGACATGCTCGGCCGCGTCTTCGACGGCTTGGGTCGCCCGCGCGATGGCGGACCCGAGATCGTGCCCGAGAAGCGCGTCTCTATCTACGGCGACCCGATCAACCCGACCGCGCGCGACTTCCCCGACGACTTCATCCAGACCGGCGTCTCGGCCATCGACGGCCTGAACCCGCTGGTCAGAGGCCAGAAGCTGCCGATCTTCTCGGGAAGCGGACTGCCGCACAACCAGCTCGCGGCCCAGATCGCGCGGCAGGCGGCTGTGCTCAATCGCAGCGACGACCCGACGAAGGTCGGCGGCAAGCTTGAGGGCGAGTTCGCGGTCGTGTTCGCGGCGATGGGCATCACGTTCGAGGACGCCGACTTCTTCGAGCGCGAGTTCCGCTCCACCTCGGCCATCGAGCGCGCTGTGCTGTTCCTCAACCTCGCGGACGATCCCGCGGTCGAGCGCATCGCGACGCCGCGCATGGCGCTCACGGCGGCCGAGTACCTCGCCTACGAGTGCGACATGCACGTGCTCGTCATCCTCACCGACATGACCTACTACTGCGAGGCATTGCGCGAGGTGTCCGCCGCCCGCAAGGAGGTCCCCGGACGCCGCGGCTACCCCGGCTACCTCTACACCGACCTCGCGACGCTCTACGAGCGCGCCGGCCGCATCAAGGGCAAGAAGGGCTCGATCACGCAGGTGCCGATCCTGTCGATGCCCGACGACGACAAGACGCACCCGATCCCCGATCTCACCGGCTACATCACGGAGGGCCAGATCATCCTCGATCGCGCCCTGCACCGCCGGGGCGTCTACCCGCCGGTCGCCGTGCTTCCGTCGCTGTCTCGCCTGAAGCAGAAGGGCATCGGAGCGGGGAAGACGCGCGAGGACCACGCGGACCTCTCCAACCAGCTGTTCGGCGCCTACGCGCGCGGGATCCAGGCCAAGGAGCTCGCCGTCATCCTCGGAGAGGCGGCGCTGTCCGCTTCCGACAAGGCGTTCGTGAAGTTCGCGGACGCGTTCGAGGACCGCTTCATCGCGCAGGGCGCCACCGAGGAGCGCAGCGTGGAAGAGACCCTCAAGATCGGGTGGGAGCTCGTGGCGCTGCTCCCGCGCACGGAGCTCAAGCGCATCAAGGACGAGTACGTCGACCGCTACCTGGGCAACCCCGTGGAAGCGGAGATGTCGTAAGTGGAGTCGCTGCTCTACATAGCCCTCGGGGTGCTCGTGGCCGGCGTCGTCGCGATGCAGGTGTGGATGGCGCGCTCGCAAGGCGAGATGGCGGGCGACCGCGGCTCGCTCGTGCGCGGGATCCGCATCTTCAACATCGTGCTGGTCCTGCTCGCGGTCGGCGTCGTCGCCTTCGCCGTATTCTGGCCGAGGTGAGCTAGTTGCCGCAGATGCGCGTCAATCCGAACCGGATGGAACTGCTGCGTTTGCGCGGGCGCCTCACCACGGCCAAGCGCGGCCACAAGCTGCTGAAGGACAAGCTCGACGAGCTCATGAAGGAGTTCCTTGCCCGCATCGGCGAGGTTCGCCGCATGCGCCGCGAGGTGGAATCGCGTCTGGCCGCGGCCTACGGCCTGCTCACGATCGCACGGGCTGAAGCGGGAAGCGCCGCGCTGGCGTCCGCACTCATGGGCGGCGAGCCGGTCGAGCTGCTCGACGTGACCGAGCATCCCGTGATGAGCGTCCGCGTGCCGATCATCGTCCTGCGCGAATTGCCCGCGAGGCACGGATACTCGTTCGCCACGACGCCGGCGATCCTGGACGGGGGACTGGCGCGGCTGGCCGCGGTGCTGCCGGCGATGGTCGAGCTGGCGGCGCGCGAGAAGGCGATCGAGCTGCTGGCGGCCGAGATCGAGAGCACGCGCCGACGCGTCAACGCGCTCGAGTACGTGCTCATCCCTCAGATCGAGACGACGGTGCGCGACATCCGCATGAAGCTCGACGAGGCGGAGCGCGGGAACCTGACCAGGCTCATGAAGGTCAAAGAGATGGTGGAGCGGGCGCAGTCGGGCGAGACCGAGATGGGCCTGTAGGCGCGCGCCTGTGGCGCGGCGCGGTGGCGGACCCCTTCGCTCGGAGGCGAATCGGGGGTCGAGCCACGGTCTCGACCCCAGCGATTCGCTTACCCTCGCTGCGGGATCCCCCCCCCAACACGAACGCGAAGAAGGCCCCGGATCGCTCCGGGGCCTTCTTGCTTGCTGCGCCGAACGTTGGCGCTAGGTGATGTTGATGAAGAGCGGGGCGAGCACGAGGGTGACGGTCGCGAGAAGCTTGATGAGCACGTGGAGGGACGGGCCCGCGGTGTCCTTGAAGGGGTCGCCGACCGTGTCTCCCGCGACCGACGCCTTGTGGGTCTCGGAGCCCTTGCCGCCGTCGAAACCGAGCTCGATGTACTTCTTGGCGTTGTCCCACGATCCGCCCGAGTTGTTGAGCGTCAGTGCCAGGAGGATGCCGACGATCGTGCCTACCATCAGGAAGGCTGCGACGGCTTCAGCGCCCACGCCCAGCGCGCGGAAGATCAGTCCGACGGCGACAGGGAACAGCGTGGCCAGAAGGCCCGGCGCGATCATTTCCTTGAGAGACGCCTTCGTCACGATGTCGACGGTGCGACCATAGTTCGGCTTCACGGTGCCGAGCATGATGCCCGGGGACTCCCGGAACTGGTCGCGCACGTCCTGGATGACGGTGACGGCAGCCTTGCCGACCGCGCGGATCGTCATCGATGTGAACAGGAAGACGAGCATGCCGCCGAGCAGCGCCGCGACGAAGATCTCCGGCTTGGCGATGTCGACTGAGATGAGGTTCTGCCCGTATGACCGGACCTCGTCCATGTAGGCGGAGAACAGCAGGAACGCCGCGAGCGCGGCGGAGCCGATCGCGTAACCCTTGGTGAGCGCCTTGGTGGTGTTGCCGGCGGAGTCGAGCACGTCGGCCTTGCGGCGGACCTCCTCGGGCTGGCCGGACATCTCGATGATCCCGCCGGCGTTGTCGGCGATCGGCCCGAAAGTGTCCATCGCGAGGATGTAGGCCGCAGTCGATAGCATGCCCATCGTGGCGACCGCGGTACCGAAGAGCCCGGCCTCCGGGAAGCCGGAAGCAGTGCCGAGCGAATAGGCGCCGATGATCGCGATGGAGATGACGACGACGGGAGCGGCGGTCGACTCGAAGCCGACGGCCATGCCCGCGATGATGTTGGTCGCCGGTCCGGTCTTGGAGGCATCCGCGATGGAGCGCACCGGGCGGTACTCGTGCTCGGTGTAGTACTGCGTGATGCGGAGGTACGCGAAGGCGGTGATGACGCCGATGACTCCGCAGGCGAGGAACATCCACCACGCGTTGCCGAAGTGCGTGTAGCCCGGAGCCGCGTCGATGCGCAGGAGCCAGAACGCGGAGATGGCCATGCCGACGATCGAAAGCGCCGTCGCGGCGTAGAAGCCGCGGTCGAGCGCCCGCATCGGGTTGTCGCCCTCCTTGTGCTTGACCAGCAGCACGCCGATGAGCGAGGCGAGGATGCCGAAGGCGCGCGAGACGAGCGGGAACATCATGACGCCGATGACCCAGGCCGACTTGGCGGCAGCGCCGCCAGCGAACGCCTCGGCCGGGATCTTCGCGGCCATGACGGCGCCGAGGATCATCGCACCGATGTTCTCGGCCGCGGTCGACTCGAAGAGGTCGGCGCCGCGGCCGGCGCAGTCGCCGACGTTGTCACCGACGAGGTCGGCGATGACGGCCGGATTGCGGGCGTCATCTTCCGGGATGCCCGCTTCGACCTTGCCCACGAGGTCGGCGCCGACGTCAGCGGCCTTCGTGTAGATGCCGCCTCCGAGCTGCGAGAACAGCGCCACGAAGCTCGCGCCGAAGCCGTAGCCGACGATGAGCAGCGGGATCTTGGTCGGTTCGACGTTGCTGATCGTCTGGACCGCGTAGTACAGGCCGGTGACTCCCAGCAGGGACATCGCGACCACCATGAACCCGGCGACGGCGCCGCCCCTGAGGGCGACCTGGAGGCCCAGGTTCGTGCTCTTGACCACGCCGGCCGCGGTGCGGACGTTCGCACGGATGGCGATCCACATGCCAACGTACGCGGCGACGAGCGAGCACGCCGCGCCGAACACGAAGGAGATGGTCACCCAGATCGCGAGCCCGATGGGCCCGAGCGCGTCACTCGCGCTGTGCGGCTTCAGGAACGCGTAGCCGAGGAACAGGATCACGGCGAGCACGCTCGCGAGCAAGATGATCGTGCGGAACTGCCGCTTCATGAACGCTTCCGCACCTTCGCGGATGTACTCCGAGACCTGGCGCATCCCGTCTGTGCCGGTGTCCTGACGAAGGACCCAGCGGGCGAGCATGAACGACGCGACGAGCCCCAGGGCGCTGAATCCCATGATCAGCGCGAGGAGAAGACCTTCCTGACCTGCCATCGAGTTCCCTTCTGTACCGGTAACCGGGGGGCGAACGACGCGCGCGGACGCGCGCCCGAATCAAGGTATGTCTTGGTAGCACGCGCGAAAGGCGCTCGTCAACGAAAGAAGCCGTGTAGTCCCCGAGCGTTCGCTTCCGTCGGTGAGCGGCTACGCTCGCGATTTTTGGCCGGTGAAGGCGAACCGCTCGAGAAGCAGGTAGGGAACCACCACGGGAGCCTCTTCGCCGACCAGGGTCCGCTGCTTCGAGATGGCCAGGGTGGTGTCCAGCGCGTCCAGCATGGGCTGGGTGAAGCGCAGGTCGCGTACCGGCTTCGTCAGCTCGCCGTTCTCGATCATGAAGGTGCCGTCACGGGTCATTCCGGTCAGCGTCTGCCGAGTCGGGTCCTCGATGTTGACGTAGTGGAATCTGGTGACGTAGATGCCGCGCTTCACGGACGCGACCATGTCAGCCAGCGTGGCGTCGCCAGCGGCCAGTTCGACATCGAGCGGCAGCGGCCCCTCGGAGTTGGGAGCCGGAAGCGCGTGGCCGGTGTTCGGGCTACCGGTCTTGGCGGCCCAATAGGAGTCGGTGACCGGGCCGACGGCTACGCCGTGGTCGATGAGCACGACGCGCTGCCGGGGCTGGCCCTCGTAGTCGAACGTCATCCCCATGGCGCCGGGTGCGAGGGCGTCGTCGATGAGCGTGATCATCTCCGACGTGACGCGCTGGCCGATCTTGCCGCTCATGAACGAGCGGCCTTCGTGCACCGACTTCGCGGAGCACCCGTACCACGCGAGGAACTGCGTGATGTCGGCGACCGCTTCGGGTGCGAGCACGACCGTGTAGTCGCCGGGCGCGAGGTCGATGGCGTCAGCACTTCTGCGCGCGGTGTCGGCGGCGAAGACGCCGAGCGTATGCGCATCGAGCGTCGAGGCATCGCAGGACGTGAACGACGCCCACCCCGTGCCACCCTCGGGCCCGGTGGCGAGCACAGTGGTGCGCAGAGATGTGCGCGGCATCGCGATCGCCACGCCGAGCGTGTTGGCGATGGCGATGAGCGAGTGCTGGCAGGCGACCCCGCCCGCAGCGATCCCGCCACCGCGGGAGGTCGGCTCGATGAGGGCGGCGACCGCGTCGGCGCGAGCGGCGGCGTCGAAGTGGAGCGTGGCGGGGCTTACGCGGTCTGCGTATTCCACGGGGCGCGGGCCGGGCAGGCCCGGGAAGTCCGGGTCGGCGGGCGCCCGGCGTGCGGCGTCGACGGCGGAAGCCGCACACTCTTCGATCCCCGCAGCGTCCGTGGCGTTGGTCGAGGCGACCCCCACCTGCGTACCGACGACGGCGCGAACCTGCAGTTCCACATCGGTGCTCGCGACGTTCTGGTGGATGCGGTTGCCGGCGAAGCGGGTCAGCGCCGCGTCCGACGCTACGGCGAGCGCCTCGACCTGCTGGGCTCCGGCCCCGCGTGCGGCATCGAGAAGGGCCGCGGCAAGCTCCTGCGCGTGTTCGATCGGGATCATCGTCCCACCCCAACCTGGACGTCGCGGAATCGGGCAGGGGCGGCTCCGTGCGCCACGTGCGCGACCTGCATCGGCTCGCCCTTGCCGCAGTTGCCGAGGCCGTGGACGCGCCACTCGACCGGCGAGCAGATGGCGTCGCAACTGCCCCAGAAGCGCGGGCTGATCCCCGTGTAGCTGGGATTGCGCAGCATCCGGCCAAGCTTCCCGCCCGTGATCTCCCACGCGATCTCGCACGCGAACTGGAAGTTGAGGCGCTTGTCGTCGATCGACCAGGAGTCGTTCGTCTCCATGTAGATGCCGCGGTCGGTGTCCGCGATCAGGTCGGCGAGCGTGCCGGCGGTCCCTGGCTCCAGCGACACGGTCGTCATGCGCACGAGCGGCGTGCGGTTCCAGCCGTCGGCGCGCATGGCCCCGCTGCTGGTGCGTCCTATGACGGCAGCCGACTCGCGGCTCGAAAGGAAGCCTGTCAGTATCCCATCGCGCACGAGGTACTCGCGCTGCGCCGGAACACCCTCGTCGTCGAAGCCGAAGCTGCCGAGCGATCCGGGGATGGTGGCATCGGCGGTGACGTTCACTATGTCCGAGCCGTACCGCAGCGTCCCGAGGTCGCGCGCGCCGACCCAGGAAGTGCCGGCGAAGGCCGCTTCGTCGCCGAGCACGCGGTCCAGTTCCGTGGGATGTCCGATCGACTCGTGCACCTGTAGAGCGAGCTGCGTGGCATCGAGGATCAGCGTGGTGGTCTCGCCGGGGCACACCGGCGCGGACATCAGTTCGATCGCCTGCCCTGCGATCAGCGGTGCGTTGGCGACCAAGTCGAGAGCCGTGATCGTCTCCCAGCCCCCCTGGAAGCTCGCGCCGCCGAGGCTGTTGGGATACGAGCGCCGCATGACCTCACCCTCGTCGATCGCGAAGGCGGTGATGCCGGCGGCGCTCTCGACCCAGTCCTGCTCGATCAGCGCACCCTCGCTCGAGGCGAAGGTCTTGCGGCACTTCAGGAACTCCATCTCGCCAGTGGCAAGCGAGATGCCGTCGATGGCTCGCATCGCGGCATCGGCGGCGAGCAGGAGTGCGAGCTTGTCGTCGGTGCTGACGGTGAACGGGTCGATGGCGCACGGACCGCTCCAAGTGGCGTGCGCGGGCTCTACCGGGGCGAGCCGCACTGCGCGCGCGGGCACGCGCGCGGACGCGCGGGCGATGGCGACGGCCTCTCGGGCGACTCGGACGGCGGCTTCCGGACTCAGTTCGGAGGATGCGGCGAAGCCCCACGCACCATCGGCGATCACACGCACGCCGAACCCGACCGATGTGCCGCCCTGAACGCCTTCCACCACGCCGTTGCGGACGGACAGCGACTGCTTCGTCGTATCGGTCACCCGCACGTCGGCGTAGGAGGCCCCGGCTGCTGTCGCAGCATCCAGACACTCTTCGCAGAACCTTTTCACGCGCGCTCCCTCATCTTCCCGCGGCACCCCCGGTGCGCGGTTGTCAGCCCATATGCACCCGGACATGATATCCCCCGGCGCGGCTTCGGCAGTCCCGATCACACTGCTGCGCCTACGCCCACGGGCGTACGGGTCCCGTACCCCGTGGGCGCGATGTGCGCACCCGGCCGCAAGGGCTACCATCAGCGCATGGCTGAACCGATCACATCACCGCTGCGTCGTTCCGGACGGCTCTCGCTCGCCTACGACGCTCTGCTGGCGTCGGGCCTGCTCGTCGCGGTCTGGGCGGGTATGTGGGTGCCCGACATGCTTCGCGAGTCGGGCCGGCGGCTGCCTCCGGGGCTCGAGCCGCTCCCGGGGCGTGCGATGAACACACCGTGGATGGCGTTCGCGCTCGCTGCCCTGTGCATCCTGCCCCTGGTCCTACGCCGCCGCTATCCGGCCGGAGTGCTCGTCGCAACGAGCGCGGCCACGGTGCTGTATCAGATCCTGCATCTTCCGCAGAGCTTCGTGATGGTCGGCGTCCTGCTGGCGCTCTACACCGCGGCGTCGATGCTCGACCGTCGCCGGCTTGCGATCTTCGCGATACCGTGCGTCGCCTTCATCGTCGGCACCGCGCTGCCCGAATGGGGCACCACCATGTTCTGGGCGGACCTGATCCGCAACCTGGCGGTGTTCGCCGTCGCGGCCGCGATCGGGGACGCGACGCACAACCGGCGCGCCTACATCGAAGAGGTCGAGGAGCGGGCCGCCGAGGCCGAGCGGACCCGCGAGGAGGACGCGCGTCGTCGCGTCGATGACGAGCGCCTGCGCATCGCGCGCGAGCTGCACGACATCACCGCCCACTCGCTGTCGATCGTGGCGGTACAGTCGGGCGCCGCGCTTCACGTCCTCGACACCGATCCGGAGGCGGCGCGCACCGCGCTGACGGCCATCCGCGAGACGTCCCGCGACTCGCTTCAGGAGCTGCGCGGCATGCTCGGCGTCCTGCGCAGCAGCGGGGATGCGGCGGCCGGTGCGCCGCTCGCACCGACACCCGGACTCGCCCGTCTCGACGACCTGGTGCGTCCCCTGCGCGACGCCGGTCTGGTGGTCGAGGTCGAGGGCCTGCCGCTTCCCGGGCCCGTGCCCGCGATCGTTGATGCGTCGGCCTATCGCATCGTGCAGGAGGCGCTCACCAACGTGCTGCGTCACGCCGGATCCGCCTCGGTGCGGGTCACGCTCACGTACGCGGATGAAGGCCTCGCGCTCCAGGTGCTCGACGATGGCAGCGGTTCCCCGGTCCGCAACGAGGCTGAGGGCCATGGCATCGCGGGCATGCGCGAGCGGGCGCTCGCGCTCGGCGGTACGTTCGCGGCCCGGCCGCGTCCCGAGGGCGGCTGGCGTGTCGATGCGTTCCTCCCGCTGACACCGGGAGCGTCCAGATGATCCGCGTGCTCATCGCCGACGACCAGGCACTCGTGCGCGCCGGGTTCCGAGTGCTCGTCGACTCCGCGCCCGACCTTGAGGTCGTGGGGGAGGCGTCCGACGGCGTTCAGGCGGTCGCCCTCGCCCGCTCCGCTGCGCCCGACGTTGTTCTCATGGACATCCGCATGCCCGAGATGGACGGGCTGACCGCCACCCGCGAGATCGCCGCGGACACGGACGGCCCGCGTGTCATCATCCTCACGACCTTCGACATCGACGAATACGTCTTCGAGGCGCTGCGTTCGGGCGCGAGCGGCTTCCTCCTCAAGGACACCGACCCGGACGAGCTGCTGCAGGCGGTCCGCGTGGTGGCGGCGGGCGAGGCGCTTCTGGCGCCCAGCGTCACGCGCCTGCTCATCGAGGAGTTCGCGACCCGGCCCGACCCGCACCGCACCCCGCCCGAGGCGCTCAAGGCGCTCACCGATCGCGAGCGCGAGGTCCTGGCGCTTGTTGCTCGCGGCCTGTCGAATAGTGAGATCGCGGGTGAACTCGTCATCAGCCCGGCGACCGCCAAGACCCACGTCAGCCGCGTGATGATGAAGCTCGGGGCCCGC
>JANYLP010000111.1 GCA_025361445.1 Coriobacteriia bacterium
GCCGCGGAAGTCCACGCCCACCTTGTCGATCTCGTCCATCATGAAGACGGGGTTCCGGGTACCCGCGGTACTTATCGACTGGATGATGCGGCCCGGCAGCGCGCCGACGTAGGTGCGCCGGTGCCCGCGGATCTCGGCCTCGTCGCGGATGCCGCCGAGCGACATGCGTATGAACTTGCGGCCCAGCGAGCGGGCGATCGACTTCCCGATCGAGGTCTTGCCCACGCCCGGAGGTCCTACGAAGCACAGGATCGGGCCCCGCATCGTCTCGGTGAGCTTGTGGACGGCCAGGTACTCGAGGATGCGCTCCTTGACCTTCTCCAGGCCGTAGTGGTCCTCGTCGAGGATCTGCTTCGCTTCGATGAGGTCGAGCTTCTCCTCGTCCTCGATGGCCCAGGGGGCGCCGACGAGCCAGTCGAGGTAGGTGCGTATGACGCCGGTCTCGGCCGCGGCGGACGGCATCTTCTCGAGCCGGCCGAGCTCCTTGAGGGCCTTGGCCTCGACGCCCTCGGGCATCTTGGCGGCGGCGATCTTCTCGCGGTACTCGTCGAGCTCCTGTTGCGCCTCGTCGTAGGTGCCGAGCTCCTGCTGGATCGCCTTCATCTGCTCGCGCAGGAAGAATTCGCGCTGGGAGGCGTTCAGGGAGTCCTTCACACGATTCTGGATCTTGCTGCCCAGCTCGAGGATCTGCAGCTCGCGGCGCAGGAACGCCGACGCCTGCTCGATGCGCGCCGTGGGCTCGATCGCCTCGAGGATCGCCTGTTTCTCGTCGGACTTGAGGTTGAGGTGGAAGGCGACGAAATCGGCTAGGCGGCCCGGTTCCTCGATAGCGCCGGCTGCAATGAGGACCTCCTGCGGGATGGGCTTGCCGAGCTCCGCGGCCTTCTCGAAGTCGTTCACGAGCGCGCGCATGAGAGCCTGCGTCTCCACGTCGGAGACGACCGCTTCCTCGATGCGCTCCACGCGCACCTGCATGTACGGCTCGGACGCGACGTACTCGAGCACGCGGATGCGGACCACGCCCTCGACCAGCGCCTTCGCGGTGCCATCCGGCAACTTGAGTTCCTGGAGCACAGTCCCCACGCAGCCGACGGCATGGATCTCGCCCTCGCCTGGATCCTGCGTCTCGGGCTCCATCTGCAGCACGAGGGCGACGTGGTGGTCGCCCCGCAGCGACTCCTCGAGCGCCAGGATCGACTTCTCACGTCCGACGAAGAGCGGCACCACCAGGTTCGGGAACAGCACGAGGTCCCGCAGCGGGATCAGCGGCAGGATATCGGGGACTTCGATCGGTGCGTCGTCAACGGTCGACATGAAAGGCCTCATCACTTCGGATCGGGCGCTCGGTATTCTCATCTGTGTGTTTCTACATGCTACCCATACTCCCCTGCCGGGGCCTCGGCGAACGGGGCTCACCGCCTGCATCGGCGGCTATACTTGTGCGGGCGCCGGCACGGCTCGGTTCCCGTCGACGCGGGTATACCGGTAACGTCCACCACCTCAGTCAGCGAGGCGCACAGTGCGCACGGTCGTCATCGATACGAACGTCTTGCTCTCGGAGCCGGAGATCATCGGCCGGTTCCACGACGCCGACGTCGTCATCCCCGAGATGGTCCTGGCCGAGATCGACAAGCTCAAGACCGCGCGAGTCGACCCGGAGCTGCGCTACAAGGGGCGGCAGATCAGCCGCGTCCTCTTCGAGCTTTCGGAGCTCGGGAACCTGAAGGACGGCGTGCCGCTGCCGGGCGGGGGCCAGGTGCGGGTCGTCGGCCTCGAATCCGACGCCGCGCTTCCCGCCGGGCTCTCGGGACGCAACACCGACGACCGCATCATCGGCGTCGCCGTGGCGGTCGCCGCGGCCGCACCGGAGTCGGTCACGCTGGTCACGAACGACCTGAACATGCTGATCAAAGCACAGGCGTTCCACCTCGAGGTCGAGCGCTTCGAGACTGATGAGAGCCTCCTGCGCCGCTTGCTCGTCCGTCCCTTCCAGCGCTACCGCGCGGCGCTCACGATCCTCGCCGTCGCGCTCGCGGTGTTCGCAGCGGCGATCTACCTCACGCTGTTCAGCCCGTTCGCCGCGGGACAGCAGAAGGTGGGCGTCACGTCGCTTCCAGCCGAGTTCGTCGAGCAGCTCTCGGTGGAACAGCAGCAGCAGCTCAACTACCTGTTCCGCCTGCAGGGCGACCCCAACAACCTCGACACCCTCACTTCGCTCGCCACTGTGTACGACAACCTGGCCCAGCAGAACTCCGCCTACCTCCCCTACGCGGTGCGGTACTGGGAGAAGGTTCTGTCGCTGAACCCGACGGACGATGACGCCCGGACCGATCTCGCGACCGACTACCTGCGGCAGAGCAAGGTCGATCAAGCCATCGGCGAGATCCGCAAGGTTCTGGCCCGCAACCCGGATCACATCAACGCGAACCTCAATCTCGGGGTCATGTACATGAACACGAACCCCAAGCAGTATCAGAGCGCCGCCAACCAGTTCGCCCGCGTCATCACCCTGACGCAGGGCAGCGCCGATCTGACGACCGTCACGCAGCATGCGCAGGCGCTTCTGACGCAAGTGATCAAGGACGCGAAGGCGGCCGGGGAATCGGTCACCGTGAAGGGAACGGGTCTGTGAGCGACATCATCGACATCGCCATCATCGGCGGAGGTCCTGCCGGACTTGCCGCAGCGCTCTACGGCGCCCGCGGCCGGGCATCTTCGGTCGTCTTCGAGAGCCAGCTCCCGGGCGGTCAGATCATCACGACCGACTGGATCGAGAACTACCCGGGCATGCCCGAGGGCCTCAACGGCAGCCGTATCGCGGAACTCATGCACGCACACGCCGAGAAGTTCGGGGCCGAGTTCCGGACGTTCGCGGCCGTCGAGAGCATCACGGATGAGCGCGGCGGGTTCCTGATCACGGCGGACGGCGAGAGCTCGCTCGCCCGCAGCGTCATCCTCGCCACCGGAGCGCGCCCCCTGACACTCGGCATCCCGGGCGAGGCCCAGTTCACCGGCCGCGGTGTCTCTTGGTGCGCGACCTGCGACGGCGCGCTCTATCGCGGCAAAGTCGTTGCCGTGGTCGGTGGCGGCGACGCGGCGCTCGAGGAGGCGCTCTTCCTGACGAAGTTCGCGGAGCGCGTCCACCTCGTGCACCGCCGCGACGATTTCCGCGGCGCCCGCTGCATCCAGGAGCGCGTGCATGCCAACGACAAGATCGAACTGCACCTCTCCCGGGTGCCGGTCGAGATCCTCGGCGAAGGCGGCAAGGTGTCTGCTCTGGTGTTGAGCCCCGCTGCGGGCGGCGGACCGGATGAGACGATCCCGGTCGCCGGCGTGTTCGAGTTCGTCGGCGTTCGTCCCGCGAGCGAACTCGTGGCCGATCTGGCGGAGCTGGCGGACGGCGGATGGGTAAAGGTCGATTCGTCGATGGCGACGTCATATCAGGGCCTCTACGCGGCCGGCGACGTCACCGACACACCGTTGAAGCAGGTCGTGACCGCGGCCGGACAGGGCGCGACAGCCGCTTTCGAGGCGCTTCGGTACCTCGATTCCGGTGTCTGCCCCTTGTAGTAGTATCGGCGCACAGCGGCGGATGCCCCTGTGCCGAAGAACCCTGGAGGACCCATGAGCGACATCATCGTCACCGTCACCGACGCCACGTTCGAGACCGCCGTCGCCGGCAGCCCGATACCTGTCGTGCTCGACTTCTGGGCGCCGTGGTGCGGCCCGTGCCGCATGATGGAGCCGGTCCTTGAGGAGCTCGCGGCCGAGCACCTTGGCAAGATCACGGTCGGCAAGCTCAACGTCGACGAGAACCCGAACACCGCGATGCGCTTCGACGTCATGTCGATCCCGACGCTGCTCGTCGTGGTCAACGGCCAGGTCGCGAAGAAGCTCGTGGGCGCGATGCCGAAGAAGAAGCTCGTCGACGAGCTGGCGGCCTGGATCTCCTAGGCGACGGTTCCGCCCGACCTCCCGCAACACAGAGGAAGCAGACCGCCATGTGTGAGAACAGCGTCAACGTGCCCCAGCTCAAGATCTCGGTCGGCCAAGTGGACGATGCAGTGGCGTTGTCGCAGCAGTGGCTCGAGCAGCTCCATCACCTCGCGGACCACGGCAAGAAGCCTGAGGCCTCCGCCGAGCTCGCGCAGGCGACCGTCCTTCTCGGCGAAGCGCGCGGGCGCCTCGAGGCCGCGATCGACGCCCTTGAGGGCCGCTCGTCCGCCTCGGAAGTGACCGTCGAGCTCGTCTAGCACCGCACTCCATATCGCTCGGGTCCACGAGCGGCCTCTTCCTTGACGGAGAGGCCGCTCGTGTTACGCTCTGTTCATTCGTGTTACTGCCGCAAACGATCGAGGGAAGCCCCCGTGGCGCACGACCACTCGCACAAGGACCAGCGCCTGGGAGGCCGCCTCATCGGCGGCATCGCGATCAACGTCGTGATCTTCGTCGTGCAGATCGTCGGCGGCGTGGTCTCCGGGAGCCTCGCGCTCATAACGGACGCGCTGCACAACGTGACCGATGTGGCCTCGCTCGCTCTGAGCCTCGTGGCGTTCCGCGTGGCGCGCCGGCCGGCGGACGAGCGCTACACCTTCGCGTACCGCCGGGCCGAGGTTCTTGCTGCGGTCGTCAACGCCACGCTGCTGCTCGTCATCGCGCTCTACGTCGGTTACGAGGCGGTACTTCGCATCGCGCATCCCGAGCCTGTCGGCGGCTGGATCATGATGGCGGCGGCCGCGTTCGGCGCGATCGCGAACGGCGCGGCCGCCCTGCTTCTTCACACGGGCGACAGCAACCTGAACCGGCGCAGCGCGATGCTGCACCTCGTCACCGATTCGGTCGCTTCCGTGGGCGTCCTGGTCGCCGGGCTCGCGATCCAGCTCACCTCGCTCTACATCATCGACCCGATCGTCTCGCTGCTCATCGCCGTCTGGATGTTCCGCGAGTCTTGGCGCCTCGTCGCGCGCGCGGCGCGCATCCTCATGCAGGGCGTCCCCGAGGACATGGAACTCGAAGCGGTGCGCGACGCGGTGCTCGCTGTGGACGGCGTCGCCGACCTGCACGACCTGCGTGTCTGGGCGATCTCGGGAGACGACGTCGTCCTCAGCGCGCATCTCGTCCTTGACCGCGCCGACATCCGCGACGGCACCGAGGTGGTCTCGGCAGTCAAGGCGGTGCTCCACGACCGTTTCGGGGTCGAGAACGCGACGATCGAGACCGAATGCGTCGCCGGCGGATGCGCCGGCTGCGCGGTCAGCTAGCCGAGAAGGAGACACCCGTGGGCGCTCTTGCACGATTCAGTGTGGCGATGGATGAGGACCTCCTCGCCAGCTTCGATGCGCTCGTGGCCAAACGCGGGGCGGCGGTCAACCGCTCCGAGGCGGTCCGCGACCTCGTCCGCGACGCGCTCGTGGACGCCGAGTGGGAGGACAGCGCGGGCGAGATCGTCGGTACGGTGACCATGGTCTTCGACCATCACGCGTCCGACCTCTCCGACAAGCTCGACGCCCTCCAGCATGCTCACCACGAGCACATCATCTCGTCGATGCACGTTCACCTCGATGCCCACAACTGCCTCGAGGTGATCGTCGTGCGCGGAACCAGCGCGCAGGTCCGGGCGATCGCTGACGGCCTGCTCGGCACGAAGGGCGTCAAGCACGGCAAGCTCGTGTCGACCACCACCGGCATCCACCTCTAGCCGGCGCGCGGTGCACATCCCGGACGGGTACCTCGGACCTCAGACCTACGTCGTGCTCGACGCGGCCATCATCCCTTTGTGGGCGATCGCCGGGTCCAGGGTGAAGAAGGCGCTTCGGACCAAGCAGGTCCCGCTGCTGGCTTTGGCCGCCGCCTTCTCGTTCGTCATCATGATGTTCAACGTCCCGGTCGTGGGCGGATCCACGGGGCATGCGGTCGGAGCGGTGCTCATCGCCATCCTGCTCGGACCGTGGGCGGCGGCCATCGCGGTCTCGATCGCGCTCGTGATCCAGGCGCTCGTTTTCGGGGACGGGGGTATCACCGCGATCGGCGCCAACTGCATCAACATGGCGATCATCATGCCGTTCGTGGGGTTCTACCTCTATCGGCTCGTCGCCGGCGACCGTCCGGGAAGCGGACGCAGGATCGCCGCGGCGGGCATCGCCGCCTACGTGGCCATGGTCGTCGCATCGATCGCCGCCGGCGTCGAGTTCGGCATCCAGCCCCTGATCGCCCACACGGCTGCCGGGCAAGCACTGTACGCGCCGTATCCGCTCAGCGTCGCCGTTCCCACGATGGCAATCGAGCATCTCCTGTTCTTCGGGTGGGTGGAGGCGTTCGTCACAATGGGGATCGTCGCCGTGCTGGCGCGGCAGGACTCCGCCCTGCTCGATATGAAACCGGCGGCCAAGCCGTTGCGCTGGCTGTGGGCGGGCCTCGGCCTGCTCGTGATGCTCACGCCGATCGGCGTGCTGGCTCCGGGCACCGCATGGGGCGAATGGGGAGCCGGGGAACTCAAGTCCATGCTCGGCTACGTGCCTGAGGGACTCGGGCGACTCGGCGGCGCGTGGACCTCCGCGATCCCCGACTACGCACCCGGCTTCGTCCGCGACCCGCTGGTCGGCTATCTGGTGGCAGCGATCGTCGGGGCCGCGCTGGTGATCGCGATCACATGGCTGCTCGGCAGGGTGCTGGCCCGCAAGGATCCCGAGTCCTCATCCGCCGCTCCCCCGGCGGACACGCCGTGATCCCCGCCCTCGCTCACATCGGCGACTCCACTGCGGTGCGGCGCGGCCGCACCCGCTCGCTCGCGCGCCGGACGGCCGATGCCATCGGAAGCGCGATCAGCGAGGTGCTGGAAAACGACCGGGTCGCTTCCCTGCCGGGCCTGATGCAGGGACTCGATCCGCGGATGAAACTCGTCAGCATCGTGCTTCTCGCAGTGGTCGCGAGTTTTGTCCACTCGATCCCGATGCTGCTCGCGCTCGTGGCGGCGACGATGCTGCTCGCCGCGGCCTCCCACGTGAGCGTGGGCTCTTTCTCCAGGAAGGTCTGGGCATCGGCGGGCTTCTTCGGACTGCTCCTGTCGGCTCCGGCGCTCACTGCGTGGATCACCCCGGGGCCGGTCGTGGTCACGCTCGGCCCTCTCTCCATCACCGGCCCGGGCCTCGTGGTGGCGACCCGGCTCCTTCTGCGCGTCGCCACCGGCGCGGGCTTCGGGCTGCTTGTCGTGTGGACCACCCGTTGGACGGACCTGTTGCGTGCACTCAGCGCGATGGGCCTGCCCGACCTTGTGGTTGCCACGCTGGCCATGACGCAGAAGCAGATCGTCTCGCTGCTGAGGACCGTGCAGAACATGCATCTGGCCCGCGAGAGCCGGATGCTCTCGAGCGGGTCGGCCCGCCAGAATCGCGGCTGGGTGGTGGAGCGGATGGCGTTCGTCGCGCGCCGCTCGATGAAGACCGCCGACGACGTCTACGACGCGATGCTCGCCCGCGGCTTCAGCGGAGCCATGCCCTCGCTTATCGATCTGAAGGCCACCGGTCGCGACGGCGTCTGGCTACTCGCGACCGTCGCCGCGTGCACGCTCGTCCTCCTCCTCGACAGGATGGTGTTCCCGCTGTGACCGCCGAATTCGTCCTGACCGGAGCGACCCACACCTACGGCGCGGGTGTGTGTGCGCTGGACCGCATCGATCTCACGATCGAAGCGGGGCAGCACGTCGCGATCGTCGGCGCAAACGGTAGCGGCAAGTCCACGCTGCTCAAGATGCTCGACGGGCTCGTGTTCTGCGACGGCGGGGAGATCTCAGCGTTCGGCCACGCCCTGACCGAGGATGCCCTCGAGGAACCGGCGTTCCGTCGTGAATTCCGCACGCGCGTCGGGTTCGTCTTCCAGGACGCGGACGTGCAGCTGTTCTGCAACACGGTCTTCGACGAGCTCGCGTTCGGGCCGTTGCAGCTCGCCCTGGGGCCGAGCGAGGTCCGCGAGCGCGTGGCGGAGGTCGCAGGCGCGCTTCGCATCGAGAAGCTACTCGACCGGGCGCCGTACACGCTCTCCGGCGGCGAGAAGAAGCGGGTGGCGATCGCGAGCGTGCTGACCATGCGGCCCCGGGTACTGCTGATGGACGAACCCACCAACGCGCTCGACCCCCGTAGCCAGGTGTGGTTGCTCGACGTGCTCCGCGAATGGAAGGCCGCCGGCCGCACCGTCGTCATCGCGACGCACGATCTGACCGCGGCTGCCGAATCGTGCGAGCGGATGGTCGTGCTGTCCGAGGAGCACCGCGTGGTCGCCGACGGGACGCCGGACGATGTGCTGTCCCAGCGCGAGCTGCTTCTGGCCGTGAACCTGATACATGAGCACGAGCACCGACACGGCGGGACGGGCCACACCCACGACCACGCGCACGGGCACACGCACGCGTAGCGCGGCCCCGCGTACGCACGCGCACGAAGCGGTACACTCCTGCTCATGAGCGGATCAGCCACACAGCCGGCCGCGAAGGCCCCCGTCTTCTGGGAGTGCCCGGCCTGCAACTACCTGTCCGGCGACGCATCCTTCGCGTCGGCTGGCTCACCGTGCCCGGGCTGTGGCTCCACGTCGGGACCGCGCAGGCAGTTCCCGCCGGACAGCCAGCGCCTCCTCGACACGCGCATCCGCGCCTACTACTCCGACCGGGAGTGGCAGATCAGTGTCATCCTCGCGGCCGCCCTGCTTGAGGCGCTGCTCGAGGACATCCTCGACCGGATCATGGCCGCACACGGCGCCGATGTTGCCATCCGCGGAACGCTGCTGGACTCCGTCCGGGCCATCGGCACGCGCATCTCGCGGCTGTTCCCCGACCTGACCGGCATGGAGTTCGAGGACGCCGCTTCGGAAGCCGGCCACCGCGACTTCCCGAAGCGCTGGCGCAAGGTGCGCACCATCCGCAACGCCTTCATCCACGACACGCCCTACCGTGACGTCGAGGGGACGCTGGACGCGGGGACCGCCACCGAGTCGATGCTGCTTCTCGACACCGCCTATGACCTCTTCGTCGCGATCAACAACAAGTTCGTCGCCGACGGCCGCGAGCATCGCAACGAGCCGGCACACATCGCGCTCCACGGTGGCGCCGTCGACGAAGAGGCTCCTCACGGAGCCGTCGGGCCGTGACGACCGCCGCTCGCATCGAGGTGGCGGGGGTCGTGCAGGGAGTGGGGTTCCGCCCCTTCGTGTACTCGCTCGCGCGCTCGCGGGGCCTGACCGGCTGGGTGAACAACAACGCGGGCGGCGTGACCATCGTGGTCGAAGGCGACGAGAACGTAGTGCTCGCGTTCGCCGACGACGTCTGGCGTGAGGCCCCGCCGATGGCGGTGGTGCAGTCGCTGAACCTGCAGATAGTCGAACCGGACGGATTCACGGAGTTCGGGATACGCGAGTCGGAAGCCAGCGGCGGTCTCACGCTCGTGTCACCCGACATCGCCACCTGTCCGGCTTGCCTCGCGGAGCTGCTCGATCCGGCCGACCGCCGGCACGGCTACGCGTTCACGAACTGCACCAACTGCGGGCCTCGCTTCACGATCGTGGAGTCTCTTCCTTACGATCGCCCTGCGACCTCGATGAAGTCGTTCCCGATGTGCCCGGAATGCGGCGCCGAGTACGTCGACCCCGCCGACCGGCGCTTCCACGCTCAGCCGAACGCCTGCCACGTATGCGGCCCGCGCCTGTACCTGAACGGCGACGAGGCGCCGGCCGAGCTGGCCTGGAGCCCTGCGGAGGCATTCACGCCCCTTCCGGAGCGGAACCGCGCCACGGAAAAGGCCCGATCCTCACGCGTGCTCGATACGGCCGCCGGCATGCTGCTCGACGGCCGTATCCTCGCCATCAAGGGGCTCGGAGGCTTCCATCTCGCGTGCGACGCCACCAACGAGGCCGCCGTCGCCAGGCTGCGCGAGCGCAAGCGCCGCTGGGGCAAGCCGCTGGCCATCATGCTGCCGGATATCGATTCCGCCCGGCTTCTATGCGAGATCGGCGATGAGGAGGCGGCACTGCTTGAGGGCACGAAGCGCCCGATCGTCCTCCTGCGTTTGCTTCCGATGACCACCCACACCGTTCTCGCCCCGTCGGTCGCCCCCGGCCTGGCCGAGCTCGGCGTGATGCTCCCCTACACGCCGCTGCACCATCTGCTGATGGCGGCCGTGAGCGGGCGCCCGCTTGTGATGACGTCCGGCAACCTGTCGGACGAGCCGATTGCTATCGACAACGCCGAGGCCCTCACGCGCCTCGCCCCGATCGCGGACGCCTTCCTGCTCCACGACCGCGAGATCCTTCAGCGCTACGACGACTCCGTCGTCCGCGTCGTCGCCGGCGTCACCGAGCTCGTTCGCCGCTCGCGCGGCTACGCACCGTTCCCGCTGCACCTGCCGTTCGACACCGACGTCCACATCCTCGCGGCCGGCCCCGAGCAGAAGAGCACGTTCTGCCTCGCGCGCGGCACCCACGCCTTCGTCAGCCAGCACCTCGGCGACATGGAGAACGCGGAGACGCTCGAGGCCTACGAACACACGCTCGCGCTCTACCAGGAGATGTTCCGCGTGAGACCGGGCGTGGTCGCGTACGACCTGCACCCGGAATACCTATCGACCAAGTTCGCGAAATCCCTCGGCCTGCCGTCGGTCGGCGTGCAACACCACCACGCGCACATCGCGAGCGTGACGGCGGAGCACGGCATCGCCGAGAAGGTGATCGGCATCGCCTACGACGGCACCGGCTACGGGACCGATGGAACGATCTGGGGCGGCGAAGTGCTGCTCGCGGACTGGAGCGGCTTCGAGCGGGTCGCCCATCTTCGTCCCGTGCCCATGCCCGGTGGCGCCGCGGCTATCCGCCGACCCGCCCGGATGGCATCGGGGTTGCTCTCAGGTCTGGATGAAGGGCTGTTCGATCATCCCGGGGCTTCGATCCTGCAAGAATCACTCACGAAGATGGAGCACGCCACGCTTCGCGCGATGGCGACCCGGGGGTTGAACAGCCCTTTGACGTCATCCATGGGGCGTTTGTTCGACGCGGTGGCCGCGCTCGCGGGAGTCCGCGCCGATGCTCTCTACGAGGGACAGGCGGCGATCGAGTTGGAAGCGCTCGCGGACCGCACAGAACGAGGTGCCTACCACTTCGCGCTAACCGGTGACTCGCCCGTGATCATCGATCCCGAACCGATGGTCCGCGAGCTCCTTGACGACCTGGCTGGCGGCGTCGGCGCCTCCACCGTCTCTGCGCGCTTCCACAACGCCGTCGTGGACGTGACGGTGGATGTCGCCGCTCGCGCCGCAGCGCGAGCGGGCGTGCGGCATGTGGCACTCGCCGGAGGCGTATTCATGAACCGCATCGTGCTCGCAGGCGTTCGCGCAGGCCTTGAAACAGCAGATCTCGTCCCGCTCGTGCACCGCGACCTCCCCACAAACGACGGCGACGTCTCATACGGGCAGGCCGTCGTGGCTTGGGCGCGACGCGATACGGTATAACAGGCCGGTACGCCGGCACGTCTTCGCGACCAAGAGGAGCTCTCCCATGTGTCTAGCGATCCCGGCCCAGGTCATCCTCATGAACGAGAACCAGATGGCGGAGGTCGACATCCACGGCGTCACGCGCACCGTGAGCCTGTCGATGACGCCGGAAGCCGAGGTCGGCTCGTGGGTGCTCATCCACGCCGGCTTCTCGATCCAGGTCGTCGACGAGGAGTTCGCAGCCGAGTCCTGGGAGCTCATCAAGCAGATCGAGTGGGACGACGGCGACATGGCTGAGGTCGGCGCGGACGCGACAGAGGTCGGCGTCTGACATGGCGGACCTGCTGTCCGCATGGCGTGACCCCGAGCTGGCCAAGCACCTCGTTGAGCTGATCGCAGAAGCCGCCGACCGTCCCATGAAGATCATGGAGGTGTGCGGAACGCACACCGTGGCGATCGCCCGCTTCGGGCTGCGCGAGGTCATGCCTCCCAACGTGACGCTCATCTCGGGCCCCGGCTGTCCGGTCTGCGTGACCGCGAACCGCGACATCGACTTCGCCATCGAGATCGGCCGCCTGCCGAACGTCGTGATCACCACGTTCGGAGACATGATGAAGGTCCCGGGCTCCTACTCTTCGCTGTCCCGTGAGAAGGCCGACGGGCGCGACATCCGCATCATCTACTCCCCCCTCGACGCCCTCAAGATCGCCGAGACCGAACCCGAGAAGCAGGTCGTCTTCATGGGCGTCGGCTTCGAGACCACGATCCCGACGATCGCCGTGACCATCAAGGAAGCGAAGAAGCGGGGCCTCACCAACTTCAGCGTGCTATCGGTCCACAAGACGGTCCCGAAGGCGCTCGAGGCGCTCATCAACGACCCCGAGGTCCAGATCGACGGGTTCATCCTCCCGGGACACGTGTCCACCATCATCGGGCCCGAGCCGTACCGCTTCCTCGCAACGCAGTACCACGTCCCGGGAGTGGCGACCGGCTTCGAGCCGATCGACGTACTCCAGGGCGTCTGGATGCTGGCCCGCCAGATCAAGGAGGGCCGCGCCGAGATCGAGGTCGCCTACAGGCGCGGCGTCAACGCCGACGGTAACCCCACCGCCCGTGCGCTCATCGAAGAGGTATTCGAGCCGAGCGACTCCGACTGGCGCGGCATCGGCGTCATCCCGGGCACCGGCCTGGCGATCCGCGCGGAGTTCGCCGACTTCGACGCCGCCAAGCGCTTCGACGTCACGCCGCCTGTGCCGAAGGACATCCCGGGTTGCAAGTGCGGCTCGGTCTTGCGGGGCGTCATCCTGCCGTTCGAGTGCAAGCTCTTCGGCAAGGGCTGCACCCCGGAGCACCCGATCGGGCCGTGCATGGTCTCGTCCGAGGGATCGTGCGCAGCGTACTACCGCTACACCGACTACGGCCGCTAGGGACGCTTCCTTCCCCGGCTCGATAGAACGAGTGAGGCCCCCGGGAATCCCGGGGACCTTCGTACTCACTCGAGTACCGGATCGGCTGCTAGGGCCTGTCGTGTCCGGGTCCGTCGTCGTGCATCGAGTCGCCCTTATGCATCACGGCTGCGTGGAACACGACCCTGACGGCCGTCTTCGCGCCGGCGAGCTCAGTGAACCTCACTTCGACGATCGCGCCCGCAATCAGGTCACCGGAACCGGCTACATGATCCGGCGCCACGATGTCCTCGCCCCACGCGAAGGTGGTGCCTGGGGCCACGGTCAGATCGAAGGTGTGGTCGCTATGGCGGACCGCCTGTACGACGAGCGTCGCCGACGTCGTGTCGAAGCTGACCACTGCGGCGGTCATGTCCGCTTCCTGATGGTCGCCCTCGTCGTCGCCGTCGGCCTGCTCGGCCTTGAGCAGCACACGGGTCGCGAGCAGCGAACCGTCGGGCTGTGTCGTGGCGTCGACGGAGTGGACGCGAACGCCGACCACAAGGTCAGCGAGGGTGGGATCGGCGGTCGGTGTCGCATCGCCCCGGTGGTCGGTCTTCCACTTCAGAACGGTGTCGGCGTCGATAGTGACGGTCGTCACAACGGACCTGCGGTGGCTGCGCGACGCGAGCGTCAGGATGCCGGTGAGCGGATCGAACGCGGTGATCGTTCCTCGGATCTCGTTCCCGTCACGGACGCCGTCGTGATCGGAGTCCGCGCCACGGGGGTTCGTGCCGTCCAGGAACTCCTGCGCGTTGTCGACGCCGTCGTGATCCGCGTCCTTCAGGGGGTCCGGCACGCCCGTGTGTCCGGTATCGGCGACGCGGGGGTTCGTCCCCGAGAGGAACTCCTGGATGTTGGTGAGACCGTCGTGATCGGCGTCCAGATTCGCTTGGTTCCTGTTCAGGCTCATGTGGAACTTCTTCTCCCATGAGTCCGGGATCTTGTTGTGGTTGCGGTCCGCGGGCCTCGCAAAAGCAGGAGTGCTGGTGGCGAGCATCATGGCCAGTCCCGTGCCGACGAAGAGAAGTACCCTTCCGGCACGTCCGATCGCCGATGAAAGCCCTCGATCGACCTTGTCTTCCCTCATGTGCGTGATTCCTTTCCCTCTCTGGTACCCGACTCGCTTCCAGCGAGCACCGTGCCGTTCCGCGCCACGCCGCGGCGCCCCGGGTGTCTTCTGAACCCGGAAACCGACTACAATCCCGATATGGCACACATCGCGCTGTTCGTTCGCAGCGTGTCTAACGTATATCGACCAGAACCACCCCGCGTATAACCGCTAACCTCCACTGAGCCGTCGAAAGGCACACCATGCGCTCCGACCGTGTACTTCTCGCTCACGGCAGCGGCGGCACGATGATGCGCGAGCTGATCGAGGACGTCTTCATCGCGCGCTTCAACGACGAGGCGTTGCTTCGCATGGACGACGCCGCGGCGCTCGAGATCCCGCCGGGCCGCATCGCGCTGACGACCGACACCTACGTCGTGACGCCGCGCTTCTTCCCCGGCGGGGACATCGGCCGCTTGGCCGTCGCGGGCACCGTGAACGACGTCGCCACAGCCGGCGCCACTCCGCTGTTCCTCACCGTCGGCTTCGTGCTCGAGGAAGGCCTGATGATCGAGGAGCTGCAGCGCATCCTGGACTCCATGGTCGCTGTGGCAGCCGAGGCCGGAGTCAGGATCGTCACCGGCGACACGAAGGTCGTCGAGCGCGGGCATGGGGACGGCATCTACATCAACACGGCGGGCGTCGGTGTGGTCCGCGAGGGCGTCGACCTGTCGAGCCGCTACTGCAAGCCTGGCGACGTCGTGCTGCTGTCCGGCACGCTGGGAGACCACGGCATCGCGGTCATGTCCACTCGCGAAGGGCTCTCGTTCGGCACCGACATCGTTTCCGACGCGGCGCCGCTGAACCACCTCGTGGCGGCCACGCTCGACGCCGCCCCCGATGCGCGATGCTTCCGTGACCCGACGCGTGGAGGGCTTGCCAGCTGCCTGAACGAGCTCGCGTCCGCCTCCAAGGTATCCATCACCGTGGTCGAGGACGACGTACCCGTGCGCGAGCAGGTGCGCGGCGCGTGCGAGATGCTCGGCTACGACGTCTATCAGGTCGCTAACGAAGGCAAGATGGTCGCCGTCGTCCCGGCCGACCAGGCGGATGCGGCGCTCGCCGCCATGAAGTCGGCCCCCTACGGCGCCGACGCCGCCATCATCGGCGAGGTCACCGAGGGGCCAGCGGGCCGTGTCTACGTTAAGACCTCGTTCGGCGCCCGTCGCATCATGGACATGCTCGTCGGCGAGCAGCTGCCCCGGATCTGCTAGATGACGGCACCGGGGGGTCGCCGCGCACAACTGATCGGTCTGCTCCTCGTCGGAGCGGCCGGACTCATCTGGGGATCGATCCCGGTCGTACTTCACGCCGCGGACGGCGCTTCCGTTGTGAAGGTCTTCTACCGTGTGTTCTTCGCCGACATCGTGCTCATCGGATGGATGACCGTCAGCGGCGGATGGGCCGAGGTCAGGTCGCTGCCGCGCAAGAAGCTCGGGCAGCTGGTGCTACAAGGCACGATCCTGACCGTCAACTGGGTGCTGTTCCTCACCGCGCTCGACCTCACGAACGTCGCCACCGCGGAGCTGCTCGGATACATGGGCCCCGTCTTCGTCGCCGCTCTCGCACCGTTCGTGACGAAGGAACGTTTCGACGTGCGGATACTCGCCCCGATGGCGCTCGCGCTGGGCGGCATCGGGGTCATCCTCGCGCCGCAGGGGCTGGGCGTTTCCGGAGGACCGCAGCTCCTGGGCGCGGTACTGGCTTTCTGTTCCGCTCTCACCTACTCGGTGCTGTTGCTGCGATCGAAGAAGATCCTGCGCGGCGTGACCGGGCGCGCGCTCATGATCGTGGAGTACGGCACCGCGAGCGTCCTTCTCTTCCCGTTCGTGATCTGGATGTACTCGCGCGGCGAGGGACCGACGACGCTCGGCGCCTACGGGGCGCTCGCCACGCTCGGCATCGTCCACACCGCCTTTGCCGGGATGCTGTTTCTTGCTGGGCTGCGCCGGGTGCGTACCGACCATGCCGCGGTTCTGACCTACACCGAGCCCGCCTCCGCGGTGGTGTTCGCCGCGATCTTCCTCGGACAGGCCCTGACGGAGTGGACGATCATCGGCGGACTCATGGTCGTGGCGGGCGGCGCGCTGGTCGCACTCATGGAGTCCCGAACGGTGGACATCGCACCGGAGAGCGCCGCCGCTTTCGGAGACGCGGCCGATCCGCCGGAGCCCGATCCCCTCGCCTAGGGTCCGTCGTTGTGAAGCGCTTCGGGTAGGATGTGCCGAAACGTGAGGAGGTTTCGCCGCGATGGACGCACGCGACCGTCTGATCGAGATGCACGCCGTCGAGCGCCTCGCCGCGCGTGACGCCTCGCTGTTCGCGGACCCGGGAATCGCAGCGGACCGGCTCGGATGGGTCGACGCCGGTGCCCGCGCGGTCGACGCCGCGACCGGCCTGAGGACGCTGGCGGCGGAACTGACCTCGCCCGGTATCACCGACGTGGTCGTCCTCGGCATGGGCGGCAGCTCGCTTCCCGCGGTGGTTCTCTCGCGGACGATCGGCTCGGCACCCGGTGCGCCCACGCTTCACGTCCTCGACACCACATCGCCGTCCCAGGTAGCGGCAGCGCTACGCTCGCTCGCGCCGGCCACGACCCTCGTGCTCGTCGCCAGCAAGTCCGGCTCCACGGTCGAGCCGCTCGCGCTCCTCGACGTGTTCCGGCCCTGGTTGACCGACACGCTCGGAGCCGAAGCGGGCAGTCACCTGGTCGCAGTCACGGACTCTGGTTCGTCTCTGGAGGCGCTGGCCCTCGCGGAAGGGTTCGCCTCGATCGTCCGGACGCCTTATGACATAGGCGGACGCTACTCCGCGCTGACCCCGTTCGGCCTCTTTCCCGCCGCCCTCGCCGGGATCGACGTCGCTCGCCTCGCCACAACGGCCGCCGCCTTCGAAGACGCATGTCGCACTCCTTCTGCGGACAACCCGGCGATCGCGCTCACTTCGTGGATGGCGGACGCGTGCGCCGTGGGTCGCGACAAGCTTGCCGTCGTGTGCTCACCGCGCCTCGCATCCTTCGGGCTGTGGGTGGAGCAGCTGGTCGCGGAGTCGACAGGCAAGGGAGGCGCCGGCCTGCTGCCGGTACTCGAGGACTCGCCGGGCCTACCCGCCGCGCACGCTGCGGACCGGATGACCTTCGTGCTGCGGCTGGAAGACGACACCGTGCTGGCGGGCCTTGCCGACCTGCTGCCCGACGGCGAGCCCGTCTTCGAGGTCGTCGTCGACGATGCGTACTCCCTCGCCGCCGAGTTCGTCCACTGGACGTGGGCCGTGGCGCTCTTTGCCGCGCTCGAGGGCATCGAGCCGTTCGACCAGCCCGACGTCGAAGAAGCCAAGTCCGCGACGCGCGCGATCCTGTTGAGCGGTGACGAGACGCCCGGGGAGTCCGTGCCTGCCTCTCCCGACGGCCCACAGGGCGATCTCGCCGCGCGGGTCCGTGCGCTCCTGGGCGACGTCCCGGACGGCGGCTACCTCGCCGTTCTCGCCTACCTGCCCGAAGATGAGAGCCTGCTCGGTCCCCTGCGGGCGGCGTGCGCCGATGTCGCTGTCGCCCACCGCGTCCCGGTCACTCTCGAACTCGGCCCGCGGTACCTGCACTCCACGGGCCAGTTCCACAAGGGCGGCACACCCAACGGCTCTTTCCTCGTGATCACTGCGCCCGCCGCTGATACGGACGGCCTGCGATCGCTGGCACGGCTGAACGCGGCGCAGGCGGCCGGAGACGCCTCGGCGCTCGTCGCCCACGGGCGCCCCGTGCTCGCCATCGTGCTCGATGGCGATACGGTCGCCGACCTGGACCCGCTGCTCGACGCGATGAGCGCGGAGCGCTCGGGTACATGAGGTAACGACGCCATTCCGCGTCCGACCACCCTATGGAGGAACGCATGACACTCGCGCCCAGAAGGATCCTCATCGTGCTGGCCCTGGCGTTCGTCGCCCTGGCGACAGCCGCCTGCACGCAGCCGGCCCAGCCCGCGGAAACCGGTACCACGCCCACGGCCACCGCCCCCGTTGCCACGGACACCGTCGAGCCGACGTCGACTCCGGTGGAGGTCCCCGCGGCGTCGGCCGGACCGATCACCACCCCGGCATCGGGAAGCGCTCTGCGCGCGGCGATCCTGAAGGCCGCGAGCACCGGACTCGGGCTGTCCGGGAACGTCACTGTCTACCAGCTCTTCTCGCAGGACAGCGCCGCAGTCGGCGACATCCTTCCGGCGGGCGGCACCCGCACCTTCTTCGCCGTGACGGGCGGCCCGAACGCATTTGAGATCTCGTGGAGCGCGCCGTTCGGCTCGAAACTCGCGACAATCGCCGGCCTTCAGAGCGCGGCTCCCTTGGTCTCACCGGAACTCGCGGCCAAGATCGACTGGACCAAGAAGGTGGCGAAGGTGACCGCTGCTCCGACACTGGCATCATTCAAGGCCTACGCGCTCAAGTCGGCGAAGAGCATGGCCGGTGCCACCTACACCGGCACCTTCAGCGTCACGGCGAAGATCGCCAAGGACTCGACCGGCGCGTGGTGGGGCAACGCGATGGCCGCCCCCTCCGCGGACGGCCTGGAATCGATCGGCGTCTGGGGCCGCTACCAGAGCGGCAAGTGGACCGGCGAGATCGCGGACTTCTCTACCGAGAACGCGATGGCGTCGTTCTTCGCTCCGGACGTGATCGTGGCGCTGAACCTGCCGTAGCGCGGGACAAGAAGCCCGTCCCGACGAAGCGGTCCGCCTAACCGAGCGGGACGATCTCCGCGCTGACGTCGCCGTCGGCTCCGATGCTGACGATCGCCACCGATGCGGGCGAACCCAGCCGCGGCGAGACCGCACTTCCCGGATTGACCCAGAGCACCCCGTCGCGCGTCTCGATGCGCCCCACGTGCGTGTGCCCGATGATCGCCACGCGCGCGCCGGCGATCGCGGGCTCGAGGCTGCCGGCCAAGTCGCGCTCACGATGCGCGACGACAACGACGACGCCACCGAGTTCCACGCGCAGCGCGTGCGGACACGGGAGCGATCCCGGCAGGTCGCAGTTGCCGCAGACCGCCGTGACCGGAGCTATGCTCTCAAGGATGTCGAGCACGTAGCCCGTCCCGCAGTCGCCCGCGTGCACGATCGCGTCGACGCCCTCGAGCGCCCGCAAAGCGGCGACCGGGATCTCACCATGGGTGTCGGAGATCACTCCGACACGAACCGACCCGACCGCCGGCTCCGGACTCACAGTCCCAGGGCCTTCTTCAGCGACGGGACCCGCCTGCGCGAGACGGGCACCTGACTGGCCGCGCGGTCCTTCATGGTGAGCAGCAGCGTGCCGCCGTACATCGGCACGACCTCTTTGACCTTCTCGAGGTTCACGACGAACCGCCTGTGCACGCGGAAGAACCCGCGTGGCTCGAGCTTCCGCTCGAGGTCCTGAAGCGACATCGTCGAGAGGTACCGCTCGCCGTCGGTGTAGAGGTAGCTGTAGTCGTCCTTGGCCATGATGTGGAAGATCTCCTCCACGGACAGCAGCAGCTTCTTGCCGGCCTTCTCGACCGGAACGCGCTCGACGCGCGCCACCCCGGCGGCCGGCGCCTGCGGGCTGAGCCGCTCGATGGCCCGACGCAGGCGCGCCACTTCGACCGGCTTGACGAGGTAGTCGGCCGCCTCCACTTCGAACGCCTCGACGGCGTGCTCGGAGTACGCGGTCACGAAGATGATCGCGGGGGGCCGCTCGAGCTCGCCCAGAGCGGCGGCGAGCCGCATCCCGGACAGCCCCGGCATCTCGATGTCGAGGAATACGACGTCGTACGGGATCGCGCGGATGAGCTGCAGCGCTTCGGCGGCGTTGCTGGCCTCGCCGATGACCTCGATGCCGCCCGCCTCCCCGAGAAGGAAGCGGAGCTCGCTGCGTGAAGGGGCCTCGTCGTCGACGACGAGCGCCTTGAGCGTCATCGCGCCGTCTCCGGCGTCGCCGTACATGCGAGAGTGAGCGTCACTGTAGTGCCCTGCCCCTCGGTGCTCTGCACGCCAAGGCCACTGTCCGGTCCGAAGTGCCCCTTGAGTCTATCGTCCACATTCTTGAGCGCTATGCCAAGCCCCCGCCCGAATCCCGCGTCGAGCACCCGGGGAAGATCGGCCGCGGCGATACCCCGCCCGTCGTCGGCGACCTCGATCAGGACCGCGTCCCCGTGACTGCGCGCAACGAGCTTGATGTGGAGCGGACCTGCCGGGCGGATGCCGTGCTGCACCGCGTTCTCGACGATGGGCTGCAGCACGAACGCGGGGACGAGGAGTGCATCGAGCGAGGCAGGCACGTCCTCGGCGAAGCGTATCCGCTCCTCGCCGAAGCGCGCTCGCTCGAACACGAGGTAGCGCCGGACGTAGTCGAGCTCCTGCGAGAACGGGATCAGCTCGTCGCTGTTCTCGAGCGTGCGCCGGTAGAAGGTCGCGAACTCGCGGAGCAGTTCCCGGGCGCGCGGCGGGTCCGTGCGGATAAGGCTCGCGATCGTGTTGATGGTGTTGAAAAGGAAGTGCGGGTTGATCTGGCTCTGGAGGGCCTTGAGCTCCATGCGGCACGCGAGCTGGGTCTGGCGCTCGAGTTCGGAGAGTTCGAGCTGGGTCGAGAGCAGGCGGGCGAGCCCGTCCACCATCGTGACCTGCGTCTCGTTGAGCAGCCGCGCCGTCGCGTAGTAGAACTTCAGGGTGCCCACCGGGACGCCACGCACCTCGAGCGGCACAACGATCGCGGCACGCAGCGGGCAGTCGCGCTTCGGGCAGCCGATCTCCTCACGGCTGACGAGCACGCGATGCTCGCCGGTCTCAAGGACCTCGACGGTGGCCCGGGTGATGATGGGGCCGCCAACCGTGTGGTGGTCCTCCCCTTCGCCGGCGAATCCCAGGACGGTGTCCCGGTCGGTTATCGCGACGGCGTCGGCCTCGGTACGCTGCAGCGTGAGCCGGCACACCTCCTGCGCGGTCACCGGAGTGAGTCCCTGCCGCATGTAGAACATGGAGACGTTCGCGATGTCGAGGATGCGCTGAGACTGGACCGCGCGCAGATGGTCGGGGCGCGAGGCCATGCGGCTCCACAGGGCGGCGATTGCTGCCGCCGCGAGCACGACAGCGGCGATGACGACCGCGCTCTCCGGAGCACCCAGCATCGGCCCGACGACCACGAAGGTGCCGAGAACGAGGACGGCTGATATGGCCATCCAGTCGAACACGAGACGACGCTGCATCAGCTCACCGCCCTTCTCCGGACCCGTTCCGCAGATCGGATGACGCGCACGCGACGAGCACGTCGCCCGTCTCATGGAAGCCCATACCCCTGTACAGCGACCGGGATGCCGTGTTGGTCTCCTGGGTGGACAGGATCGCGCTGTGTGCGCCCTTGCGGACCATCCAGTCGACGGCCTCGTCAGCGAGTGCCCGCCCTATCCCGCGACGCCTCGCATCAGGCGTGACCGCCAGCCGCCCGAGGCTCCCGTCGCCGGCCCGCGAGGTCGCCAGAGTATAGCCGACGGTCAGGCCATCGAGCGTCGCCACCGTCATGCGCCCGGTGCGTGCGAGACGCTCGATCCCCGCTCTGTCGTAGTGCCAGAACGGCTCGAAGCACGCTTCGTCGACGGCAAGGATACGGTCGATGTCGGTGGAGTCGGCCTCGCGCACGGTCAGCCCGGCCGCGCGCCCGCCCTCGTGCGCATACGGGCCCGCACCTGCGCGCGGCCCCAGCGCGCGGCGCATCACCACGACGCGCTCGACCACCCGGAGCCCCGATTCCAGATAGGGCCGGCTGGAGCGCTCCGGAACCAGAGGCCCGAGCAGTCGTGCGAAGCCCTCCGCGCGCGCGACCTCGAGCAGGTCGGTGACGAGAACGGGGACGCGGCTCGGCGAGCACCAGAGCCCGAGCACGGCGCAATCGTCGAGATGCTCTCGCCAGCGCGCCAGGAGCGCGGCCTCCCCCCTGTCCGTCACACGGACGCGCCAGGGTTCGGCTTCGGCGATCGCAACGAGTTCGACTCGGTGCTCCACGAGATGAGAGAGGATCGCGGCCGGGGCGATCCACGACAGCTCGGCAGTGGTCGCCGGCCGCGTCAGACCGCTCACCGAAGCCCGCCGAGCTCGCTGACGGCCAGCCACACGCCGACGACCGCGAGCAGGAGCGCGAACCCCAGGCGCACGGCCCGATCGGACGCGCGTTCCGTGAGGCGCGCCCCGATGAGCGCCCCAGGCACCACGCCGAGCGCGAGCCACAGCGCGAGCATCCAATCGACGTGGCCGAGAAGCGCGTGGGTCAGTGTTCCCGGGATAGCAAGAACGGCCACCGTCACGAGGCTGGTCCCGATGGCGCGCTTGACCGGCATCCCGAGGTAGCGGGACAGACCCGGAACGATCACGAAGCCGCCGCCGAGACCGAGGAACCCGGAGTATGCGCCGGCGACGAGGCCTATGCCGACGAGGCGAAGAGCGCGTCGCCCGCCGTCAGCGACCGGAGCCAGCACCGGCGCCGCCGCTTCGTCGCTCTCGCCTTCCCCCGCGATCGCCGCAGCCCGACTCGCCGTCCGGTGTTGGAGCAGCATGTCGGCCGATGCCCATGCGATGAATAGCGCGGTCGCCAGCAGCACGATCGGCCCGCCGACGACCTGCGACAGCAGCGCGCCGCCGACGGACGCGACCGACCCGAAGAGTCCCATCAGAAGCCCGGCGCGGACATCCGCTGAGCCGCGCTTCCAGTAGGTGACGGCGCCGGTGAGCGCACCGGGCAGGATCACGGGAAGCGGCGTCCCGACCGCGATCAGCGGAGCGTAGCCCAGGACGAGCCGTATGGCGGGCGTCGTGATGAGACCGCCGCCGATGCCGAACGCTCCCGACAGGACGCCGCTGAAGAGCCCGACGGCTACCTTCAGCACCTCGTACACGTCGTTGCGCCTACCGGCTGGGAATGACCGGGAAACGACCGGTGATCGCCGTGCGGTCGATCTGGCGCTCACCCGAGAAGAGGCTTCCGAGCGCCACATCCTCCCAGAGGCGTTCCATAAGCTGCGGCCAGCGGCGCTGGAACGCGAAGTAGTTGTCGCAATTGCGCCGCGCGTACTTGGCCGCATCGGTGAACGCGGCTCGGGCGATGGCGAGGTTCGCGCCGGGCTCGCTGCCCGACAGCGCACGGAGCAGCGCCGTTGTGGCTGCGCGCCACGCGACCGAGTGCCCGACGAAGTCGCCGGGGTACGGCCGCAGCGACTGAGAGGTCACGCGCCTCAGATCGATCTGCGAACGGGCGAACTCGAGCTTCCGGTGCTCGTAGATGAACCGGTAGACATCCTGCCGGAATCGGAGCGCGCGGCTCGGCACCTCGGGCGGTTTGTGCACGACGCTCCACTGCCCGTCCAGGAACACGTCGCCGCCGTGCATGCGGGCGTTGATGACGTAGTCGACGTCCTCACCGCGCAGCACCCACGGGTCGAAGGAGACGTTGCAGTACATGTCACGGTGTAGCGACATGCATCCCCCGAAAGCGAACGTCGATGACTTCACGCGCGGCGGTGCGTCGACCGCGCCCATCGCCTTGTTGTAGTCGTCGGTCTCGCGCCACAGAGCGTCCGTCCAGTGGGCGTCGTCCTTGATGTGATGACCACCCGCCTCGTCGGCGTAATAGCCCGTCTTCGCGAAGACCGCTTTGCCATCGGGCGTCTTCATCCCAAGACCCTCGACCGCTGTCACGAGGAACTCCGTGTCGGTGATGACCTCGTCGTCGTCCACGAAGACAACGATGTCCTGACCGAGCGTTGCCGCCACGATCAAACCGGTGTTGCGGACCGCGCCGTAACCCGTGAGGCTGACGCCCGAGACCATGTCCGAGAACTCGAACTGCTCGAGCCGACGGTGGAGCGATCCGAGCTCGGCGGGACCGAACACGAGTGAGTCGATCTCCGGGAAGTCCTCGACGATCTCGCGGACGCGATCCTCGGCTTCGTGCTCGATAGACGCGTCGGTTGCCGCGACGATCACGACGACCTTGCCCAGGCCGCGCACCTTCTCGAGCGATCGCAGGCACTCGGGAAGAGGGCTGTCGCCGTCGATCGGCGTCGGGTGGTCGTACACGTTGATGAGCCGGTCGCTGGAATGTCCGCCGCGGCGGGTCCAGAAGGTCGTGATGACGACGCAGGTTGTCATGTGGGTCTCTTCGTCGTGAGGGGTAGGGCGATCCGCTCGTTTCGGGGAACCCCATACGGCCGGCGAGTCCAAAGTACTCGCATGGAGCCGGCCTCGATTGTACCGCTTCGCGCCGTCGCCTACCCGCGCGCGGAGAGTCCACACCGACAGGTCGCGCTACCCGGTGACGATTCCGCTCTTCCGGCCGCACGTGGGACAGGCGCCCTCCGGCATGCCCGCCCCGACCACCCGGAAGCCCTCACGCCTCACGAGAGTCGCGCCGCACCCCGGACAGACGGTGTCCTCGCCGCCCGGCTCCGAGACGTTGCCGAGATAGACGTGGAGCAGTCCGGCCCCGTGGCCGATCTCCCGCGCCCGGCGCAGCGTGGACAGAGGCGTGGGTTCGAGATGTGAGAAGTCGAGGTAGGGGAAGAACCGCGTGATGTGCCACGGCGTCTCGGGGCCGAGCTCCTGAGCGATCCATGCCGCGAGCGCCGTGAGCTGCGCTTCATCGTCATTGATCGTCGGCACGACGTTCGTGACGACTTCGACGTGCATCCCGTGTACGTGCTTCGCCCGCTCGGCCGCCCGCAGGATCGGGCCCACGCTCGGCACCCGGCACAGCGTGCGATACGCCTCGTCCGTCATGCCCTTCACGTCGACGCGCCACACATCGATCGCGCCGGCGAGGTAGTCGAGACCCTCCGTGGTGATGTAGCCGTTTGTGACCATGATGGTGAAGAGGCCGCTCTCGTGCGCCAACCGCGACGTGTCGCGCACGTACTCCGCCTGGATCACCGGCTCGTTGTAGGTGAACGCGATGCCTTCGCAGCCTTCGCGCAGCGCCCCGGCCACCACGTCGGCGGGCGACAGGTCCCGCAGCAGGTCGCCGTCACAGGACGCGCGGCTGATCTGCCAGTTCTGGCAGTGCCCGCAGCGCATGGTGCATCCCACCGAACCGACGGAGAAGACGAGAGTCCCGGGGCGATAGTGGAAGACCGGCTTCTTCTCGATGGGGTCGACGGCGACCGACGACACGCGCCCATACGTGAGCGCGATCAGCGACCCGCCCTCGTTGCGCCGTACGGCACAAAAGCCGACGCTGCCATCGCGAATGCGGCACGCGTGCGGACACAACTCGCAGCGGATGACGTCGCCCTCGGCGCGCCACAGATCCGCGCGGTGGATCTCCATGGTGAGAACGCCTCCTAGCCCGGCGCGAGCCTGACCTGGTTGCGGCCGTTCTGCTTCGCGTGATAGAGAGCGCGGTCGGCCGCCTCCAGCAACTCGTCGGGCGATAGGGTCGTGCCGTTCAAGGCTGCGACCCCCACCGACACACGCACTTCGAAGTCGAGCGGTGCTGCGGGACGCACGCGCCACATGACTTCGGCTTCCTCGATCTCGAGCCTCAGCTTCTCGGCCACCGCGAACGCCTCGGTCTTGCTCGTCTGCGGAAGGATGACTGCGAACTCGTCGCCCCCGTAGCGGACAGCGAGATCGATGACGCGCAGGGTCTCGCGAAGGATGTCCGCAACCCCGTTCAGCACGGCGTCTCCCGCCGGATGTCCGAATCGGTCGTTCACCTGCTTGAAGTGATCGATATCGACCATGAGCAGCGCAAGCTGTCCGTCGTAGCGGGCGTGCCGCGCGCACTCCTCGCCGAGTCTGCTGGCAAAAGCACGTCGATTCGCCAGGCCCGTGAGCGGGTCGAGCATCGCCGTCTCCTCGAGTTCCTCGAGCTCGTCGCTGAGAACCCGGCTGCGGCGAGGGAGGCACGCCCTCCAGGTCGTCTCACCGCGGAAGATCGAAAGGGCGAACTCCTCACAACTCGGCAGGCCGCACATCCCACAGTCGAGGGCAGCGGAATCCATGCCCCCTTCGACCATGATCTCGCGCAATTCGTCCCCAGTGGGACGCTCGAGTCTGACCGGAGCCGCCTCGAACGAACGCCGAAGATCGATCCGCGGGAGATGCTTGAGTATCTCGCGGCTCGAGACCCGCGATCTGGCGCGTCCGCACCGATCCGAGGCGGCCAGGTGCCGCTTGGTGAACAGCGGCATCCCCGGATTGACCGCGGGGCCGTCGAGGCATCCCTCGCAGTTGAGTGCGTCGAGGATGTGCGGCGCAGATTCGCCCGACTCGGCCGCCCGCAGCACCGCCTCGAGCTCCTCGAGCCCGCGCGCGACGCGCACGTCGGGAGCGATCATGTCGCGCGACTCGAACGTGGAGCGTGGGTACCCGTCGGTGAGTGAGATCTCCTTCAAAGGCTCGGGCCTTCGCCCGCCGGCGTGCTCTCGCGGGCGGGTCGGATGCGCGCTCACCGCCTCGTTTCGGCTGAGCGCGCTCTCGAGCTCGAGGAAGTCGATGACCGCGTCCAGATCGCATGCGAATTCGTCACCACGAGCCTCGTCCTTGCGGGCGAAGCACGGGGACACGTACACGATCGCTACCTCCTCCTCGTACATCTCTCGGATGAGTCGCGCCTGTGCGATATAGGGCGGCACCAGCGGCGCGAGCGCGCCGGTGAGCGCCGGGTGATACGTCCTGATCCAGTCGTTGACTACGGGACAGGTGGACCGGATGACCGGTACTCCACTCCCGCCGGCATGTCGTACCTCATAGGCGGCCGCGACCGCCTCTTCGCCCAACAGCGTCGACTCAACGGCGAAGAAGCCGGCGGCCTCGAGCCGCGCCTCGACCGCCTCGGGCGTGAGCGGGTACAGGGCCGCGACGAACTCAGTGGCGAGCAGCGCCACGACCGGCCTATCGCCGCGCAGCAGCTCATCCACCACATTGCCGTCGGAGCGGACCACCCACGCCCCATGCGGACATTCGGTCACGCACAGGCCACACCGGACGCACTTCTCGTCGATGATCGCGACCGATCCGTCCGCGCACACGCGGACCGCACGCGCCGGGCACCGGTGAGCGCAGCGCCAGCAGCGGCGGCACGCCTCCGGATCCAGCGCGATGAGTGGACCGCGTTCGGCTGTCACTCGTCTCCGCCCTCGAGACCCGGCAGGCGGATGCGGCTCAGAGCCGTGAGCAGCGGCCAGCCGAGGCCGTAGACCACAACGGCCTGACCGAGGCCGAGGCCGATGACGCCGGCGAGGTACAGGAGCGGCCAGGAACTCGAGGCGGTGATGCCGAGCAGCGGGATCGTCGTGATGCCCGCCGCACCGAGCATGGCGGGAAGGTACGCGGGCACGATGAGCGCGTTGAAGATGACCGGGCCGAGCAACGCGAGCGCCCGGCGGCGGCGGAAGTGCCACGACCACGACGCGCCGAGAAGCGTCGCGAGGGAGCCGAGCACGACGTCCAGCAGCCCCAGGGCGCCGAAGAGGCCGACGCTCGAGAGATTCGCGAGCGCCGATCCGATCGCGAGTCCGGGCAGGGCGGCGGGAGTCAGGAGCGCTACCACCGTGAGCGCCTCGCTCAGCCGAAACTGGACGATGCCGTAGCTGAGCGTGGCTCCGAGCTGGATGACGAGGAAGGTCAGCGCCCCGTAGACGGCTGCTATGACACCGGCGGTCGCGACGCGACGCGCGTTCATCTGACTCCCCTCAGGCAGTACGGAACAAAACGGCACAGGCCATGCGCCCCCAGCGCGGCCGCGATACCGTCGCCGCGCGCAAGCAGCGCCGGGCGTTGAGGTATCTTACCCCGCCCCGCGCGAACTCACGCCTGCGGCAGAAGCAACTCCGCGATCTGGACAGCATTCAGGGCCGCACCCTTGCGGAGCTGGTCGGCGACGACCCAGAACGCGAGCCCGTTCTCGACTCCCGGGTCGCGGCGCAGACGTCCGATGTACGTGTCATCGGTCCCCTCGAGCAGAGCCGGCATCGGATAGAGTTTGGCGGAGGGGTCGTCCAAGACCACGATACCCGGCGCCTCTGACAGCGCTGCGCGTGCGGCCGCGACCGTCAAGGGCGCGGCGAACTCGACGTTGACCGACTCCGAATGGCACCGCAGGACCGGCACCCGCACACAGGTCGCCGACACCGCCACGCCGGGCAGGTGCATGATCTTCCGCGTTTCAACGACCATCTTCCACTCTTCCTTGGTTGAACCGTCCTCGAGGAAGACGTCGATCTGCGGGATGCAGTTGAACGCGATGCGGTGCGCGAACTGCGCAGGCTCAAAGCTGCGCGCGGCCAGGAAGTCGCCGCTCTGCTCGTAGAGCTCATCCATGGCGGCCTGACCGGCGCCCGACGCCGCTTGGTAGGTGGAGACGACTATGCGACGGATCGGCGCGAGCGCCGCCAGCGGGTGCAGAGCGACCACCATCTGGATCGTCGAGCAATTGGGGTTCGCGATGACGCCGGAATGCGTCGCCGCGTCGCCCGGATTGACCTCGGGCACCACGAGGGGGACGCCGTCCTCCATGCGGAAGGCGGATGAGTTGTCGATCATGACGGCGCCGGCGCCGGTGACCGCGTCCCGGAAAGCCCGAGACACCTCGGCGCCTGCCGAGAACAGCGCGATGTCGACACCCTCGAAGCTCGCCTCGGTCATCTCCTCGACGACGAGCTCGCTGCTGGCGAAGGGGACGCGCTTCCCTGCCGAACGCGCGGAAGCGAGCGCGCGCACGCTCGAAGCGGGGAAGGCACGCTGCGCCAGCACGTTGAGCATCTCGACGCCCACGGCACCGGTGGCTCCGGCGACCGCGACGACGGGGTTCGGGGGCATCGGCCGGTTCCAGATCACAGCGCGCCGCCTTCAGTAGCCGAAGGTGACGTCTCGACCATGACGAGCCCTTCCGCCAGTCCGAACGCCTCGTGCAGCGCGCTGACCGCGGTCTGCACCTGGGCCGCGTCGATGACGCACGAGATGCGGATCGAGGAGGTCGAGATCATGTCGAGGTTGACGTCGGCGTCGGCGAGCGTGCGGAACATGAGCGCCGCAACGCCCGGATGCGTCTTCATGCCCGCTCCGACGAGCGATACCTTGGCGATCGACTCGTCGACCGAGAAGCTGCGGGCGCCGAGCACTTCGGTGACTTCGGCCACAGCGCGCCGCGCGCGGACGAGATCCTCCTTCGGCGTGGTGAAGGAGATGTCGGTCGTGCCGTCCTCGGAAACGTTCTGGATGATCATGTCGACGTTGACGTTGTCCGTGGCGAGGCGGCCGAAGACCTCGGCGGCCACGCCGGGCTTGTCCGGGACATCGCGAACGGTGACCTTGGCCTCGGAGGTGTCGTGCGTCACTCCGGAGATGATCGCCTGTTCCATGGAATCGTCCGCCTCCTTGACGATCGTGCCGGGCATGTCGGAGAACGAGGACCGCACGTGGATGACGACACCATGGTTGCGGGCGAACTCGACGCTGCGCAGTTGCAGCACCCGCGCCCCGGTCGCCGCCATCTCGAGCATCTCCTCGTACGAGATCGTGTCGATCTTTCGCGCCTTCGGCTCGATCCGGGGATCGGCTGTGAACACGCCGTCAACATCCGTATAGATCTCGCACACCTCGGCGCCGAGGCCGGCGGCGACCGCGACAGCGGTCGTGTCGGATCCGCCGCGACCGAGCGTGGTGATGTCGCCCTCGGGGGTGAGCGCCTGGAACCCCGCGACGATCGCGATGAAGCCGCGGTCCAGCGCCTCCATGACGCGGTCGGCGCGGACTTCCTGGATGCGCGCCTTGGTGTGGCTGCCGTCGGAAACGATGCCCGCCTGCGCGCCGGTGAAGCTGATCGCCTCGTGTCCCTGAGCGTGGATCGCCATCGCGAGCAGTGCGATCGTGACCTGCTCGCCGGTGGCCAGAAGCATGTCCATCTCCCGCTCGGGCGGCTCCTCGCTGATCGCGAGGGCCTTCGCGAGAAGCTCGTCGGTGACGTCGCCCATCGCGGAGACGACCGCGACGATCCGGTTGCCCCGCTCCTTGGCGGCGATGAGCCGGCGCGCGACCGCCATGATCCGGTCGGTCGTTCCGACGGAGCTTCCACCGAACTTCTGAACGACGATCGCCATGGCGTCTTCCCTGAAGCGTGAAGCGGACGAGCGGCCTCTCCCGAGGCCCGCGAAGGGACCTCGAAAGTGCGCATCAGTCTAGCGGAAGACCTCCGCTCAGGAGTGCCGGTACAGGGCGAGTTCGAAGGCGGAGCCCCGCAGCCGCTCGGTCAGACCTTCGACCGACTCGCTGTAGAAGTGTTCCACGAGACTGCGCCCGGTGACGGCGGACATCAGATCGCCGAGCTGCCCGAGCGTCGAACGCATCGCAGCAAGCTCGTCGTCCGGGTCGCCGATGCGATCCCAGCTCGCGCTCAAGTGGCCTGCGCTGAGGGAGAACGCCGGCTGGTGGCCCGCAAGCCACTGCGCCATGGACGTCTCAAGGTTCGCGGTGAGTCGCGGCCCACCGAGCCGGCGGAACGCCGAGAGCATCCCGTCCGCGATCGACACGAACACCGCGCGCGCTTCGTAGCGATCGACTTCGAGGCCTACGCGCTCGGGGCCGTGGGACTCGGAGTCGGAGGCCCGTAGCACCTCGATGAGCGAATCAACGACACGGGGGTCGAACTGCGTTCCGGCGCAGCCCTTGAGTTCGCTGATGGCGCCCTGGGCGCTGAGGCTCTTGCGATAGGGTCGATCGGCGATCATCGCTTCGTACGCGTCCGCGACGCACAGGACCCGTGCCAGGATCGGGATCTCCTCCCCCCGCAGCCCCGCGGGATACCCTCCACCGTCGTAGCGCTCATGGTGATGCCGCACGACCGGACCGATCGACCAGGGGAACGCCACGGGCCTCAGGATGTTCGCGCCGATGAGCGGATGGTGCCGCATCGTCAGGGTCTCTTCTTCGTTCAGCGGCCCCGGCTTGCGCAGGATGTGCCCGCTGATGCCGATCTTGCCGATGTCGTGCAGGTAGGCCGCCATCTCGAGTGCGGTGCACTGCTCGTGAGAAAGCCCCATGTTCTCGGCGATCGAACGCGAGAAGACGGCGACTCTCTCCGAGTGGCCGCGCATATGCGGCTCCTTGGCATCGACCGCTGCGGCCAGGGAGCGGACCGTGGCCAGATACGCGTCCTGGAGGCTCGCATAGAGCTCCGTGTTCCCGATCGCCACGGTGAGGTGATTCGCGATGGTGGACAGGAGCCGGACGTGGTCGCCGGTGAAGCGCGCGTTGCGGTCGCGGCTCCCGACCGCGATCGCGCCGATCACGCCGTCTGCGGCGTGCAGGGGAACGCAGACGGCGGCGAGCGCCCCCGTCATGCTGTCGACATTCTCGACGTCGCCGTTGCTCGTCGAAGGATTGAAGATGAGAGGACGCCCCTGGCGCACGACCCATTCCGACATCGAAGAGCGCACCGCCCGGTCGTCCGGGGCGGCATCCGTCGTTCCCCGCCATGCGCGCAACTGCAGGTCGGACGAGGCGGGGTCGCGCAGGACCAGGTACCCGGAATCAACCGCGAAGCTGCGCATCGCGGCATCGAGAGTGGAGTCCAGGAGCGCGTCCAAGTCGAGCGTCGATCCCAGAGCCCGACTCGTCTCGTACAGCGTCGTGAGTTCGTCGACCTTCTGCGTGAGGTCCTCGGTCCGCTGCTGGATCGTCGCCGCCATCGAGTTGAACGCCTGCGACAACTCGAACAGCTCCTTGCGCGAGCCGAGGTCGATACGCACGTCGAGGTCGCCATCGGCGACCCGTCGTGCGCTGTCGGTCAGCGCCCCGAGCGGGATCATCGTGGTGTTCGCGACCAGTAGGAACACGGCGAAGACGCCGATGCCGACGTGCAGGGCGATGAACCAGACGCCCGTCTGAGCGATGACTGCGTACACGATGCCGACGATCGACAGTACGCCCACGAGGATAGCCACCGCGGCGATCACGGTGCTGCGGTCGAACGCCCTATGCGACGTGCTCTTCGCCATGCGTCGCGCCAGCCTCCCCCCGGATGCGGATCACCCCGTCATGATGCACCATTCTCGCGCCGGATTGCAGCGCAACGAAAGGGAGGCCCCCCGGTGTGGGAGCCTCCCTCGACGAACGGTATGCGGCGCCTACTGCCCTGCGCGCTTGAGCACGTAGTCGAAGTTCCGGTCGACCTCGTCCTGGATCCGGGCGAGAAGCTCCTCGTTGCCGGCCTTGAACAGGTGCTTGAAGCGGCCCTGCGGACGCAGGAACTCTTCCACCGGCTTGCGGTTCTCGCGGGTCACGCGGCGGGTGGACATCTTCCACTCACCCTCGACGACCTCGAACAGCGGCCAGTAGGCGGTGTCCACGGCGAGCTTGGCGATCTCCACGGTCATGTCGTGCGGGATGCGCCAGCCGCGCGGACACGGCGCGAACACGTTGATGAACGCGGCGCCCTCGGACGCGAACGCCTTCTCCGCCACCGCGGTCAGGCCCTTCCAGTCCGAGATCGAGGCCTGCGCGACATACGGGATGTTGTGGGCGGCGATGATCGAGGTGAGGTCCTTGCGGCGCTGCTCCTTGCCCTGGTGCGCACTGCCGACCTCGGACGTGGTCGCCCAGGCGCCGAGCGGTGTGGCACTGGAGCGCTGGATGCCCGTGTTCATGTAGGCGCCGTTGTCGTAGCAGACGTAGACCATGTCGTGCCCGCGCTCCATGGCGCCGGACAGGGACTGCAGACCGATGTCGTAGGTGCCGCCGTCGCCGCCGAACGCGACGAACTTCATCTTCTTGCCCGCCGGGATCTTGCCCGCGCGCTGCAGGCCCTTGAAAGCCGCCTCCACGCCGGAGATCGTCGCGGCCGAGTTCTCGAACGCGTTGTGGATGAACGGGACCTTCCACGAGGAGTACGGATAGATCGTGGTGGAAACCTCGAGGCAGCCCGTGGCGCACCCCGCGATGATCGGAGTCTCGCCGGCGCCCAGCAGTACCTGCCGGACGGCTATCGATGCGCCGCAGCCGCCGCAGAGGCGGTGTCCGCCTTCGAGCCGGTCCTCACGACGGGAGAGCTCTTTGATCGTTGCCATGATCGCTCCCCTCTACCGTGTGCCCAGGTACGTGAGGCCCGCGGGGGCCGTCGCACCGGAAGCGATGTCGGACAGGTCGGTGAATACGCGCTCGATCAGCTCGGTCTTTACGTCCGAGCCGCCGAGACCGTAGATGTAGTCGACCAGCGGCACGCGGTCCGCAAGGTCGTACAGCGCGCTGCGCACCTCGAGGAAGAGCGGGCCGCCCTCGGCGCCGAAGCTCTCGCTGCGGTCCATGACGGCGACCGCCTTGACGCCCTTGAGTGCGTCCGCGAGCTCGGCGGCGGGGAACGGACGGAAGCAGCGCACCTTGACGATGCCGGCCTTGACGCCCTTGGCGCGCAGGCCGCGGGCGACGTGACGCGCATTGCCGGCGGTCGAACCGATGACCACGATGGCGACCTCGGCGTCCTCCATGCCGAAGGTCTCGATCATCCCGAACGGTCGACCGGTGATCCCGGACCACTCTGCCCCGATCGCGTTGACGACACCGTGTGCGCGATCCATCGCGAGCCGCTGGCTCCGCTTGAACTCGAAGTACGGGCCGCCGAGGCCCGCGAAGTTGCCGTGGCTGACGGGGTGGTCGGTATCCAGCAGTGCGTTCTTGGGAACGTAGTCGCCCACGAAGGACGTGACCGTTTCGTCGTCCATCATCTCGGCGCGGTCGATCGAGTGCGTCGTGATGAAGCCGTCGAGCGTGGTCATCACCGGAAGAAGGACGTCCGGATGCTCGGCGATACGCACGGACATGATGGTGTTGTCGTAGGCCTCCTGCGCGGTCTCCGCGAACAGGATGACCCAGCCCGCGTCACGCGCTCCCATGATGTCGCTGTGATCGCAGTGGATGTTGATCGGAGCGGACAGCGCGCGGTTGGCGTTGGCCATGACGATCGGCAGGCGCATGCCCGATGCGATGTGCAGCTCCTCCCACATGAGTGCGAGGCCCTGTGAGGAGGTCGCAGTCATGACGCGAGCGCCGGCCGCGGAGGCGCCGATGCACGCACTCATGCAGGAGTGCTCGGATTCCACGGTCACGTACTGAGTGTGGACACGGCCGTTGGCCACGAACTTGGCGAACTCCTCGACGATCGTGGTCTGCGGCGTGATCGGGTACGCGGCCATCATGTCCGGAGCGCACTGGCGCATCGCCTCGGCGACGAGCACGTTCCCGGTCTGAGCCACGGTCTTCTGCGTCGGCATGGTCACTGCACCTCCGGAAGTTCGCAGCCCTCGGGCACCATCGTGATCGCATCCGACGGACACGCCTTCGCGCAGACGCCGCAGCCCTTGCAGTGGTCCAGGTTGAAGTCGGTGACCTTCTCATCGACCACGTAGACCGCCGTGTCGGGGCAGTAGATCCAGCAGAAGAGGCACTGGGTGCACTTCGCCTCGTCGCGCACGGGGCGCTGGCTGCGCCAGCCACCCGTCACGTAGTCGCGCGAGTTGCCCGAGTCCGGGATGACCGCGCCGAGGGGAAAATCGTCGGCCTTCCAGCCGGCCATGCCTGAGATGTCCCAGCTCACGAGCACTGCACCTCCTCGTAGGCCCGGGTCACGGCCGCCACGTTCGCGTCGATGACCTCCTGGCTGAACTTCTTGCCGAACGTCTTGCGGAGGTGGGCGATGATCTGCTCGAGCGTGAAGATCCCGGTCACCTTGGCCAAGGCGCCGAGCATCGGCGTGTTCGGCATGTCGCGCTTGAGCGTGTCCTGAGAGATGCCGGTCGCGTCGACACACGCGACACGAGCGCTCGCGATGTGCAGCGCCTTGCGGACCGTGTCCGGCGGCGTGCACGTGTTGATGATCAGCACCCCGTCGTCGGCGAGTCCGCGCTGAACGTCCACGATCGGGAGCAGCGTCTCGTCAAGCACGACGACCACGTCGGGGAACTCGATGTTGTTGTGGATCTCGATCGGGCTGGCGCTGATGCGCGTGAACGCCTGGATCGGCGCGCCCATCCGCTCCGGGCCGTATTCCGGCATCGCCTGGATGTAGTGGTCCAGCTCCATCGCCGTTTCAGCGACGAGCTTCGCCGCCGTGACGGCGCCTTGGCCCGCCCGGGCGTGCCAACGGATCTCCGTCAGCTGCTCGTGCATTCCAGCCCCCTTCGAACTACTCGATGACATGCCCGCTCGGTGATCCTTGTGGCCACTCGCCTGCTCGTGCGCGCGTACGTGCGCGAGCGCACCCGCGAGTGTCCGCTCACGATACGCGTGCGGGCACGGCACACGGGGGCAACGGCTCCGCCAGTGAGCACGAATCGTCGGTGAACGGTAGACAGATGCTGGAAGGCGCGCAGCCGCAACGGCGCACCACTACATCTCCCGGCGTGCCTCCAGTGCGCGGCCGAGGGTGACCTCGTCGGCGAACTCCAGGTCCCCGCCGACCGGCAGGCCCGACGCGATGCGCGTCACCTTGATTCCGAGTGGCTTGATGAGCCGGGAGAGGTAGAGGGCGGTGGTCTCACCCTCGACGTTCGGGTTTGTCGCCATGACGACCTCGATCACGCTGCCGTCCGCGAGTCGGGCTATGAGTTCGTGGGCGCGGAGCTGATCCGGCCCAATGCCGTCGATCGGCGAGATGGCACCCTGGAGCACGTGGTACAGCCCCCGGAACTCGCCGGTGCGCTCGACGGCCACGACGTCGCGGGGCTCTTCGACCACGCAGATGATCGAGGAATCGCGGCCACCGTCCGCGCAGTACTCGCAGAGGTCCTCGGAGGCGAAGTTGAAGCACCGCGAGCAGAAGTGGATCAGACGCTTCACCTCGATGAGCGCGTCGGCCAGCCGCTGCGCCGAGGCGTCGTCGCCCTTGAGTATGTGGAAGGCGAGCCGCTGGGCCGACTTCGGACCGACGCCCGGAAGTCGCTCGAGTTCCTCGAGTAGTCGCGTGATGGGTTCTGCGTAGTAGGACATCGCGCTAGAAGCCCAGCCCACCGGGGAGGCTCAGGCCGCCCATGGCCCGCTGCATCTTCGAGTTGGAAAGCTCCTGCGCCTGGCGCACGGCCTCGTTCACAGCGGCGAGGACCATGTCCTGGAGCATAGCGACGTCCTCAGGATCCACCGCGCGCGGATCGATGACCACGTTCGTGACGGTGAGGTCGCCGGTGATCGAGACCTTCACGGCTCCGCCACCGGCGGATGCGGTGACCATGTCGCTCTTGAGTTCCTCTTGGACGCGGGCCATCTCGGCCTGCGCCTGCTGCAGCTGCCTCATCGCCTGCGCCTGGTTCATGTTCGGCTTCACGTGGTTCCCTTTCCTGGATCCTTCACGTTCTCGTTGACGATCGCGGCACCGAGGCCCTCGGTGAACATTCGGTCGAGAGAGTCATCGTCGGCCGCCTGGACCGGAGGAGTGGGTGGCGCGTTGCGTCCGCCGGCGACCGATGAGGGATGAACCTCGTCCGGGTCCTCGGCACGCACGGCTCCCCGACCCAGCTGGTACCGGATCGCGACGTGCCACCCGAGGACCGCCTGGATCGAGTTGCGGAGAAGCGCCGTGACCTCGGCGTCCTCGGCCATGCTCTTGAAGACGCGCGCCTCGGGGCGGAACTCGACGACCACGGTGTCGCCGTCGACGTCCGCTTCGGTGTCCATGAACATCTTGCTGGCCGCAGGGCGCACCGTCTTGACCTCGCGAAGGACGTCCTTCCAGCGGCGACGCAGCTCGGCGACGTCGAAGGAGGGTGGCGAGGGACGGCGCGCGGGCGCGGACGTCGGCTCGAGTGCGGGCGCCGCTTCGGGAGCGACCGGGGCGGGCGCAGCGGCAGCGGGCTCCACGCGTACGGGTGCGGGGATGGGTGCCGGCGCGGCTACGGCAGGCGTCGGGGCCGGCTCAGGCTTCGCGACGGGCGCGGACACGGGCGCGGGGGCCGGCACGGGCGCCGCCACGGCTCGAACGGGCGCCCCCGCCTCGAGCGCGGCCACGCGCTCCGCGAGCGACTCGAGCGTGAGATCGGATCCAGGCCGGGCAATGCGGGCGAGCGCGATTTCCAGCGCGAGACGGTTGTCGGGCGCCCAGCGCAGCTCGCCGGCGACCCGACCGAGCTCGTCCAGGACGCGCGCGAGGCGATCCAGGTCGAAGCGCGCCGCCTGCGTGCGAAGTCGGGCCGCGTCGGCCTCGGTGACATCCACGATGCCTGCCGTCTCGGCAGTGGCCGCCAGGACGTAGAGGTCGCGCACGTGTCCGGTGAGGGCGCGCACGAACTCGGCGACGTCGTGGCCGGACTCGACGAGATCGGCGACGAAAGCGAACAGCCCGGCCACATCACGGTCGGCCAGAAGGCCGGTGACCTCGAACAGCCGCGCCGTGTCGACCTCGCCAAGCAGACCCTCGACATCCGCGACGGTGATCGACCCGCCGGTGAACGACGACAGCTGGTCGAGCGTGCCGATCGCGTCGCGCATCCCGCCCGCGGCATGCCGCGCGATGAGAGGAAGCGTCCCCTCCTCGACCGTGATCTTCTCGGCTGCCGCGATGTGCGCGAGCCGACCCACGATGTCCTCGGTGCCGATGCGTCGGAAGTCGAAGCGCTGGCAGCGGGACAGGATCGTCTCGGGCACCTTGTGCGGATGCGTCGTGCACAGCACGAAGACCGTCTTGGGTGGCGGCTCCTCGAGCGTCTTGAGCAGCGCGTTGAACGCCGCGGTGGAGAGCATGTGGACCTCGTCGATGATGTAGACCTTGAAACCGCCGCGCGTGGCGGCGTAGTTGACCTTGCTGATGACCTCGTCGCGCAACGCATCGACGCCCGTGCGGGACGCCGCGTCGATCTCGTAGACGTCCGGGAAGCGGCCGTCGGTGATCTCGCGGCACGCTTCGCAGGTGTTGTCCGGGTCCGGAGTGGGGCCCGACTCGCAGTCGAGCGCCTTGGCGAGGATGCGCGCGGTGGTCGTCTTGCCGGTGCCGCGCGGCCCCGAGAACAGGTAGGCGTGCGCGACCGATCCTTCCGTCACGGCGTTTCTCAGCGTGCGCGTCACGTGCACCTGGCCGACCACGTCGCCAAAGGTCTGCGGCCGGTACACGCGATAGAGGGACTGATGCGCCATGGGCGGTTGAGCGGCCTCTCGAAGGAGCGGTGCGGAGACGGGCGGGTGCCCGCGAGAGAAGTATACAAGGGCGCACCGACACCGAGCGGCACCCATCGCCGAAACGCACCGACGCCCCGTGCCGGACCCCGGACACCCATCAGTGACCGCTTATGGCTGCTGCCTTCCGGCCCTGACCAGGTTCACGGTATGACGCCGTCCGAGGCCCGGCGCGAGGCGCCGGTGGAAGCGTAGTCTAACACTCGGCAGCACAGATCCACCTCAACCCCGAGCTGGGAACTGCAGAAGCACTCTGTGTACGTGCGGCGCATCGACAGGACCCCGGCGATGCAGAGCTCCCCCGCTCTCCTGCCGAGCCCATGTCGCCCGAACGTTGGGCGCGTATTGGATGGCTCGGCGGGGTCGGCAGGGCGCGGTTCGTTATGGTCGGCCCTAGTAGACCGAGCGGGCCAGATTTAGCAGCTCAGACACTGGCAACGTGGGGCTGGCTATCGAGTAGTAGGTGGAACCATCCACCCAGACCACGAGCGAGTCATCCCATCCGGAGACCTTGCCATCAGGACGCTCGTATTCGCCGCGGGTCAGGTAGTCGGCAGTGATGCCTTCCGATAGGTCTGCGTGCTTCAAGTAGAGCCCCCCGGCATCAGCAGAGAACAGAGAGGCTCTGATCCGCAGGGCATTGCTTTCGGAGGAGAAGGGGACGATGAGAAGGCGCACATCAGGTTTGTAGTGGAGGACGAGGGAGCTGGAGCCCTGGTACAGATTGGAATCAGCCGGAATAGCGCGAACCTGAGCCCCCTGGAATACCAATTCATCGCTCTTGGGCACGGCCGGATCGAACCCCGCTCGCTCGGTCGCTTCTGGAAGATCGTAGACCGTCACGCTCTCCACGCGAGAGAAACTCAGGGCCCCACCGCGCGTGATGGGCAGCTGATAGGCCGGGAAACGTTTGGCAGCTCTGCTCCCCTGGACTGATACGCGGTCATTCGGCGGGCGCGTTTCCGCCGTGCTACTGCAGCCGCTCAGGATGGCCGACACCAAGAGCAGACCCACGAACGTCGCTCCTAGCTTCGCGAGACGCATGTCACCCTCCTTCGAGTGCTACTGGTACGCGGTATGCCATGCGTTGTCGCTGTCGGGGACAGCAACGAAGCGAGTATCTTGGTCGTAGAGATTCATGCCAGGCCAAGCGGTCCAAGCCATCGTGCTGTTGTTGAGATATCGAATGAATGTGGCGCGATGGTTGCCGCTGTCGTCGTACTCCTTCCTTTCCATGAACGTGAGAGGCGCGCCCTTTGCAAACCCCGAATCCGGAATGAGCCCCTCCACCACGTTGTTGACGTATACAGTCCAGTTCTCCGCGCCCTCGTTGGAGAACCAGTTCGCTATGTGGAAACGGTAGTACTGTCCGGCTTGAACGGGCCAGCTTGCACGCATCTGCGTATTTGTCCACGGAGTCTCGTAGGCATAGAACGCGCTCAGTGGTTTGCCCCCTGCCGTCCACTTGAACAGACCGGCCTCGACGTAGTAGTCGCCGAGACCGCTCGGGAGCGGCTCAATCGCTGTGTTCGGCCACTGATACATGTAGCAGCTGCTCACGCGCATACCACCACTGGCCAAGCTCCAGTCGTAGGCGTAGAAATCCGCAGCCACGCCAGACTGAAAACTTCGGAGGTATTCAGAGATCCAGTACGGATTGAGAGCGAATGCGGGAGAGGGCAGGACAAGAACACCTGCAAGCACGGTCATGACGAACAGAAGTCGCAGACGCATTGCCACTCTCCCCTCCCGAGAAGTGGACACTTGCGGACCCAATGTAGCACCGCCCCGGACGTCGCGCCTGGAGACACACGCGACACTACGATCATCGGTGACAGGCCACGCGGGCCCTGCATGCTCCGTCCAACGAGGGATCGTTCCCCCACTTGGGTATCCACCATGCATCGCACCGTTCCACAGAGAGGCCCGACCGTGAAGCTCACCAGCCCCGCATACCTCGACGGCGAGACGATTCCCGCGAGGTTCGCCACCGTGAACGTCGTCGGCGGCTCGGGCGTCTCCGTGCCGCTGTCCTGGGACGACCCGCCACCCGCGACGCGCTCGTTCGTTCTGGCGCTGATCGACACGCATCCGGTGGCACGCGGCTGGGTCCACTGGCTCGTCACGGACCTGCTTCCCGAGACGCGCAGCCTGCCGGAAGGCGCCTCGCGTCCGTTCGGGATCCCGTTCCCGGCACTCGAGATGCCGAACACCGGTGGTAAGCGCGGCTACGGCGGTATGCAGCCGCCGGTCGGGAGCGGCGTGCACGACTACGTCGCCAACCTCTACGCTCTCGACGTGCCTCGCCTGGACGCGCCCCACGATGCCTCGTGGGACGAGGTTCGCGTAGCGATGTCGGGACACGTGCTCGAGAACGTGGCTCTCGTAGGGCGCTTCGGCCGCTAGCCGATCCGCACGCCGCGCATCGACATACTGCCCATCTCGATCCCCTCGTGGAAGAACGCGAGCTGTTCCCCTTCACGCCGCAGCGCGGCCGCGTAGAGGAGCGGCAGGTAGTGCTCGTCGGTCGGATGCGCGAGCTGCGCGACGCGGCCGAGCGAACGGTAGCCGATGAGCGCGTCGGCATCAGCAGCGAGCAGCCGGTCGCGGACCCATGCGTCGAACTCGATCGCCCACGGATACGGCTCCGCGTCGTCCTCCCAGCGCACCGCCATCAGGTTGTGCACGATGTTCCCGCTCCCGACGATGAGCACCCCGCGGTCGCGGAGCGGTGCCAGGAGCCGACCGATGGCGAAGTGCTGCTCGGGCGACGCGTCGGCGTCGAGCGACAGCTCGAGCATCGGGACATCGGCCTCCGGATACATGCGCCGGATGACGGCCCACGCACCATGGTCGAAACCCCAGGACGAGTCGGTCACGCCGCCGACGAGCCCGGCGATCTCCTGCGCGAGCGTGGGGTCCCCCGGCGCCGGATAGCGGATGTCGTAGAGCTCCTGCGGGAAGCCGCCGAAGTCGTGGATGGTGCGCGGGGAGGCGTCCCCGGTCACGCGGGTCCCGTGCGCGCGCCAGTGCGCGGACACGACCAGCACGGCGCGCGGCCGCGGCAGATCACGGACCAGCCGGATGAGGGACCGGCTGAACGGGTTGTCCTCGATAGCGTTCATGGGCGAGCCGTGCCCGATGAAGAGAGCGGGCATCGGTGTCGCTTCTGCGTTCGTATGTGTGTCCATGCGCACCTCCAAAGCGACTGTCGTGCCGAGACGCTATCGTGGTCCCGCCCGTGTCCACGCGTGCGCGTCCGCATCGGTCGCGCTACGCTGGCGGACATGACCACTCAGACGCCTCCGCTCCTGCAACTGACCGACTGCGTCGTCGTCCGCGACGGGCGCGCGATCCTGTCGGTCGACTCGCTGACGCTCGCCGCCGGAGAGCACGTCGCTATCCTCGGTCCGAACGGTGCGGGGAAGTCCACGCTCATCCGGCTGCTCACCCGCGACGTCCGCCCGCTCGCACACGATGACGGCTCCCCCGCTGTGGTCCTGCTCGGGCACGAACGCTGGGCTATTGCGGACGCGCGCAAAGTCATGGGCGTGGTGTCGAACGCGCTGCAAGACGACTATGCGGTGGGTGTGCCCGTGCGCGACACCGTTACG